>NZ_JBFBNR010000038.1:0-71795 GCF_040687675.1 Kitasatospora sp. NPDC056731
GGTTACATTCCGAACCCGGAAGCTAAGCCTTACAGCGCCGATGGTACTGCAGGGGGGACCCTGTGGGAGAGTAGGACGCCGCCGAACAATTATTCACAGAGAACCCCCATCCGGGAAACCGGATGGGGGTTCTTTGCATTTCCAGACAATCTCAACAATCCGCTCGGGCTATGTCCACCCGCAGGTGGTGCTAGGACCACCTCGCAATTGGGGTGGCATGGCCAGTGCCTGGAGCGGGTCGTTCGTGAACACTTGTGGAGGACGATCGAGACCGGCATCAGGAGCTTCCGTGGCAACAGCGAGTCGAACGAGCGGCGCGACGGTGCGCGCGCAGACCGAGGCGGCCGTCGCGTCGGGCGGCCAGGGGCTGGCGCGGCTGGCTCTCCTGGTGGTGGGCGCGGTGCCGGGGCTAGTGCTGCCGGTGGGGGCGGCGATGGCGGCGGGTGGGGTCACGGCCTCGGTCTTCCAGGATTCGTACTACCCGGTGGTCCTGTTCGGCCTCGCGGTGGCGGCCATCGCCGGCGCCCTGGTGGCGGCTCTGTTCGTGCGCCGCACGGCGAGCCGGACGCGCCAGCAGCTGGAGCGCTGGTACGGCATCCGCCTGCCGGCGGTGTACCAGCCCCGGCCCGCGTTGGAGCTGGACGAACGCGGGCACTGGTGGACGGGCTACTCGTACCACCGCTCCCGGACGGTCGCGAAGTACGCGCAACTGCTGCACTGGGGCGCCCGGGACCGGACGACCCGGTCGGAGGTGACCTGGCTGGCCATCAGCCCCGCCCTGGTGGTGGCGCTGGCGGGCCCGGTGGCCGTCCTGATGGTGCTGGGCGTGGCCTGCACCCTGACGCCGCTGCCTGTGGACGGGTTCGGGCCGGTGCCCGCACGCCTGGTGTCGGTCCTGCTGAGCGCCGTGCTCGGGCTCGGCATGGTGGCGGTCGGGGTGCTCGTGGCGCCGTACGCGGTGCGGGGGTACGCCGAGGCGGCCCGCCGGGTGCTGGACCAGGACGGCCGGGCGACGCACGCCCAGCTGACCAGGCGGGTGGCCGAGCTGACCGAGACCAGGGCGGACGCGGTCGGCGACCAGGCGGCGGAGCTGCGGCGGATCGAGCGGGACCTGCACGACGGCGCGCAGGCGCGACTGGTCGCGATAGGGATGACGCTGGGCACCATTGAGCACCTGATGGACACCGACCAGGCGGCCGCCCGGGAACTGCTCTCCGAGGCGCGGCAGTCCTCGGCCCGGGCGCTCCAGGAGCTGCGGGACCTGGTCCGCGGCATTCACCCGCCGGTGCTCGCCGAGCGTGGACTGGGCGACGCCGTGCGCGCCTTGGCGCTGGACAGCGCCCTGCCGACCGAGGTGTGCGTGAGCCTGCCGGACCGTCCGCCGGCGCCGGTGGAGGCGGCGGTCTACTTCAGCATCTGTGAGCTGCTGGCCAATGCGGCCAAGCACTCCGGGGCGGAGCAAGTGTGGGTGGACATCCTGTACCGGGCCGGGCTCCTACGGATCACGGTGACGGACGACGGGGTGGGCGTGGCGGATCCGTCCCGGGGCACCGGCCTGCGCGGGATCGAGCGGCGATTGGGTACCTTCGACGGTGTCCTCGCCATCGACAGCACGTCGGGCGGTCCGACCACCATCACCTTGGAGCTGCCGTGCGAGTTGTCCTCGCCGAGGACCTCTACCTCCTTCGCGAAGGCCTGATCCGACTGCTGGAGGCGCACGGTTTCACCATCGCCGCGGCCGTGGAGACGGGCCCCGAGCTGCTGGAGGCGTTGCTGACCCACCGGCCGGACGTGGCCGTGGTCGACGTCCGGCTGCCCCCGACGCTCACCGACGAGGGGCTGCAGGCGGCGCTGAAGGCCCGCAAGGAGATCCAGGGCTTGCCGGTGCTGGTGCTGTCGCAGCATGTTCAGCAGCTGTACGCGCGCGAGCTGCTGGCCGACGGCACCGGCGGGATCGGATACCTGCTGAAGGACCGGGTGTTCAACGCCGACCAGTTCATCGACGCGGTCCGCCGGGTGGCGGCCGGCGGAACGGCGATGGACCCGGACGTGATCGCGAAGCTGATGCAGATCACCTCGCGTCGGCCCGGCCCGTTGCTGCGGCTGTCCCCGCGCGAGCGCGAGGTGCTGGAGCTGATGGCCGAGGGCTGCTCCAACTCGGCGATCGCCGCCCGTCTGGCGGTCAGCGACGGGGCGGTGGCCAAGCACATCGCCAACATCTTCACCAAGCTCGAACTGGCCCCCGCCGAGGACGCCAACCGCCGGGTGCTCGCGGTGCTGACCTACCTCAACGGAACGGCCGGGCCGAAGGGCTGACGATCCGCCCGGTCCACGGCGGGCGGGTCGTCAGCCCCGGACGGTGACACGCCAGGCTGCGGAAACGCTGAAACAGGTGTACGAGTAAACTCCGGTGGGCCGAGCCCGGAGGTCGCTCAGCCGTCCGGCGCCCCGACAAGCGGGAACCGGCAGCCGAGGCAGCGTACGGCAGCAGCCGACATCCAGGGGTTGATAGACGTAATGGCACGCCCAACGCTCACCAAGGCCCATCGGGGCCTGCTCGGCCTGGTCGCGGCCGGCGCCTGCATCATCTCGGGCATCGGCTTCGCGGGCTCGTACAACGCGGTGCGCGAACTGGCCCAGGAGAAGGGCTTCGGGGCCTTCTCCTACGCCTTCCCGATCGGCGTCGACGCCGGCATCGTCGTGCTCCTCTCGCTCGACCTGGTACTGACCTGGCTGCGGATTCCCTTCCCGATGCTGCGGCAGACCGCCTGGGTGCTGACCGTCGCCACCATCGCCTTCAACGCGGCCGCCTCCTGGGGCGATCCGCTCGGCATGGGGATGCACGCCGTCATCCCGGTGCTCTTCGTGGTCGTGGTCGAGGCCTCCCGGCACGCGGTCGGCCGGATCGCGGCGATCACGGTCGACCGGCACATGGACTCGGTCCGGATGATGCGCTGGCTGCTCTCCCCGGTGCCGACCTTCAAGCTCTGGCGCCGGATGAAGCTGTGGGAGCTGCGCTCCTACGACGAGGTCGTCCGGCTGGAGCAGAACCGCCTGGTCTACCGGGCGCAGCTGCGCTTCCGGTATGGCCGCGGCTGGCGCCGCTCGGCGCCGATCCAGGCTCTGCTGCCGCTCAAGCTGGCCAAGTACGGGGTGCCGCTGGACCCGGCGCTGTTCGACCGTCTGGACGAGGAGGCGCGCGAGCGCGAGGCCCGGGAGGCTCTGGCGGAGAAGGAGGCACTGGAGCTCCAGCGGCAGGACGGCCGCGCCGCCACGGCCATCGCCCCGGCCGAGGCCGCCGCCCCCGCGGCTCCCGTCGCCGCCGCCCCCGCTTCGGCCCGCCCGGAGCCGGCCCGGCAGGCGCAGCAGATACCGCAGGTCCAGCCCCAATCCCAGGCCCAGGCTCAGACCCAGGTCCAGCCCCAGCCCCAGCCCCAGCCCGAACCGGCCGCGGCCCCGGCTCCGGTCGCCGTCGCGCCGATGTCCGCCGAGGTGGCCGCGCCGATGCTGGCAAAGCTGGCGGCCGTCCGGCTGCGTGCCGCGCAGGAGCCGGACGGCGTGGCGGAGGAGGCCCCGCAGCCGCACCGCGAGGAGCTGAACGTGTGGACCGAGCGCCCGGTGCGCACCACGGGACACCCGTCCGACGCCGCCCCCGGCGGGCGGGTGCCCGGCCAGGCCTCGCCGTGGTTCAAGCCCCCGCGTCCGGTCGCCGAGGAGCCGGTCCTCCCGCAGCAGCCCCAGGCCCAGGTCGCCCAGGAGGCGGGGTTCGCCGCCGAGCCGCAGCCCCGTCACCCGGGGCAGCCCCTTCCGGCTGGGCAGCCCGCTCCGGCCGAGCAGCCCGTCCACGGCGAGCAGTTCGTTGCGGCCGAGCAGCCCCCCGTCCATGACGAGGAGTCCGCGCCGCGCTCGGCCCCGTCCCGGCTGGATCCGGACCTGGCCTATGACGCGCTGGTCAGCTACATGGACAACCACGAGCACCAGCCCGACCCGCAGCGCCTCGCCGAGTGGCTGACCAAGCAGTATGGCGTCACCGGCAACCGTCCGGACGGCTCGGTCCACCCCAAGGACGTCGCCGAGCTTTACCCGCAGCTGCGCGACCGCTACGCCGCCGCCGGGAGGGACTGACCCGGGCCGCCTCGGCCGGACACCCCGTGGAACGTTCCTCCGTCGAACGCTTCTCCGTCCACCGCTCGGTCGGCCGTTGACGCCCGGTTCGGCCGGAGCTACCTTCTCCTCAACAAATTGTTGAAGTGTTGGTCCGGCGTGGAGGAGTGCGGATGTCGCAGGTCGAGGTCGACGGTAACGGACCGACGGGCGGGGCCTCCTTCTCCGCCGCCGCCCGCGCCGCCGTGGAGGCGTTGCTCGCCCCGGTCGACGCCGACCTGGCGCGCCGCTACCCCGGCGACACCGGTACCAGGCAGCCGGTGCACACCGTCTACGTCCCGGCCGACGCCTTCGCCGCCGACACCGTACGGGAGTGGGGCCGCCAGGCTCTGGAGGCCTTCGACACCCACGCCCGTACCCCCGCCGAGCTGGCCCGCGCCCTCGGCCTGGCCGACGACGAGCTGCTCGCCGACGTGCACGCCCGGGTCCGCGCCAAGCTGGAGCGCGAGCCGGTCGAGGACCTGCGGATCGACTTCGAGGACGGCTACGGACCCCGCCCGGACGCCGAGGAGGACGCCGCCGCCGTCCGCGCCGCCGAACTGGTCGCCGCCGCCGTGGCCGAGGGCGCCGCGCCGCCGTACCTCGGCATCCGGATCAAGTGCATGGAGGCGGCCGTCCGCGACCGCGGCATCCGCACCCTGGAACTGTTCCTGGCCACCCTGCTGGCCGGCGGCGGCCTGCCGGACGGCCTGGTGCTCACCCTGCCCAAGGTGACCTACGCCGAGCAGGTCACCGCGCTGGTCCGGCTGCTGGAGGACTTCGAGCGCCGCGCCGGGCTGCCCGCCGGCCGGATCGGCTTCGAGATCCAGATCGAGACCACCCAGGCCATCCTCGGCCCGGACGGCCGGGCCACCGTGGCCCGGATGATCGAGGCCGCCGAAGACCGCGCCACCGGGCTGCACTACGGCACCTTCGACTACAGCGCCTCCTGCGGCGTCAGCGCGGCCCACCAGAGCATGGACCACCCGGTCGCCGACCACGCGAAGGCGGTCATGCAGGTGGCCGCGGCCGGCACCGGCGTCCGACTCTCCGACGGCTCGACCAACGTCATCCCGACCGGCTCCACCGAACAGGTGCACGCCGCCTGGAAGCTGCATCACGACCTGGTCCGCCGCTCGCTGGCCCGCGCCTACTACCAGGGCTGGGACATGCACCCGGCGCACCTGCCGACCCGCTACGTCGCGGTGTACTCCTTCTACCGCGAGGGCCTGGCGGCCGCCGCAGCCCGGCTGGCCGCGTACGTCGCCAAGGCCGGTGGCGACGTGATGGACGAGCCGGCCACCGCCCGGGCGCTCAGCGGCTACCTGCTGCGCGGCCTGGACTGCGGCGCCGTCGACCCGGCCGAGGTCACCGCGCTGACCGGCCTGGACCGCGCCCGGCTGGACGCCCTGGCAGGGCGCTGACCCCGCGACCGGCCGACGAAGCCCGGCCAGGGCTTAGGGCGTGTCTTGTGGATCAGGTCGCGGTCTCGGCCTGATTCACAAGACACGCCGTAGGCTGGCGGTGCCGCCCCGGGACGCCCGGGGTGTGCGCCGCCAGCCGTCGCCGTTTCCGGGAGAACCACCGCGTCATGTCCGCCACGCCGGAACCGACCGCCAGGCCGTACCTCACCATCCGGCGGGCCGGCAGCCACGAGACCGAGATCAAGAAGTCCCGGTTCATCTGCCACCTCGCCCGGGTCGCCGACGAGGAGGAGGCGCAGGCCTTCATCGCCGGCATCCGCAAGCAGTACTGGGACGCGCGGCACAACTGCACCGCCTTCGTGGTCGGCGACGAGCAGCGCCGCGAACGCTCCAGCGACGACGGCGAGCCCGGCGGCACCGCCGGGGTGCCGATGCTGGAGGTGCTGCGCCGGCGCGGCCTGACCGACACCGCCGCCGTGGTGACCAGGTACTTCGGCGGCATCAAGCTCGGCGCGGGCGGCCTGGTGCGGGCGTACGGGAACGCGGTGTCCGAGACGGTGGACGAGATCGGTCTGCTGGAGCGGCGGCCGGTGGCCCTGCTCGCGGTGACGGCCGACCACGTGCGCGCCGGGCGGGTGGAGAACGACCTGCGGGCGGCCGGCTACACGGTGAGCGACCTGGCCTACGAGCCGGCCGGGGTGCGGATCGAGGTGGGTGTGCCGCAGCCGGAGGTGTCGGCCTTCCACGCCTGGCTGGCCGAGGCGACCGGCGGTACCGCCGTCGCGGTCCCGGCCGGCCGGACGTACGTCGAGGTGCCGGTCTGATGCCGGAGCAGGCGGGCGGCGGCGCTTTCGGCCACCTATTCGGCCAGATCGCGGCCGATCCGTTTCGGAGCCTTGCGGGGCGTGCCTAGCCTGGTCCGGTCGTCGAGCAGGAAGCCGCCCCGAGATGCCCGTCGTCCAGACCGTCACCCTGCCGCCGGGGGCCAGCACCGGCTGGCACTACCACCCGGGCCGGGTGGACGTGGTGGTGCTGTCCGGGACGCTGACCCGGACCCTGCACGACGGCCGGGTCGAGGTCAGCCGGGCCGGGGACTCGCTGGTCGAGGAGGCCGGACCGGTCCACGTCCACGTGGGGCGCAACCTCGGGGACGAGCCCGTGGTGCTGATCGCGAGCTATGCCGCCCCGGCCGGTTGCCCGTTGGCGGTGCCGGTCGCGGAGCCCGCGTGGAGTCGCAGCGGCGCCCGGCCCGCCGAGGCCTGACCTGCCGAGGTCTGACCAGGGCTGCTCCGGCGCTGTCACCCGTGCCCCGTCGCCCGCCGTCCGCCGTCCGGCGACGAGGGGGCGGGCCCGGGAGCCGCGCCACGCGGTGCACGGCTTGAGCAGATTCACCCGAACGTATTGACGTGGCCCGGAGTTGGAACTTCCGCTCCGGGCCGTGGCGTTTCCTGGGCAAGGATCCGGCCGAACCGGACGAATAACCCATCGATGGAGGACACCAGACCCCACCCCGCACCACGGAGGTATGCGCATGACCTCAGACCGCTTTTCGTCGCCCGCCGGCGCCGACCTGACCGGCCCCGCGACGCCCTACCGGATGACCGTCACCACCACCCTCCCGCACCGCGAGGCCGTCGCCCTGGCCGACGAGCAGCTCGCCGCCTGGCTGAAACAGGAAGGCTGCGAGGAGCCCCCGCCGGCTCCCCGTGCCCTCACCGGGCCGCCCCCGGCCGGACCGGCCTCGACGGGGACGGCTCCAACCCGACCGAAACTGCCCGAACTGACGCCCCCTGGGCTGACGACGTCCGGACCGACGCAGCCCCGATCGGCCCCCGCCGCCGAGCGACTGCGCCTGGGCGACCGCGTCCTGCTCGACCGCGACCAGGGCCCGCTGCGCGGCGGCCCGGCCGCCGGCCGCTACGACCGCCGGCGCCTGCGCACCCCGACCCCGCACGGCACCCAGCAGCTCACCCTGACCGTGGCCACCGCGGCCGACGGCCCCACCTGGGTCCGGCTGGAGGCCGAGACGCACAGCACCGGCAACGGCGTGCGGACGCCCTGCCGGGTGCCGGTGCCCGAACTCGCCCGCACCCTCCTGCCGCTGCTCGACGCCACCGACGGCCCGGCCGCCGTCCACCCGGCCCCCCGGGTGATCACCGCCGGCGAGGTCGACGGCCTGATCGACGAGCTCTGCGACCCGGAGCGCCGGCTGCCCGTCGTGGTCGCCAGCGTCCCGGTGAACCTCCCGCTCGACCGCTGGGTCGAGGACGTCGTCCGCCCGCTCTGCCACCAGCTGCCCGGCCTGGCCACCGCCTACGTCCTGGACCCGGGCGCCCGGACCGGGTTCAACGTCGCGCTGGAGTACCACAGCGTCTACGGCGGAGCGGTGCGCACCTACCTGCCCGAGGTCGACCCCGCCTCCCGGTGCGACGGCGCCCGGCACCCGGTGCTCGCCCGGGGGCGAATAGAGCAGGACCTCCGCCGCGCGGCCGGGCTGCTCGCCCGCGAGCCGCGCCGGCTCGCCGCCGACCTGCCGCTGCCGCCCACGCTGGCGGCCGTCCCGGTGCTGCGGGTCGCCCCGGCGCCGCCCCGCGCGGCCGTCAGCCCGGCCGGGGACCAGGCGGCCGCCCGCGCCGAGCTGGCCGCGCTCGTCCGGGAGGAGCAGCAGGACCGCGCCGAGCAGCAGGCCAGGGCCGACGAGCTGGAGCGGGTCCGGCGCACCCTGCGGCACGAGCGCCGGGACAACCGCGTGGGTCGGGACAGCCGGGACAAGCAGGACGGCCGCGAGGGTCATGAGGGCCGCGACCGTCCGGAGCTCCGCGAGCGCCACGACGGCCGGGACGGCCACGTACGGGCCGGCTCCCGCGCCCTCACCGGGCGCCACTGCATCCTCCAGGGCGCCGCCGGGCACTTCGCCGCCAAGCCGTTTGCCCGGCCCGGAAAACCGGAGACCTTCACCGAACTCATGGCCAGGATCGACGAGTTCACGCTGCTGACCTTCACCGGTGACCAGAAGAACGCGCTCGCCCTGGACGGGCTCCGGTGCTCCGGCGCGGGCTGGGCCCGGCTCGCCTGGGACGGGCTGACCGCCCTTCAGGAGTACGCCGAGGCGGCGGTCCGCGGCGCGGCCGGCGGCGACTTCAAGCAGTGGTGCGAGCACACCCCGGAGGGCTGCCACCACTTCCCGCCCCGCAAGGCGGTGCGCGGGGAGTCCCGGACGGTGTTCAGCCACACCAAGTGGAAGCGCGAACGGATGCTGCCCGTCCCGGAGAGCGTGGACGCCTCCCGGCGCGCCTTCATGGGCGCACACCTGCGGATCGGCGGTGGCCGTACCGCGCCCCGGCTGCACTACCTGGACGACTGCTCGGGCAGTGGCCGGATCTATGTCGGCTACATCGGCCTGCACCTGACCAACACCCGGACCAACTGAGAGGCTGGGCTGACCACTGCCGCCCGTTCGGTGGACAATGTCCGGCAGGGGCGGGCCGCAGGGTCGCCGGCCGCCCCGGGCAGGCGCCGGACGAGCATGGGGGAACGACGACCGATGCAGCACTCAGCAGACGGCCAGCCCGACGGCACCGCCACCGTCCAGTTCCCCCGGCCGGGCTTCCTCGCCTCGGTCTTCAGAGAGTTCAACACCGGCCAGGGGCAGGGCCAGGGCCTGGACCCGGACGCCGCCGACCCCGGCCCGGCCGCCCCCGGTACGCCCGGTGACGGCATGCCCGATGACGGCGCGTCCGGTGGTGGCATGCCCGATGACGGCGCGTCCGGTGGTGGCGGGTCCGGCGATGGTGCGTCCGGCGGCGGCCCGGCCGAGCCCGAGGAGTCCATCGCCGCCCACGGCCGGGCTGCCGCCCTGACCCACCACCGCACGCTCACCGTCCAGGCCGAGCACGACCGGCTGGCCGACCTGCTCCGGCGGGCCGCACTGCCCGTCTCGGCCATGGACTTCGAGAGCCAGCTGCGCCACTACGAGCCCCGCCCCTACCAGGCCGACGGGCCGGAGACCGGCAGCGAGGCCGAGCCCCGCTGGGCGGACTTCGCGCCCGCCGGGCCGGCCACCGCCGACCCCGACGGCGCCCCGGCCCGTCGCCTGCTCGACTCCGGTTACCAGCGCGAACTCGCCCAGGCCCGGCTGGCCCACCAGCGTTCCCTGCGCGAGTGGCGCACCCGCCGGGCCGAGGCCGACAACCCGGCCGCAGACGAGTCCCGGCGCGTCCACGAGGCGGCCGAGGAGGCCCGGGCCCGCGCCGTGCGCGAGTACAACGAGAGCCTGGAGGAGTGCCGACGGGCCTACCGGCTGTCCGAGCCGGCCGCCGTGGAGTCACTGCTGGAGCGGGCGCTCGCCGCGGCCGAGACCGCCACCCAGGACCTGCCCGCCCCCTGCCGGGCGGTCTTCCGCCCGCTCACCCGCACCGCCGTGCTGGACCTCGACCTGCCGCCGCTCGACCTGGTGCCCTCGCTCACCGGCTACCGGCTCGCCCCGGACGGCGACATCGTCCCGGTCCCGCGCCCGCCGGCGGACCGGGCCACCGACTATCTGCGCCTGGTCGCCCGGCTCGCCCTGCGCGCCCTCCAGGCCGCCGACGCCGTCGACACCGACGAGATACTCGCGGGCGTCGTGCTCAACGGCTGGCTGCGCGAGCCCGGCACCGCCGAGCCGCTCTGCCTGGTCAGCGTGGACGCCGACCGCGACGCACTGGCCCGCACCCGGCTGCTGCCGCCCGCCACCCCGTACGAGGAGCGTGACGACGAAGGCGTCTACGCCGACGCGGAGCAGGACGAGGCGCTCGTCCGGCTGCGCCAGCTCGGCGCCGCCGTCACCCCGAACCCGTACGGCCGGGTGGGCGTGCAGCCCGCCGCGCAGGCGGGTGCCGCCGTACCGGCCGCACCCGACCTGTCCGCGAACGAGTTCGCCCAGCTGGTGCGCGACCTGCTCACCCGTGGCGGGCTCGCCGAGTGGAGCGTGCGGCTGCGCGGCCCGGCCGGACTGGTCGCCACCGGCGAGGGGGCCCCGGGCAGCGCGCTGCCCGGCCGCTGGGTGGTCTGGGCCTCCCGGGGCGCCGCGCCGGTCAGCGCGGAGGAGATCGTCACCCTGGCCGAGGCCGTTCAGGAGGAGTCCGCCGAGCGCGGACTGCGGCTGACCACCGGCCGCTTCGCCGACGAGGCCCTCGACCTCACGGGCGAGGAGAGCCACCGCCACATCCACCTGGTCGACGGCGAAGGCGTGAGCGAACTCGCCCGCACCCACCTCGGCCTGCCCCTCGCCGCAGGCCGCTGACTCCACCTCCGGTCCCCGCCCCCACCCTCGTCCCCGTCCCCGTCTTCGCAGCTCACCCCGACGGACCGCCCGGCGGGCGCGCCCCCGTACCCGACCCGAGGCTGGGGAACGGGCACCGGCGGAGCAGCGGCACCCCGGGCGATCACCGTCGAACGGTCGTCCGATACGGTCGGCGGTCGGCCCGGCCACGGGCGGACCCCAGGGGGAGAGGAATGGGCAGAGCGCCCGGCAGACCACACGGCGGCACCCGCCGGCGCCCACACGGCGGATCGACCCACCCGGAGGCGGCCCGGTGACCGCCGTCCTGGTCGCCGCCGGGGCGTTCCTGATGACCCTGATCGGCGGCTTCGTCGCCCAGCGCACCGGCGACCGCCGCCACCTCGTGCTCGGCTTCGCCGCCGGCCTCATGCTCGGCGTGGTCGCCTTCGACCTGCTGCCCGAGGCCATGCGCCAGGCACCGGACGAGGTGCACGGCGTGCCGCAGGCGCTGTTGATGTTCGCGGTCGGCTTCCTCACCATCCACGTGGTCGAACGCGCGGTCGCCATCCACCGCGGCCACGAGAGCGAGTACGCCGAGCACACCCACGGCCACCAGCACGCGCACGCCCACCACGCCGGGCGCCAGGGCGTCGGCCTGACCGCCGCGCTGGCCCTGGTCGGGCACAGCGTGATGGACGGCTTCGCGATCGGCGCCGCCTTCCAGGCCGGCACCACGGTCGGAACGGTCGTCGCCATCGCCGTCGTCGCCCACGACTTCGCCGACGGCTTCAACACGTACACGATCACCCGGCTCTACGGGAACAACCGGCGGCGGGCGCTGACGCTGCTCGCGGCGGACGCGCTGGCCCCGGTGTCCGGCGCCGCGATCACCCTGGCCTTCACCATCCCCGAGCACCTGCTAGGCCTCTACCTCGGCTTCTTCTCCGGGTTCCTGCTCTACCTGGCGACCTCCGACATCCTCCCGGAAGCCCACAGCCCGCACCCCTCCCGCAGCACCCTGCTCTGCACCGTCGCCGGGGTGGGGTTCATGTGGCTGGTGATCGGCCTCGCCACCTAGGCCCGGCAGGGCAGGCCGGGACGGGCCGGGACGGGGTCTAACGCGGCGGGCCGCCCAGCGCGGCCGACCGCTCCCGCGTCACCGCGCTGCGCCCGGGGGCGCCGTCCGCGGTGGTGGACCGGCTGCGAGGAAGCGGGCCTCGGCGGCGCGCAGCACTCGCAGCAGCACTTCCTGCTCGTCGGGACCGACCTCGCCGAAGTACTCCTGGGCCACCTCGTGCCGGACCTGCCCGATCCGTTCCACCGCTGCGCGGCCCGCCTCGGTCAGCAGGATCCGGACCGCCCGCCGGTCGGCCGGATCGGGCCTGCGCTCGACCAGGCCGGCCTCCTCCAGTGCGTCGACCACGGTGGTCGCCGAGCGCGGGGCGATGTGCAGCCGCTCGGCGAGGTCGCTCAGCCGCATCGCGCGGTCCGGCAGCTCGCAGCCGGGCGCGTGGGCCAGGGTGTTCAGCGCCCGGGCCTGGCCGGGGGTGATGCCGTACGGCTCCAGCCGCCACCCGGTCTGCCGACGGATCCGCTTGATCGCCCTGGTCATCGTGTCGGCCAGCTCGGCGGCGGTGTCCGAGGCCGTGGTGTCCGAGGCCGTGTCCGAAGCGGTGGTGTCCGAGGTCGTGGTGTCCGAGGCGGTCGCCTCGGCAGGGGCGCCGGGCGGGCCGGGGGAGGGGTCCGCCGGGTCGGTCGGCGTGGTGGTCATCGGCGGTCTCCTCGGCAGGCGTCCGTCCCAGGGTATCGGCCGGTCCGGGGCCGGCGGCCGACAGCGGACGGCACCCGGAGAAAAATGTTGAGCTTGGCTCAGTACCTGGGTTAGCGTAGCCCCGACTGAGGGGACCCTAAGTTCTCTCCCCGGATCCTGGAGGGCCCGTGCCCCGCTCCGAAGCCCGCGTCACCACCGACCGCCCCACCCGCTACGCCAAGCAGCTCGCCGCCCACATGGGCCGCAAGATCGAGGCCACCTTCTCCGAGGAGACCGGCCGCGGCACCCTGGTCTTCGGCGCCGGCACCGCCACCCTGGAAGCCCGGCCCGACGCGCTGCTGCTCACCGTCGAGGGCGAGCGGGAGAACCTGCCCGGCCTGGAGGACGTCGTCGGCCGCCACCTCGTCCGCTTCGGCGCCCGCGACGAACTCGTCATCGAGTGGCACCGCGACAACGGCGAGACCGGCCTCGTTCACCGCAACGACGACCCCGAGGCCTGACCGCCGCCCCCGCCGCCCGGCCGGGGCAGCCACCGGGCCAGCCCCCACAGCACCAGGGCGGCCAGGCACCAGCTGGCCACCACGTCCAGCAGCCAGTGGAAGTCGCTCCACACCAGCCCCGCGCCGACGCCCACCGCCAGTAGCATCGCGCCCGCCGTCAGCAGGCGCGCCGCCCACGGTCCCGCCACCCGCACCAGCAGCAGCGCCGCCACCCCGTACGAGAGCGACGCGGTGGCGGTGTGCCCGGACGGGTACCAGCCCCACTGCCCCGGCGTCAGCGGATCACCGAGCGGGCCCGGCCGGGCGAACGCCGCCTTGGCCGGCACCACCAGCAGCGGGATCAGTCCGGCGGTCAGCGCCGCCACCGGCAGCGGCAGCCACCAGCGCCCCGCCGCCCCCGTCCGGCGCCACCGCCACGCGGCCAGCACGCCGGCCGCCAGCAGCACCGGGATCGCCGGCACGCTGTCGCCCAGGTCGGACAGGACCTGGCCCAGCTGGTCCAGCAGCGCGCTGGGGTGGTCCCGGTGGGCGCTCCGGACGGCTCCGCGGACCGCGCGGTCCCATCCGAGCAGCGGGCCGTCCACCGCCACCTGCCACGAGACCAACAACAGGACGACCGCCGCCGTCAGCGGCACGGCCACCGAACGGGCCACCCGGCCCGGAACGCCGGACAGCCGCCCCGGAGCAGGGGGGAGAGCTCCGGGGCGGCTCTGATGATCGCCGTTCCGTGCGCCCCGGGGGGTGTGGGTCGGACGGTCGGTCGATCGGTCTTCGGTGGGTGCCACCCCTCCCGGGGCGGCCTGGTTGTCCTCGCGGCACGCATGCGGACCCGCCGTCGGGGGCGACCCCGCAAGCGGCTCCGCCCATGGCTGCGGCTCGCTGTCCATCGGTGATGACACTACGTCAACAGCCCTTCCGCGCCGAGCGCCTTCAGCGATTCCCCACATCATCTTCACCCCGCCCCGGGCGGCCCTCCGGGAGCCCCGACGACCTGGCCCGACCGGGCGTCGGGCCCGTCCGACCGGCCGGTGACAACCGAACGGCCCGCGAGGACCAGAGGTCC
Source organism: Kitasatospora sp. NPDC056731 (assembly GCF_040687675.1). Lineage (NCBI taxonomy): Bacteria > Bacillati > Actinomycetota > Actinomycetes > Kitasatosporales > Streptomycetaceae > Kitasatospora > Kitasatospora sp. NPDC056731. The sequence continues at coordinate 14,162 of NZ_JBFBNR010000038.1, forward strand.
CCACGGGCCGTTCAGCGCTGTCCGGACAACCCTCCGGAGGGGGTTCACGACCTGACGGGCGACACCGCTCAGACGGCGGTGAAAGCGCCCTCCAGGATGTCCAGGCCCTCGGCCAGGAGGTGCTCCTCGATGACCAGCGGCGGCAGGAAGCGCAGCACGTTGCCGTAGGTGCCGGCGGTCAGCACCACCAGGCCCTCGGCGTGGCAGGCCTTCGCGATGGCCGCGGTGGCCTCCGCGTTCGGCTCCTTGCCGCCCGGCTTCACCAGCTCGACGGCGATCATCGCGCCGCGGCCGCGGATCTCGCCGATGATGTCGAACTTCTCCTGCATCGCCCGCAGGCGGCCCAGCATGATCTCGCCGATCCGCTGCGCCTTGCCGTTGAGGTCCTGCTCCTTCATCGTCTCGATGGCGCCCAGCGCGGCCGCACAGGCCACCGGGTTGCCGCCGTAGGTGCCGCCCAGGCCGCCCGCGTGCGCGGCGTCCATGATCTCGGCGCGACCGGTCACCGCCGCCAGCGGCAGACCGCCGGCGATGCCCTTCGCGGTGGTGATCAGGTCCGGGACGATGCCCTCGTCCTCACAGGCGAACCACTGGCCGGTACGGCAGAAACCGGTCTGGATCTCGTCCGCGACGAACACGATGCCGTTCGCCTTCGCGTACTCCACGATCGCCGGCAGGAAGCCCCTGGCCGGCTCGATGAAGCCGCCCTCGCCCTGGATCGGCTCGATGATGATCGCGGCGACGTTCTCGGCGCCGATCTGCTTGTTGATGATCTCGATCGCCTGCGCGGCGGCCTCGGCGGCGCAGTTCTCCGCACCCGTCAGCCAGCGGTACGGGTAGGCCACCGGCACTCGGTAGATCTCCGGGGCGAACGGGCCGAAGCCCTGCTTGTACGGCATGTTCTTCGCCGTCAGGCCCATAGTCAGGTTCGTACGGCCGTGGTAGCCGTGGTCGAACACCACGACGGCGGTGCGCTTGGTGTAGGCGCGGGCCACCTTCACCGCGTTCTCGACCGCCTCGGCGCCCGAGTTGAACAGCGCGGTGCGCTTGTCATGGTCACCCGGGGTCAGCTCGTTCAGCTGCTCGGCGACCGCCACGTAACCCTCGTACGGGGTCACCATGAAACAGGTGTGGGTGAAGGCGGCCAGCTGCTCGCTCGCCTTCGCCACCACGGCCTCGGCGCTGTTGCCGACGTTCGTCACGGCGATGCCGGAGCCGAAGTCGATCAGCGAGTTGCCGTCCACGTCCTCCAGCACGCCGCCGTTGGCACGGGACACGTACACCGGCAGGGTGGTGCCGACACCGGCCGCCACCGCACCCAGCTTGCGGGCCTGCAGCTCCTGCGACTTCGGACCGGGGATCGCAGTGACCAGGCGGCGCTCCTGCGGGAGCGGCGTTGCGGCGCTCATGGGGTTCTCCAGACTTCTCGGCTCGGTGCTTCGCAGGCTACGGCCGCCCTCCCCGGCCGGGCATGCGCCACTCGGTAGCACTGAGCCGTCCGACTTGTCCGGCACGGCCAGCGCGGGTAGTGCGACTACCAGCAGGCCCCGCTCCACTACATTGAGCGCGGGCGTGTCGCCGGTACGGCGGCATGGGTATGGCGGCACCGACGGCGATCGGGCCGGGCGGGCGAGGGAGCGGGGCCGTACATGGCGCACGACGGGGCACACCACCACACCGATCGGACCACCACCGGACCCCCGGCCCCCATGCCCCGCCAACGGCCCGGCACCCGCACCGACGGGGCCCCCGCCTTCGACCTCCCCACCTGGGCCGCGGCCCCGCGCCCGGAAGCCGAACCCGGCGTCTACCGGCTGGGCTACCGCCCGCTCGACCCGGAACGGGCGGAGGCGGCCCAGGTCGCGGCCTGGCCGCTGCTCCTGCGGGCGGGACTCAACGCGGTGGTGGGGTGGTTGGTCTATGTCTACGGTGTCGAACTCGCGGAGGCCGGGACGACGATGATCGGCGTCCTCCCGTCGAAATCGGCGCTGGTGGCGACGTCGGTCGTGCTCACCTTGAACGTCCTGGTGATCGGCGTCGTCATCAAGCTCTTCGGCCGGATGGGCCGTTGGCCCGAGGTGTGGCGGCGGTACGTGTCGCCGTTGCTGTCGCGGGCGGTGACGCAGGAGCAGCCTGCCGAGGAGGGCGTGGCGGTGGCCCAGGTGGTGCGGCGGCTGGACCCGTGGGGCGGGCTGCGGCAGGGCGGCGCGGCCGAGGCGGCGGGGCGGCTGGAGCGGGAGGCGGTCGGGGACGTCGACTACGTGCGGATCCAGCGGGCGTGGGAGTCGGCGCAGGCGGATCCGGCGTTCGTGCCGGCCTTCGTCGAGCAGGTGGTGGCGCGCGGTGGGGCGGCCTTCGCGCACCCTTCGGAGTCGCGGGAGCTGGCGGACCGGGCTGAGCGGCACGATCTGCTGCTGGGTCAGGTCTGCCTGGGGACGGCCCAGGACGTGCCGAAGAACCCGCTGAGCCATCGGGCGGCCGGGTTCGCGCTGGATCCGGCGGTGCTGGGCACGTCGCTGCTGGCGGTGGGTCCGGCGGGGACGGGGAAGACGGCGCGGCTGGCGCGGCCGGTGGCGGAGGCGTTGTGTCTGCAGGCGCTGGCCGGTACCGCGTGTGTGGTGGTGGTGGGGGCGGCGGACGCGGATCTGGGCCCGGACGCCTGGTACGACGTGGTGATCGCGCCCGGTGATCCGGCGTCGGTGTACGGGCTGGACCTCTACGGTGCGGCGCAGGATCCGGACGAGGCGGCCGCCCGGTTGGCCGAGGCGCTGCTGCCGGATGAGTTGACGGCGCGCGCGGAGAACGCCCGGACGGCGCTGCAGCAGGTGGTGGGTCCGTTCCACGCCGCGTACGCCCGCTATCCGGGGGTGCGGGAGCTGCGGGCGCTGCTGGCCGGTGAGCCGGACGTGCTGGCGGCTCTGGTGAAGGCGCTCGGGGTGGCGGGCCGGCTGGCCGTGTACGAGCGGGACCTGGAGCACCGGGAGCGTCAGCGCGGCCGGGCGGACGATCCCGGGGCGCTGCTGGCGGACCGGCTGGCGCTGCTGGATCGGCCGGCCTTCGAGGGTGCCTTCGCGACGGACGGCACGGGGCGGCCTCCGTTCGCGATGCGGGTGCTGGACCATCCGTTGCGGGTGCGGGTGAAGCTGCCGGAGCGCAGCCATCCGGAGGCCGCGCGGATGCTGTCCCGGTTGGTGGTGGGTCAGTTCGTGCAGGCGGCGGGGGCTCGTACGGACCGTTCGCTGTTCGCCGGCCTGGTGGTGGACGACGCCTCGGCGGCGCTGGACGCGACCGCCGTGCGCGGGGTGCAGCGGATGCGGGGGGCGAACGCGGGCGCGGTGCTGCTGCTGCGCACGCTGGTGGATCTGCCGGAGGCGCTGCGGGCGCCGTTGTTCGGCGCGGTCGGCTGCCGGATGGCGTTCCCGGGGATCGCGCCGTGGGACGGCCGGCTGTTCTCGGAGGCCTGGGGGACGCACCTGGTGCAGGAGACCGCGGTGACCCACACGCCCGACACCTCGGGCGGCGTGGTGCGGCGGGCCGGGCGGTTGGGGCGGCGGGCGTTGTCGGGGACGGCGGCGCAGACGGAGTCGGTGACGACGCGGGACGTGGAGCGCCTGCGCTGGTCGCCGTCGGATCTGGCGCACGCGCTGCCGGCGGGGCACGCGGTGGTGTCGTTGACCGCGGTGTCGGGGGAGCAGGTGCCGCCGTTGCTGGTGGATCTTCGGGGCTGACGGGCTGACGGGCTGACAGGGCTGACGGGGCTGACCGGGCGCGGGGCGGAAGCTCGCCTTCACGGTGGATTCGGCAGTGCCGGTTGTCCGGAGCGTCCATAATGAGGGGGAGAGACTCTCACTTGTCCCATTGCCCTCTCCTCGCCCGGCCGCAACGGCGCGGTCAGGTCGATCCCCCGAAGGTGCCATGCCCCCCACACTCGCCTCCGTTGTCCGTAACAGTTCGCTCCATCTGACGGTCCTCGCCGGCGCGGACCATCTGGAGCGGCCGGTCCGCTGGGTGCACACCAGCGAGCTGGACGACCCGACGCCGTTCCTGGAGGGTGGCGAGCTGCTGCTCACCACCGGGATCAAGCTGGGCCGTACGGCGGCCCAGTTGCAGGCGTACGTGCACCGGCTGGCCGATGCCGGGGTGGTGGGGCTGGGCCTGGGGGTGGGGCTGTCGCACACGGAGGTGCCGCAGCCGCTGGTGGACGCGGCCGCGCAGCGGGGGCTGCCGCTGCTGCGGGTACCGGAGCCGACGCCGTTCATCGCGATCAGCAAGGTGGTGTCGGCGGCGCTGGCCGCGGAGCAGTACGAGGCGGTGACGACCTCCTTCGAGGCGCAGGAGGAGCTGACCCGGGCCGCGCTGGGCAAGGACGGCACGACGGCGGTGGTGCGCCGGCTGGCGGCCCGGCTGGGCGGCTGGGCGGCGCTGTACGACGGGTCGGGGGCGCTGTCGGTGGTGGCGCCGGACTGGGCGGCGCGCCGGGCGGGGCGGCTGGCGGCGGAGGTGGACCGGCTGCGCCGGCGTCCGGCGCCGTCGAGCGCCGCGTTGCAGGGGCGGGCGCCGGGGATCGACACGGCGGACGAGGACTACGTGGTGGTCCAGTCGCTGGGGGCGGACCGGCGGGCCCGGGGCTTCCTGGCGGTGGGCACCGAGGACCGGATCACCCCGACCGAGCGGTACGTGCTGAACGCGGCGGTGGCGCTGCTGACCCTGACGCTGGAGCGTTCGCGCGAGCTGCGCCAGGCCGAGGAGCGGATGGGCGCGGCGCTGCTGCGGATGGTGCTGGCGGGCGAGGTGGCGACGGCCCGCCAGGTGGCGGTGGGGCTGTTCGGCGGTATGCCGGAGGGGACGATACGGGTTCTGGTGGCCGGGGCCGGGCCGAACGCGGAGGCCGCGGAGGCGCTCGGGGAGCTGGGCGACCGGGCCGAGCAGGCGGGCGCCCGGGTGGGCGAGAAGCTGCTGGTGGCGCGGGAGGACGGCGCGCACGGGGCGCGGCTGATGGTGCTGGCGCTGGACAACGGGGCGGTGCACCGGGCCTGTCTGGGCGTGGTGGAGGAGCACGAGGGCCTGTCGCTGGGCGTGTCGGCGCCGGCCGCGCTGGAGGACGCGGGGACGGCACACGCGCAGGCCGAGCGGGCGCTGGCGGTGGCGCTGCGCGGTGGCCGGCGGTCGGTGGACCACGAGGAGGTCGGCGCGGGGTCGCTGCTGCCGCTGCTCGGCGAGGACGCGGTGACGGCGTTCGCCGAGGGGCTGCTGCGGCCGCTGCGCGAGCACGACCGGACGGCCCGCGGCGATCTGGTGGCCTCGCTGCGGGCGTGGCTGTCCCGGCACGGGCAGTGGGACGCGGCGGCGGCCGATCTCGGGGTGCACCGGCACACGCTGCGCTACCGGATGCGGCGGGTCGAGGAGTTGCTGGGGCGTTCGCTGGACGACACCGACGTGCGGATGGAGCTGTGGCTGGCGCTGCGCTCCGGCGAGGAGTAGGTCGCACCCTGGCCGCACCGGGGCCGTCCGGGCTGTGCCCGGGCGCGGCCCGGCCCGGGAGGCCCTGGACGGGATGGAGCAGCGTCGGGGGCGAACGCTCCGAGTCGGCCAATCCGGTCGGTGCGCCGCCCCACCTACCCTCGGGTTCGGGTCCCACACCCGTGGGCCCGATGACGACGAGGAGAGGGCCGGTACCACGGTGACCACCACGTACGATTTCTGGCTGGCCGGCCGACGGGCGAGCGGCGACGCCGACTTCGAGGTGCACAACAGCTGGGACGGCCGTCTGGTCGGCAAGGTGAGCATCCCGACCGAGGCCCAGGTCGAGGAGGCGCTGGACGCCGCCGTCGCCGCGCTGCCGGTGTTCGCCGCCACCCCGGCGCACGTCCGCTCCGCCGCGCTGGACCACGTGGCCAAGCGCCTGGCCGAGCGCACCGAGGAGCTCGCCCAGCTGATCACCGCGGAGAACGGCAAGCCGATCAAGTGGGCCCGTGGTGAGGTCGGCCGCGCGGTGTCGGTCTTCCGCTGGGCGGCCGAGGAGGCCCGCCGGACCAACGGCGAGACGATGCGGCTGGACACCGACCCGGGCGGCGTGGGCCGTTTCGCGGTGGTGCGCCGCTTCCCGCGCGGTGTGGTGCTGGGGATCGCCCCGTTCAACTTCCCGCTGAACCTGGTCGCCCACAAGGTCGCCCCGGCGATCGCGGTCGGTGCCCCGATCATCCTGAAGCCGGCCCCGGCGACGCCGCTGTCGGCGATGGTGCTGGGCGAGATCCTGGCCGAGACCGACCTGCCGGCCGGTTCGTGGAGCATCCTGACGGTGCCGAACGACCGGATGCCGGCGCTGGTGCAGGACGAGCGCCTGCCGGTGATCTCGTTCACCGGTTCGGACAAGGTCGGCTACCAGATCATGGACTCGGTGCCGCGCAAGCACTGCACCCTGGAGCTGGGCGGCAACGCCGCGGCCGTGGTGCTCGCCGACTGGTCCTCGGAGGCCGACCTGGACTGGGCGGCCACCCGGATCGCGATGTTCGCCAACTACCAGGGCGGCCAGTCCTGCATCTCGGTGCAGCGCGTGATCGCCGACGCGTCGGTGTACGACGCGCTGGTGGAGAAGGTCGTGGCCAAGGTCAAGGCCCAGGTCACCGGTGACCCGAACGACGACGCGACGGACGTCGGCCCGCTGGTGGACGAGAACGCCGCGAAGCGGGTGGAGTCCTGGGTGGACGACGCGGTCGCCAAGGGCGCCAAGGTGCTCGCCGGCGGGGGCCGCGAGGGTGCGACCTACGCGCCGACCGTGCTGGCGGAGCTGCCCGCGGACGCGATCCTGGCCAAGGCCGAGGTGTTCGGCCCGGTCCTGTCGCTGCACCGGGTGGACGGCGTGGACGAGGCCTTCGCGGCCGTCAACGACTCGGCGTTCGGCCTGCAGGCGGGCGTGTTCACGCACGACCTGCAGACCGCGTTCCGTGCCCACCGGGAGCTGGAGGTCGGCGGTGTGATCATCGGCGACGCGCCGTCCTACCGCGCCGACCAGATGCCGTACGGCGGCGTCAAGGACTCCGGTGTCGGCCGTGAGGGCGTCCGGTACGCGATGGACGACTACACGGTCGAGAAGGTCCTGGTCCTCAGCGGCCTCGACCTCTGAGCGAACCCGTGAGTGAAGGGCCCGGTCCGGTGACCGGGCCCTTCGCCCGTTCCGGGGCCAGGTCGGCTCAGCCTCGCTGTCCGCCCGCGTCAGCCGTTGTGTCCGCCCGCGACGGAGACGGCCTCCTCGACCGTGGCGTCGCCGGCGAGCAGCCGTTCGAGCTTCGGCGCGATCTGTCCGTGGCCCCCGGCGATGACGGTGCGCATGGCTCCGACGGTAGCCCGGGGCGCGGGGCGGCGTCCTGCCGGGAGGCGTCCTGTGCAGGGCCCCGGGCAGGACACAATGGGCGCATGACTTCGCTCGCCCACCCGCAGCTGCGGTTCACGCCCACCGTGCAGGACCCTTCCGGCCCCCGGGAGCTGGTGATCCTCGGCTCGACCGGGTCGATCGGCACCCAGGCCATCGACGTGGTGCTCCGCAACCCGGACCGGTTCCGGGTGGTCGCCCTGTCGGCGGCCGGCGGCCGGGTGGAGCTGCTCGCCGAGCAGGCGCTGCGGCTGGGCGTGCACACGGTGGCGGTGGCGGACCCGGCGGCCGAGCCGGCGCTGCGCGCGGCGCTGGCGGCGAAGGCGGCGGGCGCTGCGCTGCCGACGGTGCTGGCGGGGCCGGACGCGGCGACCGAGCTGGCCGCGATGGAGTGCCACTCGGTGCTGAACGGCATCACCGGGTCGATCGGGCTGCGGCCGACGCTGGCCGCGCTGAGGGCGGGCCGGGTGCTGGTGCTGGCCAACAAGGAGTCGCTGATCGTCGGCGGCCCGCTGGTGAAGGCGGTGGCGCGGCCGGGGCAGATCGTGCCGGTGGACTCCGAGCACGCGGCGCTGTTCCAGGCGCTGGCGGGTGGCACCCGGGCCGAGGTCCGCAAGCTGGTGGTGACGGCCAGCGGTGGTCCGTTCCGCAACCGGACGCGTGAGCAGCTGGCCGGGGTGACGCCGCAGGACGCGCTGGCGCACCCGACCTGGGCGATGGGCCCGGTGGTCACGATCAACTCGGCGACCCTGGTGAACAAGGGCCTGGAGGTGATCGAGGCGCACCTGCTGTACGACGTGCCCTTCGACCGGATCGAGGTCGTGGTCCATCCGCAGTCGGTGGTGCACTCGATGGTGGAGTTCACCGACGGTTCGACGCTGGCGCAGGCCAGCCCGCCGGACATGCGGATGCCGATCGCGCTGGGTCTGGGCTGGCCGGAGCGGGTGCCGGACGCCGCCCCCGGCTGCGACTGGACCAAGGCCGCGACCTGGGAGTTCTTCCCGCTGGACGACGAGGCCTTCCCGGCGGTGGAGCTGGCCCGCGAGGTGGGCACCCTGGGCGGTACCGCGCCTGCGGTCTTCAACGCGGCCAACGAGGAGTGCGTGGAGGCGTTCCTGAAGGGGCGCCTCGCTTTCACGGGAATCGTGGACACTGTTGCCAAGGTCGTCGCCGAGCACGGCACGCCCGTGCCGGGAACTTCCCTGACGGTCGAGGACGTCCTGCACGCGGAGGACTGGGCCCGCGCCCGGGCCCGCGAGCTGGCGGCGGGCTGACGGCGGCGGGTTGACGGCGTGGGCCGTTTCCGGCCGGGTGCACCCGTACCGGGTGTCCGGCTGGGCGTGACTGCGGTAAGACAAGACGACGAGCAGAGCGGCATGACGGAGGGCCAGCGGTGGCAATGGTTTTGACGGTGGTCGGCATCCTGGTCTTCGCGGTCGGGTTGCTCGTCTCGATCGCCTGGCACGAGCTCGGCCACCTCTCGACGGCCAAGCTGTTCGGCATCCGGGTGCCGCAGTACATGGTCGGCTTCGGCCCGACCGTCTGGTCGCGGAAGAAGGGCGAGACCGAGTACGGCTTCAAGGCGATCCCGCTGGGCGGCTACATCCGGATGATCGGGATGTTCCCGCCGGGTGCGGACGGCCGGATCACCAAGCGCAGCAGTTCCCCCTGGCGCACCATGATCGAGGACGCCCGGGAAGCCTCCTACGAGGAGCTCCAGGAGGGCGACGAGCACCGGCTGTTCTACACCCGCAAGCCGTGGAAGCGCGTCATCGTCATGTTCGCCGGGCCGTTCATGAACCTGGTCCTGGCCTTCGGGCTGTTCCTGACGGTCATGATGGGCTTCGGCGTCTCGACGGCGGTGCCGACCATCGGCTCGGTCGCCCAGTGCGTGGTCAAGGCCGGCTCGCCGACCGACGTGTGCCCCGCGGACGCGCCCAAGACCCCCGCCAACGAGGTCGGGCTGCGGCAGGGGGACAAGGTCCTCTCCTTCGGCGGGGACCGGATCCGCGACTACGACCAGCTCCAGGCGGACATCCGGAAGTCGGCCGGCCAGCAGGTCGAGATCCTGGTCGACCGGGGCGGGCAGCAACTCGTCCTCAAGCCCGTCATCGCCGTCAACGACGTGCAGAAGTACGACGGCAACGGCGTGCCGCTCAAGGGCCAGACCGTGCAGGCGGGCTTCCTCGGCTTCACCCCCAAGCAGGGGGTCGTCCAGCAGAGCTTCGGGCAGTCCCTGGACCGGATGGTCGGCATGGCCGAGAACGGGGTGAAGTCGCTGGCCGCGCTGCCCGGCAAGATCCCCGGTCTGTGGAACGCCGTCGTCGGGGACTCCCCGCGTGACCCGGACTCGCCGATCGGCATGGTCGGCGCCGCCCGGGTCAGCGGTGAACTGGTGAGCATGGACCTGCCCGCCAGCCAGCGGGTGGCGATGTTCGTCAACCTCCTGGCCGGGATCAACCTCTCGCTCTTCCTGTTCAACATGCTGCCGCTGCTCCCGCTGGACGGCGGCCACATCGCGGGCGCGGTCTGGGAATCGGTCCGCCGCCGATTCGCTCAGCTGTTCAAGCGGCCCGATCCCGGGCCCTTCGACGTCGCCAAGCTGATGCCGGTGGCGTACGTCGTGGCCAGCGTCTTCATCGGTTTCACCCTGCTGGTGATGGTCGCCGACCTGGTGAACCCGGTGAAGATCAGCTAGAGCGTTCGGGTACGGCGGGTGTGCTGGGGTCCGGCGCCGTGCCGTACCGTGGAGGCCGGGTGCGCGATCTAGGCGCGCCCGGCCTCGGCCGTCCCACTGGCCGGGCGGTCGACCACACCTCAACCCCGGGGAACCCTGCGCACATGACCGCGATCTCGCTCGGTATTCCGTCCCTGCCGCTCAAGCCGCTCGCCAAGCGCCGTGTATCCCGGCAGATCATGGTCGGCAACGTACCGGTCGGCGGTGACGCTCCCGTCTCGGTGCAGTCGATGACCACCACCGTGACCGCGGACATCAACGCCACGCTGCAGCAGATCGCCGAGCTCACCGCGTCCGGGTGCCAGATCGTCCGGGTCGCCGTCCCCACCCAGGACGACGCCGACGCGCTGCCGATCATCGCCAAGAAGTCCCACATCCCGGTGATCGCCGACATCCACTTCCAGCCGAAGTACGTCTTCGCCGCGATCGACGCCGGCTGCGCCGCGGTCCGCGTCAACCCGGGCAACATCAAGGCCTTCGACGACAAGGTCGGCGAGATCGCCAAGGCCGCCCGGGGCGCCGGCGTGCCGATCCGGATCGGCGTCAACGCCGGCTCGCTCGACAAGCGCCTGCTGGAGAAGTACGGCCGTGCCACCCCCGAGGCCCTGGTCGAGTCCGCGCTCTGGGAGTGCTCGCTGTTCGAGGAGCACGACTTCCGCGACATCAAGATCTCGGTCAAGCACAACGACCCGGTCGTGATGATCAACGCCTACCGCCAGCTGGCCGCCGCCTGCGACTACCCGCTGCACCTCGGCGTCACCGAGGCCGGCCCGGCCTTCCAGGGCACCATCAAGTCCGCGGTGGCCTTCGGCGCGCTGCTCGCCGAGGGCATCGGCGACACCATCCGGGTCTCCCTCTCCGCCCCGCCGGCCGAGGAGATCAAGGTCGGCAACCAGATCCTGGAGTCGCTCGGCCTGCGCCAGCGCGGCCTGGAGATCGTCTCCTGCCCGTCCTGCGGCCGCGCCCAGGTCGACGTCTACAAGCTGGCCGAGGAGGTCACCGCCGGCCTGGAGGGCATGGAGGTGCCGCTGCGCGTCGCCGTCATGGGCTGCGTCGTGAACGGCCCGGGCGAGGCCCGCGAGGCCGACCTCGGCGTCGCCTCCGGCAACGGCAAGGGCCAGATCTTCGTCAAGGGCGAGGTCATCAAGACCGTCCCCGAGTCGAAGATCGTCGAGACCCTGATCGAGGAGGCGCTCAAGCTCGCCGAGCAGATGCAGGAGGCGGGTGTCGAGGCCGGTACGCCGACCGTCGTCGCCGCCGACTGACCACGCAGGGTCCGCGCGGTGCGCCGCGCGCAGTCTTCCGGAAGCGGGGCCGTCCGTTCGCGGACGGCCCCGCGGCCGTAGTCGGGTGGGGCCACGGTCGTAGCCGGGTGGGGCCACGGAGTAGGGTGCGGCCAGATTCGTCTCAGTGAGGTGCTGTCTCGATGCTCGATCGAGGTGTGATGCTCCCCGGCTCGTTCCAGGCCGCCCGCGCCCTGGCCACCACCCGCGTGCTGGAGCCCCCCGACCTCGCGGACGCCTTGGAGATCCTCCACCGCGACCCGGTCGCCAACTCCTTCGTCGCCACCCGGGTCGAGGCCGTCGGCCTGGACCCCTGGCGGCTCGGCGGCGAGATGTGGGGCTGGTACGACGGGGACGGGGCCCTCGCCGCGCTCTGCTACGCCGGGGCCAACCTCGTCCTGGTCGACGCCGGGCCGGAGGCCGTCGCGGCCTTCGCCGAGCGGGCCCGCCGGCAGGGCCGCCGCTGCTCCTCGATCGTCGGCCCGGCCGGGGCCACCGCCGCCTTCTGGGCGCTGCTGGAACGCAGTTGGGGCCCGGCCCGCGAAGTCCGCGCCCACCAGCCGCTGTTGGCCACCGCCGTGCCCTCCGCCGAGATCGCGCCGGACCCGCTGGTGCGGCGGGTGCGGCGGGAGGAGATCGACGCGCTGATGCCCGCCTGCGTGGCGATGTTCACCGAGGAGGTCGGGGTCTCCCCGCTGGCCGGTGACGGCGGCCTGCTCTACCAGGCCCGGGTCGCCGAACTCGTGTCCGCCGGGCGGTCGTTCGCGCGTTTCACCGAGGACGGCGAGGTCGTCTTCAAGGCCGAGATCGGCGCCGTCACCGAGGGCGCCTGCCAGGTCCAGGGCGTCTGGGTCGCCCCCGGGTACCGGGGCCGGGGCCTCTCCGAGACCGGCATGGCCGCCGTCCTCGACCTCGCGCTGCGTGAGATCGCCCCGGTGGTCTCGCTCTACGTCAACGACTTCAACCTGCGGGCCCGGGCCGCCTACCGGCGGGTCGGCTTCCGCGAGGTCGGCGCGTTCATGAGCGTGCTGTTCTGAGCCCGCCCCCCGGGAGTTCGGTTCCGATCTTCGCCCGCGCCGGCGGCCCACGGGTAGTAACGTCCGAGGCATGGATCAGCTGACCGGGGTGACGATCGAGGCCATCGACCTTGCGGCCTGGGCGCCGCAGGCGCTGGAGGTCCAGGCGGTGGCGTTCGGCCTGACGGCCGAGGAGGTCGCCGTCCGGCTGCACATCGTCGGCCGGCACGCCCACCAGCCCGGGGTGATCGCACTCGGCGCGATGAGCGGCGGCCGGCTGGTCGGCTTCGGCTACGGGATGCCCAACCAGCGCGACCACTGGTGGAGCACGGTGATCGAGCCCTACCTGGACGCGCGCGGCCACGATGCCTGGCTGGACGACGTGTTCGCCGTCACCGAACTGCACGTGCTGCCCGAGTACCAGGGCCAGGGCGTCGGCTCCCGGCTGATCCGCACCCTCTGCGAGCGCTCCGGGCTGGAGCGCAGCATCCTCTCCGCGATCGACGCGGAGACCCCCGCCCGGCGGCTCTACCGGGCGCTCGGCTACCAGGACCTCGCCCGTGCGGTGCGCTTTCCCGCCACTGACCGGCTGTACGCGGTGATGGGGGCCCGGCTTCCGCTGCGCGGGCCGGGCGAGGCGTAGGGCGTGCCCCGGGGCTCGCGCTACAGCGCCCCGGCGAACTCCAGGTAGAGCTCGGCGTCCTCCCGGCGGCCGGCCGCCAGGGCCCGCAGGGCGAGGTCGACGGCCCGGAACAGCGTCCAGCCGCGCAGCCGTTCCCGGTCCACCTCCAGCGCGTCCGCGAGCTGGTGCAGCCGGCGGCGGACGGCTGCGGCCACGCCGGGGGAGCCGACCAGGGTGTCCGCCCGGTCCAGCGCCAGCCGGGCCAGGTCGAAGGCGCGCTCGCCGGCCAGCGGGCGGGGGTCGATCGCCAGCCAGGGCGCCCGGTCGGCGGCGAGTACGTTGCCGTGGTGGAAGTCCCCGTGGAGCAGGAGGGTCTCGGCGGCGGAGCCGGCCAGGCCGTCGGCCGTGTCCAGCGCCTCGGCGATCAGGGGCTCGGCCTCGGCGGCGCCGGGCAGGGCGCGGTGCCCGCGCAGCCGTTCCGCGGTGTCGGCGGTCCGGGCCGCGAGGGTCGGGAACGGGTGGTCCTCGGGCAGGGCGGTCCAGAGCCGGTGCAGCAGGCTGGTCGCCTCCAGCATCGCCTTCGCCTCGGCGAGCGAGCGCAGCGGGATGTCCCCGTGCAGCCGCTCCAGCAGCAGGACGCCCTCGGCGGGGTCCGCGTCCAGCAGCAGGACGGCTCCGCGCCCGGCCCAGTGGGCGAGCGCCGCGTGCTCCAGCGCGGTCTCGGGGGTCCGTAGGCCGGTCTTGAGGACGGCGGGGGAGAGGTCGTCGCGGTGGACGTAGGCGACCAGGCTCAGGCTGCCGCCGGGGTCGAGCACCCGCTCCAGGGTGAGGTCCCAGCGCGCCAGGTGGGCGGCCACCCGCGCGGGCAGCCCGGCCAGCCACTGCCGGCCCGGTTCGCCCTCGCTCGCCGCGACGCCGCGCGCCAGCCAGGCGGGGACGGTGATCTGCGGTGCTGCTCCCGACATGCCGACCTTCCGGTTGACGTTCCCCCGTTGGTGTTACCCGTCCATTGTCGGCCATGAACGGGAAACCGCAGGTCAGCGCTGGGGGCCCTAGGGCGTGGTGGCCGTGGGGGTGGGGAGGGGCTCGGGGATGCCGGGGAAGGCGGGGTCGGCCGCGCCCCAGCGGTGGGCGCGCAGGGCGCCGTCGCGCAGGGCGTCGGCGGCGGCGCCCCGCTGGGGGCCGGGGACGGCGGCGACCAGGTCGGCGTAGACGGTGGTGAGCCGGGTTTCGAGGTGGGCGGCGAGCTTGGTGGCGCCGGCCGCGTCGGTGACGGCGAACGGGAGCTGGTAGCCGGCGGCCGCGGCGGCCGGGGTGGCGCCGAGGGAGCCGATCAGCCGTTGCCAGGCGTCCCGTCGGGCCTCGTGGGCGGCGTAGGCGGTGCGGGCGTCGGTGCGCTGCTGGTCCTCGGGGAGCCGGGCGCCGACCACGCCGTAGCCGTAGACGGCGGCGTGTTCGGCGCCGAGGGCGCCCTGGAGGGCGGTGACCGCTGCGGTGGCGGCGGGATCGGCCGACAGGCCGGCGGAGGGGGAGCCGGTGGGCTGGTCGCTCGGGGGCGCGGTCGGCGCCTCGGTGGGGGTGGTGGCGGCCGGGGGCGGGGCGACCAGCGGGGTGGTGTCGCCGAGGGCGACGGCGTGCAGCACGTCGGAGGCGGCGACCGAGGCGAGCAGCCGGGCCAGCGGCGGCCGGGCTGCGGCCAGGTCGGCGAGGCGGGCCTGGGCGGTCTGCCGTTCGAGTGCGGCGAGCGAGGCGGGGGTGCCGACCGGCGTTCCGCTCGGTGTCCCGCTCGGGCTGGTCGAGGGCGCGGTGGGGGGCGTGGTGGAGGGCGTGGCCGGGGGCGCCGGGGGGACCGAGGCGGCCGGCAGCCCGTAGGCGAGGGCGGCGCGGTGCTGGGCCACCTCAGCTCGGAGCGGCTGCAGCACGGCGGCCTGGGCGCCGCCCGGGCCGGCGAGCAGGGCGTCGTAGCCGGCCAGCAGGGTGTCGGTGGCGGCGATGGAGCGCAGGATGACCGGTTCGTCCGGGTTCGGCAGCGGGCCGCGGTTGCCGGGCATGGCGTCGTTGCCGTTGTAGGAGCCGGTGCAGGCGGTGAGGGTGGTGAGGGCGAGCAGCCCGAGAGCCAGGAGCGTGCGTCGGCTGGGCGGCTGCATGGGTGTCACTCCGGGGCGTGTGCGGGAGGGCGGCCTCCCCGCCTGCCCTTCGTAGGCGTGAATGATTACAGAATCCCCACGATTCCGGGCGGGGATTCGGATCTTGGGACGCCCCGGGAGCGGGTGTGAGCTTGCTCGCAGTGGGTGGCGTGCGCCCGGTCGGGGGTGGTCCGGAATCGGTGGTTCGCGGCTTCACCGGCTAGGCTTTGGGCCGAGCTGCCGTGACCCGGTGTGCGCCGGACCGGCGCCGGAGGGCGCGGAGCGACCTTCTGACAACAGCAGACGCGGCCGAGGAGTCCACCCGGATGAGCACCACCCACACCGACCGGCTGCGCGCGTTGCTGGAGCCGCTGGCCGTGCAGGCCGGTCTGGACCTGGAGGACGTCAAGGTCACCAAGGCCGGCAGCCGCCGCCAGGTGCAGATCGACGTCGACACCGACGGCGGCGTGGACATGGATGCCATCGCCGAGTTCAGCCGGGTGGTCGGTGAGGCTCTGGACGAGTCGGACCTGATGGGCGCCGAGCCCTACCTGCTGGAGGTCGGTTCGCCGGGCGCTGAGCGCTCGCTGGACCTGCCCCGGCACTGGCGTCGCGCGGAGGGCCGACTGGCCAAGATCCACCTGGTCGACGGCGGGGAGATCGTCGCCCGGGTGCTGGAGGCGGACGAGGACGGCACGCTGGTCGAGGTGCAGCCGGTGAAGGGCCGTGGCCGTCCGAAGGAGCGCCGGCTGGCGTACGCCGAGGTGGATCGGGCGCGCGTGCAGGTCGAGTTCAACCGCAAGGACGACAAGCTCCTCGACGAGGCCGCGGACTACGCGGACGACGACGCCTCCGAGGAGGGGGACGACGGTGCGCTGTGACCTGCGCACCGCCCGGACCATGACGAACGTGACGAAAAAAGACGAGGAGGCGTAGCCGTGGACATCGACATGAGTGCCCTGCGCACGCTGGTCAACGAGAAGAACATCCCCTTCGACCTGCTGGTCGAGTCCATCGAGTCCGCCCTCCTCACCGCGTACCACCGCACCGAGGGCTCGCGCCGCCGCGCCCGGGTGCACCTGGACCGCAAGTCCGGCCACGTCACCGTGTGGGCGACGGAGGACCCGGCCGAGCTGGACGAGGGCGTCGAGCCCAAGGAGTTCGACGACACCCCGAACGGCTTCGGCCGGATCGCGTCCAGCATCGGCATCCAGGTGATGATGCAGCGTCTGCGCGACGCCGCCGACGACCAGACCTTCGGTGAGTACGCGGGCAAGGAGGGCGACATCGTCACCGGTGTCGTCCAGCAGGGCAACGACCCGAAGAACGTGCTGGTCGACATCGGCAAGCTGGAGGCCATCCTGCCGCCGCAGGAGCAGGTCCCGGGCGAGGACTACCGGCACGGCACCCGGCTGAAGTGCTACGTCGTGGCGGTGCGCCGCGGTGTGCGCGGGGCCTCGGTGACGCTGTCGCGGACGCACCCGAGCCTGGTGAAGAAGCTGTTCGCGCTGGAGGTCCCGGAGATCGCGGACGGCAGCGTGGAGATCGCCGCGATCGCCCGTGAGGCCGGCCACCGCACCAAGATCGCGGTCTGGTCGCGCCGGGCCGGGCTGAACGCCAAGGGCGCCTGCATCGGCCCGATGGGCAGCCGGGTGCGCGCGGTGATGGGCGAGCTGCACGGCGAGAAGATCGACATCGTCGACTGGTCGGAGGACCCCCGGGAGATGGTCGCCGCGGCGCTGTCCCCCGCACGGGTGACCAGCGTGGAGATCGTCGACCTGGCCCAGCGTTCCGCCCGGGTGATCGTGCCGGACTACCAGCTGTCGCTGGCGATCGGCAAGGAGGGGCAGAACGCCCGCCTCGCCGCCCGCCTCACCGGCTGGCGGATCGACATCCGTCCGGACACCGAGGGCCAGCCCGAGGACGGCGGTCGGGACACCGACCGCTGAGTGCGGCGCTGACCGGTCGTTCGCCCTGCCAAAGCCCCCCGTCGTTCCGCCCGGGATCGGTGGGGCGGCGCCATGTCCCTTCGGAGGGGTAGACTTGCCTTCGTCTGGCCGGACGCACGTCCGAGCACGCCCGGAACGCACCTGCGTGGGCTGCCGCAAGCGAGCGGCCAAGCACCAGCTGTTGCGTGTCACGGCGGTCGAGGGCGTCTGCGTCCCTGATCCCCGTGGTGCACTGCCGGGCCGGGGCGCTCACCTGCACCCCGATCCGGCCTGCCTCGACCTCGCGGTCCGCCGTCGGGCGTTTCCCCGGGCCTTCCGCCTCCAGGGGACGCTCGACACGGAGCGGCTCCGCGAGTTCATCGGGGAGCGGACCGTCGACACCCCGGCGCCCTGAGTCCATCAGGCCGCCCGGTGGGGCGACACCCGCTACGGCCGCCGCTCAGTGCGGCGGGAGAACCACCGCAACAAGCACGGTTCGCGGGCAGCCGCGTGCCGTGCCACCAGTCAGGTACCTCGCGATGTGGAAGTAGGTCGAGATTGCGATGAGCTCTCGATGAGTACGCGATGAGTACGCGATGGGTACGCCCATGAAGTAGCGACGGTCCGGCGGACGAGACACCCCGGACTCATAGACAGGAGTGAAGTGGCTAAGGTCCGGGTTTACGAACTCGCCAAGGAACTTGGCTTGGAGAGCAAGGCCGTCATGGCCAAGCTCACCGAGCTCGGTGAGTTCGTCCGTTCGGCGTCCTCGACGATTGAGGCGCCGGTCGTACGAAAGCTGACTGACGCGCTTGGTGTGGCCCCCACCGGTGGTGGTTCCGCTGCCAAGCCGGGCCCGCGCAAGAGCGCGGCGCCCCAGCCCGCGGGTGGCTCCGCCGCCGCGGGTGCACCCAAGCCGGGTGCTCCGACCCCGGGTCCGCGCCCCAGCGCGACCCCTGGTCCCCGTCCCACCCCGGCCGCGGCCCCTGCGGCCGAGGCCGCGCCCGCCGCCCCGGCGGCCCCCGCCGCCGTCAAGCCGGCGGGTGGCCCGACCCCGGGCCCGCGCCCGGCGGCGCGTCCCGCCGCTCCGGCGGCCCCGGCCGCTCCCGCGGCCGAGTTCTCCTCGCCGGCTCCGGCCGGTGACACCCCGCGTCAGGCCCCGCAGGCCCCGCAGGCCCCGCAGGCCCCGCAGGCCTCGCGTCCGGCCGGTCCCGCCGGCGGCGGTGCCCGTCCGGGTCCGCGTCCGGCCGGCCCGCGTCCGGGCAACAACCCGTTCACCTCGGGCAGCGCGACCGGTATGGCCCGCCCCGGCGACCGCCGTCAGGGCGCGCCGGGTGCGCGTCCCGCCGGTCAGGGCGCCCCGGGTGGCGACCGTCCGCGTCCGGGCGGCGACCGTCCGCGTCCCGCTGGTGCTCCCGGTGCCGACCGTGGCGCCGCGCGTCCGGGCGGCGACCGTCCGCGTCCCGCTGGTGCTCCCGGCGCTGACCGTGGCGCCGCGCGTCCCGGTGGCGACCGTCCGCGTCCCGCTGGTGCTCCCGGCGCTGACCGTGGCGCCCCGCGTCCCGGTGGCGACCGTCCGCGTCCCGACGGCATGCCGCGTCCGGCCGGTCCGCGCCCCGGCGCCCCGTCCCCGTCCGGCATGCCGCGCCCGAACCCGGGCATGATGCCGCAGCGTCCGGCTCCGGGCCCGCGTCCGGGCCCCGGCGGCCGTGGCCCCGGTGGCCCCGGTGGCCGTCCGGGTGGTCCGGGTGCCGGTGGCGCCCGTCCGGGCTTCCAGGGTCGTCCGGCCGGTCCGGGCTCGCGTCCGGCCGGTGGCGGCGGCTTCGGCGGTCCGCGTCCCGGTGGCGGTGCCCCCGGTGGCGGCGGCGGCTTCGGCCCGCGTCCCGGTGGTTTCGGTGGTCGTCCCGGCGGCCCGGGTGCCCGTGGTGGCACGCAGGGCGCCTTCGGTCGTGGCCCGGGCGGTCGCCCGGCGCGTGGCCGCAAGTCGAAGCGGGCGAAGCGCCAGGAGTACGAGGCCATGCAGGCCCCGTCCGTCGGCGGTGTGATGCTGCCTCGCGGCAACGGCCAGACCGTTCGCCTGTCGAGCGGCGCCTCGCTGATGGACTTCGCGGAGAAGATCAACGCCAACCCGGCCGCGCTCGTCTCCGTCATGTTCAACCTCGGTGAGATGGTCACCGCGACGCAGTCGGTCTCCGACGCGACCCTCGAGCTGCTGGCCGGCGAGATGGGCTTCATCCTGGAGATCGTCAGCCGCGACGACGAGGACCGCGAGCTGCTGGAGTCGTTCGACATCGACTTCGGTGCGAACGAGGGCGACGAGGACCAGCTGGCTCCGCGCCCGCCGGTCGTCACCGTCATGGGTCACGTCGACCACGGTAAGACCCGCCTGCTGGACGCCATCCGCAAGTCCAACGTGGTGGCCGGCGAGGCCGGTGGCATCACCCAGCACATCGGTGCCTACCAGGTCGTCACCGAGGTGAACGGCGAGCAGCGCCCGATCACCTTCCTCGACACCCCGGGTCACGAGGCGTTCTCCGCCATGCGTGCCCGTGGTGCCAAGTCCACCGACATCGCGATCCTGGTGGTCGCGGCCAACGACGGTGTCATGCCGCAGACGGTCGAGGCGTTGAACCACGCCAAGGCCGCGGGTGTGCCGATCGTGGTCGCCGTCAACAAGATCGACGTCGAGGGCGCCGACCCGACCAAGGTCCGCGGTCAGCTGACCGAGTTCGGTCTGGTGGCCGAGGAGTACGGCGGCGACACCATGTTCGTCGACATCTCCGCGCGCCAGGGCCTCAACATCGAGCAGCTGCTGGAGGCCGTGGTCCTCACCGCGGACGCCTCGCTCGACCTGCGGGCCAACCCCGAGCAGGACGCGCAGGGTATCGCCATCGAGGCCCACCTCGACAAGGGCCGCGGCGCCATGGCGACCGTGCTCGTGCAGCGCGGTACCCTCCGCGTCGGCGACTCGATCGTGGTCGGCGACGCCTACGGCCGCGTCCGCGCGATGCTGGACGAGAACGGCAACAGCCTCGCCGAGGCAGGCCCGTCCCGCCCGGTGCTGCTGCTCGGTCTGACCTCGGTGCCCCGCGCCGGCGACAGCTTCATCGTCGTCGACGAGGACCGCACCGCCCGTCAGATCGCCGAGAAGCGTTCGGCCCGCGACCGCAACGCCGCCTTCGCGCAGCGTCGGGTCCGGGTGTCCCTGGAGGACCTGGACAAGGCCATCGCCGCCGGCGAGATCGAGCAGCTCAACCTCATCATCAAGGGTGACGTCTCCGGTTCGGTCGAGGCCCTCGAGGACGCGCTCGTCAAGCTGGACGTGGGCGAGGAGGTCGAGCTCCGCATCCTGCACCGCGGTGTGGGTGCGATCACCGAGTCCGACGTCAACCTGGCGATGGGTTCGGACGCCATCATCATCGGCTTCAACGTGCGCGCCGAAGGCCGTGCGCGTACCGCGGCCGACAAGGAAGGCGTGGACGTCCGGTACTACTCGGTCATCTACCAGGCGATCGAGGAGATCGAGAACGCCCTCAAGGGCATGCTCAAGCCCGAGTACGAGGAGGTGCGCCTCGGCTCCGCGGAGATCCGCGAGGTGTTCCGCTCCTCCAAGTTCGGCAACATCGCGGGTGTCATCGTCCGCGAGGGCCTGCTGCGCCGCAACGCCAAGGCCCGCCTCATCCGCGACGGCAAGGTCGTGGCGGAGAGCCTCAACATCGAGGGTCTGCGCCGCTTCAAGGACGACGCGACCGAGGTCCGCGAGGGCTTCGAGGCCGGTGTCACCCTGGGGTCGTTCAACGACATCAAGGTCGAGGACATCATCGAGACCTACGAGATGCGCGAGAAGCCGCGTTCGTAGTCGGTGAAAGCCGGGGCCGGTCGACGGGTGGTATTTCCGTCGACCGGCCCCGGTCTCGCTGTGTAGGGTCCGGGGTAGTTCTGATGTGGCAGCGTTCAGATGCAGCGGCGTTCAGACCTAGTACCGGCAGCCCGGTTCCGGGCTGCCCCCCGAGGCCTTCCAGGTCGGCGAGACCTGTCATACATGTTCGTGGGAACACTCACCTTCGACCTGCTGTTGGGCGACGTCCACTCGCTCAAGGAGAAGCGTTCGATCGTGCGGCCCATCGTGGCCGAACTGCAGCGCAAGTACAGCGTGTGCGCTGCCGAGACCGGGAACCAGGATCTGCACCGCAGGGCCGAGATCGGCCTCGCGGTGGTGGCCGGCGATGCCGGATACGTCACCGAGATCCTGGACAGCTGTGAGCGGTTGGTCGCCGGCCGCCCCGAGGTGCAGCTCCTCTCCGCGAGGAGGAGGTACCACAACGACGACGATGAATGAGAGCCGTGGAGACGGTCGGCGGAAGTCGCCGTTCTCACACGGATCAGGACCCAGAGCGCCCGCAAGGCCGGGCGCGGGCCGGTACTTTGGGGCGTGGGCCCCGAAGGGTGCGCAGCTCACCCGAATGCCGGACCCACTGCACGAGGAGGCAACGTGACCGACACCGCAAGGGCGCGCAAGCTCGCCGACCGCATCCAGGTGGTCGTCGCCCAGACCCTGGAGCGGCGGGTCAAGGACCCGCGACTGGGGTTCGTGACCATCACCGACACCCGGGTGACCGGGGATCTGCGCGAGGCCACCGTCTTCTACACCGTCTTCGGCGACGAGACCGAGCGCGAGGCCACGGCCGCCGCGCTGGAGAGTGCCAAGGGCGTGATCCGCTCCGAGGTCGGCAAGATCGGGGTGCGTTTCACCCCGACGCTGACCTTCGTCGCGGACGCGCTGCCGGACAACGCCCGGAACATCGACGACCTGCTCGACCGGGCCAAGGCCATCGACGCGGCGGTGCGCACCACCGCCGCGGGCGCGACCTACGCCGGCGAGGCGGACCCGTACAAGGTTCCGGCGGCCGAGCGTGACGACGAGGACGAGTAGTCATGGCGGGTGAGCCGGCGAAGGCCGCCTCGCGAGCCGGTTCGACCACGGGGGCGTCTTCCACCAGCACGGTGGAGGACGCCCTCGTGGCGCTCCCGGGGCCGCGCACCGAGGAGAGCGGTTTCGAACTGCTCTGGCAGCAGGTGGTGGCGGAGATCGGGCGGGCCCGGTCGATCGACCTGATCTGCCACATCTGCCCGGACGGCGACGCCCTGGGCTCCTCGTTGGCGGCCGCGCTGGCGCTGCGCGGGCTCGGCAAGCGGGTGCGGGTCTCCTTCGGCGACGACCCGCAGATCGTGCCCGAGTCGCTGGCCTTCCTGCCCGGCCAGGAGCTGATCGTGCCGGCCGCCGAGGTGCCGGACGTCCCCGAGCTGGTGCTCTGCTTCGACGTGGCCGCGGAGAGCCGGCTCGGCCTGCTGCACGGCAAGGCCTTCGCCGCGCCGGTGCTGGTGGTGATCGACCACCACGCCTCCAATCCGGGCTTCGGCACCCACCAGCTGATCGACCCGACCGCGCCGGCCACCGCCGTCCTGGTCGACGAACTGCTGCGCCGGCTCGGCGTCGAACTCGACCAGGACCTGGCCACCTGCCTGTACACCGGCGTCGCCACCGACACCGGTTCGTTCAAGTACCGGGCCACCACGCCCGCCACCCACGAACTCGCCGGGCGGCTGCTGGCCACCGGCATCCGGCACGACCTGATCTCCCGGCAGCTGTGGGACACCTCCTCCTTCGGTTACCTCAAGGTGCTCGCGGGCGCGCTCGACCGGGCCGTCTACGAGCCGGACGCGGCCGGCGGGCTGGGCCTGGTGTGGACCTGGGTGCCGTACCAGGACCTGGTGCTGTTCAGCGTCACGGTCGAGGAGATCGAGGGGCTGATCGACATCCTGCGCCGCCCGGCCGAGGCCGAGGTGGCGCTGGTGCTCAAGCAGGACCCGGACGGCACGCTGCGGGGCTCCTCGCGTTCCAAGGGCGCGGTGGACGTCGCCGCCGCCTGCGCCGAGCTGGGTGGCGGCGGGCACGTCTTCGCGGCCGGGTTCAGCGCCCGGGAGGACGTGGCCGCGGTGGTCGAACGGTTCCGGGGCGCGCTGCGACCGGTACGTTGATCATCTCTTGACCGCTTTTTAGAGAAAGAACTTGATGAAGCGCAAAGGCACCGGCCCGGACGGCCTGGTGATCGTCGACAAGCCCGAGGGCATCACCTCCCACGGGGTCGTCGCCAAGCTGCGATGGCTGGCCGGGACGCGGAAGGTCGGGCACGCCGGCACGCTCGACCCGATGGCCACCGGCGTGCTGGTGATCGGCGTCGAGCGGGCCACCCGGCTGCTCGGCCACCTGATGCTCACCGCCAAGACGTACGAGGCGACCATCCGGCTCGGCCAGACCACCGTCACCGACGACCGGGAGGGCGAGGTCACCGCGTCCGCCCCGGCCGACGGGGTGACCAGGGAGGCGATCGACGCCGGGATCGCCGTGCTCACCGGCGAGATCATGCAGGTGCCCTCCAAGGTCAGCGCGATCAAGATCGACGGCAAGCGGTCGTACGCGCGGGTGCGCGAGGGCGAGGACTTCGAGCTCGCGGCCCGGCCCACCACGATCCACTCCTTCACCGTGCACGCACAGCGCGCGGCGCTCGCCGAGGACGGCACGCCGGTGATCGACCTGGACGTGACCGTCGAGTGCTCCTCCGGCACCTACATCCGGGCGCTGGCCCGCGACCTGGGCGCCGGGCTCGGCGTCGGCGGCCACCTCACCGCGCTGCGGCGCACCAGGGTCGGGCCGTACTCGGTGGAGTCGGCGCACACCCTGGAGCAGCTGGAGGCCGCGGTCACCGGCGAGTCCCCGATGGGGCTGCAGGTGCTGCCGATCGGGGAGGCCGCGGCCGCCGCCTTCCCGCGCTGGGACCTGGACGAGTCGCAGGCGGAGAAGCTGTCGCACGGTGCCCGGCTCAAGGCGCCCGGGCTGGGCGTGGACGGGCCGATCGCGGTGTTCGGGCCGGACGGGCGCTTCCTCGCGCTGGTCGAGGAGACGGGCGGGCAGGCGAAGCCGGTCGCGGTCTTCGTCGGCTGACGCCCCGCAGCGCACGCGTCACCCCCGTCGGGAGTCTTCCGGCGGGGGTTTCGCTCGTTCGGGAGTCGTCCCGGGAGGGGTTTCGCTCGTTCGGGGGGTGTTTCGGCGAGGTCCGGGGTTCCGGGTGAGGTCCGGAGGCTCGTTCCGGCGAGGGAGAGGTCACCCGCCCGGGGGAGCGCGCGAGGTGAACGCCCGTGGTGAGCGGCGCAGGCGCGGTGGGGCCGCCTCCCGGGCGGGCAGGCTCCCCGACGGCGAGCAGGTCGCCGTGACGAGCCCGCTCCCGGGCCGTCCGGCCTGCGGGGAGGGCAGTGCGAATGCCGGGATTCCTGGACGGCGACGGCGTGGCGGGAGACCCGGGGCGGTACCTGCTGCGGATCCGCGACCTCAACGGGCGACTGCACGGCTTAGGGTTCGTCGCCGACCCGCAGGGCACCGTCCTCACCGCCCACGAGAGCGTCACCGGCCTGGACCGGATCGTCCTGCACACCCCCGGCGGGCAGACCAGGGTGCTGGGCCCGGACGCCGTACTGCCGCTGCCCGGGCACGGGCTCGCCCTGCTGCGCACCGACGCGGTCGGCGGGCTGCCCGTGCCGCCGCTGCCCGTCGCGGCCCTCGGGGCTGGGCGCGAGGTGCTGCTGCCCGCGCTGGCCGGCGAGGACGGGCGCGTGGTGGCGCTGCGCTGCGGTCTGCTGGGTGCCGCCGGGGCCGGGTACGGCGGGGTCGGCGGGGTGCTGCTGCTCGACCCGCCGGTGGTCGCCGGCGTCGCGGTGCCGGCCGGCTCGCCGGTGCTGGACGCCCGCAGCGGCGCCGTGGTGGCCCTGGCCGTGCCCGCGCTGCGCGGGCCGCGGCACGGCGGCGCGCTCCCGGCGGTGCCGGCCGGCGGCGGCGCGGTCGCGGTCGCCCCGGCGCTGGCCGAACTGCTGGCGCGCAACGGCGCGGCCGTGCCCGGCTACGGGCCCGCGCTCAACCTGGCCGGCGTGTTGCGGCTGACCGCCGCCCAGCTGGCCGCCGCGGGGGCCGGCCCGGACCGGGTCGCCGGGCTCGCCGCCGACCGGGTCGACCGGCCCGACGGACTGGCCGGGGACGAGCCGCAGGCCACCGTCACCGCTCTGGTCGGCGCCCCCGGCAGTGGGCGCTCCACCGAACTCGCCGCCCTCGCCGCCCGCCGCGCCGGCGGCGCCCGGCCGCTGCCCACCCTCTGGCTGCGCGGCGCCGACCTGCGCGCCGAGGACCGCTCGCTCGCCGCCCCGGTGGAACGGGCCCTGGCCGCCGTCGCGGCCGAGCTGGGCACCCCGGCGCCCGCGCCGGAACCGGTGGCGGCGCTGTGCGCGGCGGCCGGGCGGCCGCTGCTGGTGGTCCTGGACGGCCCCGAGGAGGCCCCCGCGCCGCTGGACCCGCGCTGGCTGCGCGGCGCGGGGGACTGGCTGACCGGCTGCGGGGCGCGGCTGCTGACCGCCTGCGGCGAGGAGGCCTGGGTGCGGCTGGCGGCCGAGAAGTGGGGCAGCGGCCCCGGCCCCGCCCGGTACCCGGACCCGCCGGAGCCGGCCGGCGACCTGGCCAGCGCCCCCACCGTCCGGATGGACGGCGGCGGCCCGGGCGCCCCCAGCCTCGCCGGGCACCGGCTCGGCCCGCTCCCCGCCGAGGCGGCCGAGCGGGTGCGCCGCCGCTACGGGCTGCCGCCGGGCTGGCCGGCCGACGCCGACGCGCGGCACCCGCTGGCCGTCCGGCTGGCCGGCGAGCTGTGGGCGGAGGGCCTGCGCGGGGAGCCGGGCCGCCGGGGCGAACTGTTCGCCGCCTACCTGGACCTGCGCTGCCTGCGGGTGGCCCGGCGGCTGGCCGAGGACGGCCGGCAGCGCCGGCCAGGTGCCCACCGCCGGAGTTCCGCCCGCCCGGCCGGGCCCTCCCACGGGCGGGTGCGGCGGCTGGCGGCCGCGGTGGCCGGACGGGTGCACGAGGCGGCCCGGCGGATGCTCGGCGCCGGGCCGGGCGGGCTGGGCCGGGCCGTCTTCGAGGAGCTGTTCCCGGCGGCCGGCGGCTGGGCCACGGCCGTCCTCGCCGAGGGCCTGTTCGTCCCGGCCGGGCCCGGATTCCGGTTCGCGCACGGGGAGTTCGCGGACTGGCTGCAGGGCCTGCACCTGGACCTGGACGCCGCGCTGCGGCTGCTGCTCGGCGAGGCCGCGGACACGCCGTCCTCGCCCGCGAACGGGCTGGAGGGCGCGCCTGCGCAGGGCCCCCCGCGCGGCGTCCCCCGGCACCGGATCGGCCCGGTCGCCGCCGCGCTGCGCCGGCTGGCCGAGACCTGGGGCGCACCCGCCCTGGACCCGTGGCTGCACCGGCTCTGGCGCGCCCTGGACCTGCGCCCGCCCGGCAGCGAACCGGCCTGGTGGGCGGGCCGGCTGCTCACCGCCGGGCTGGCCGCCAGCCCCGAACCGGCCGAACACCGGGCGCTGCTCGACCAGTTGGCCGGGAGGATCGCCGAACGGGCGGTCGCCGAAGGCGGGTTGGACGCGCTCCCGGCGGACGGGCTCGGCGCGTTCGGCCCGGCGTTCTGGACCGGCCTCGGTCTGCCCGTCGAGGCCGAACTCGCCCTGCTGCGCCGCCTGGTGGCCGCCGACGGGCCCGGGCAGCCGTTCCTCGGCGCGGTGGCCGAGCGGCTGCGCGCCGACCCCGTCGCGGTGTTCCCGCTGCTCTGCGCCTGGTTCGACGATCCGCGCGGCCTGCCCGGCCGCCCCGGGCACACCGTCGCCGACCTCGCCCACGACCTGCTGCACGCCCACCGCCGGCTCGCCCTGGACGAGTTGGCCGACGCCCTGGCCGACGCCGCGCACCCGAGGGCGGACGCGCTGCTCACCGTGCTCGCCACCGAGGAACCCTCCGCGCTCTGCCGGGCGGTGGACCGCTGGAGCCACGACGGGCGGCCCGAGCGGCACGTCGCCGCCGCCGTGCACGCCCTGCACGCCGCCCCGTACGCCGTCGGCGCCGCCGCCGGACTGCTGCGGTTCACCGCGCTGACCCTGCTCGCCCGGGAGGACGAACCGGGCCTGCACGGCGCCGCCCTCGCCCTGCTGGTCGGCGACCCGGCGACCAGGGCCGAGCACCTCCCCGCCGCGCTGGCCCTGCACCGGGCGGGCGGCGACGCCTTCCTCACCCCCAGGGCGCTGGCCCCCGCCCTGGAGAGCGACCCGGAACCCGTCCTGGCCGCGCTCGCCGACCGGCTGGCGGCCCCCGGCGCGGCCGCCGCCGAGACCCTGCGGATGCTCGCCGACGCCCGCACCCCGGTGGCCACCCGGCGGGGCGCCGAACTCGCCGCCCGGCTGCTGCGCGAGCACCCGGCGCTGGCCGGCCCGGTCGCCGTCGACTACCTGGGCCGCCGCCTGGAGCGCGCCGCGACCGGCGGCCCGGCCGCCCGGCTGGAGCTGCGGGTGCTGCTCGGCGGCGCGCTGGCCGCCCGGGCGGCGGGCGTGCGGCGGCCGTTCGCCCAGGTGCTGTCCGTCCCGGTGGCCGACCCGGCGGCGGACGCGCTGCGCTGCGAACTGCTGGACACCCTGCTCGCCGTCGAGACCGACCCGGCGGTGCTGACCGCGGCCGTGGAGCGGCTGGCCGAGCACTGCGCGGCCGAGAATCCGGCCCGGGCCCGCGCGGTGCTGGCCCGGGCGACGCCGGGCCTGCCGGCCGCGGACGAACTGCTGGTGCGCTGGGCCGGCCGCTCGGCGGCGTTCGCGCAGCTGCTCGCCCAGTGGCCGCGGGACGCCGCCCCGACCGCGCCGGACGGGCCCCGGCTGGCCCGGATGCGGGCCCTGGCGGCGGCCGGCCGCGACCCGCAGTACGCGGCCGCCGAGGCGGAGCGGACCGTGCCCGGGCGGGCCGCGCACCCGTCGGTGCGCCCAACCCGCATTCCGGTGCCGGAGCAGGAGCAGGCGCATGGCACGCTATAGGGGTTCGGGTTTGAGCGTTTGAGCGTACAGAGGGTACGCGCCGTACGGAACAAGGAGCGGTCAGGGTGCAGCGCTGGCGTGGCCTGGAGGAGATCCCCGCTGACTGGGGACGCAGCGTCGTCACCATCGGCTCGTTCGACGGGGTGCACCGCGGGCATCAGCTGATCATCGGTCGGGCGGTCGAGCGGGCCCGCGAACTCGGCCTCCCCGCGGTGGTGGTGACCTTCGACCCGCACCCGCGCGAGGTCATCCGCCCGGGCAGCCACCCGCCGCTGCTCGCACCGCAGGCGCGCCGCGCCGAGCTGATCGCGGGCCTCGGCGTGGACGCGGTGCTGGTGCTGCCGTTCACCCCGGAGCTGTCCCAGGAGTCGCCGGAGACCTTCGTCCAGCAGGTCCTGGTCGACGCCCTGCACGCCCGGGCCGTCATCGAGGGCCCCAACTTCCGCTTCGGGCACCGGGCCGCCGGGGACGTCGCGCTGCTCACCGAGCTGGGCCGCTCGGCCGGCTTCGACGTCGAGGTGGTCGACCTCCAGGTGAGCGGCGCCGCCGGGTCCGGCGAGCCGTTCTCCTCCACCCTGACCCGGCGGCTGGTCGCGACCGGGGACATGGCCGGCGCCGGCGAGGTGCTGGGCCGCCCGCACCGGGTCGAGGGCGTGGTGGTGCGCGGCGCGCAGCGCGGCCGTGAGCTCGGCTACCCGACCGCCAACGTCGAGACCGTGCCGCACAGCGCGATCCCGGCCGACGGCGTGTACGCGGGCTGGCTGACCGCCGACGGCGAGCGCATGCCCGCCGCCATCTCGGTCGGCACCAACCCGACCTTCGACGGCACCGCCCGCACCGTCGAGGCGTACGCCATCGACCGGGTCGGCCTGGACCTGTACGGGCTGCACGTGGCCGTGGACTTCCTGGCCTACCTGCGCGGGATGGAGAAGTTCGACTCCATCGACGCGCTGCTCGACCGGATGGCCGACGACGTCAAGCAGGCCCGCGAGCTGACCGACGGCGTCTGAGCACTGCCGCAGCACGGGGAAGGGCCCGCCGACCTGGTCGGCGGGCCCTTCGGCGTCACTGCGGGGGCTGCGGCGGGTGGCCGTAGCCGGGCGGCGGCTGGTAGCCGTCCGGCGGGGACGGCTGGGACGGCGAGGCGGGCGGGGCGGGCTGCGGCGGCTGGCCCTGGGCGGGCGGGTAGCCGTAGCCCGGGCCCGGCTGCGGGGCGGGCTGCGGGGCCGGCTGCTGCTGGGCGCCCGGCTGTGGCCAGGCCGTGGGGGCGGGCGGCTGCTGCGGGTAGCCGTAGCCGGGTGGTGGCGGCGGCGGGGCCTGGCCGGGCTGCGGTGCCCACGGCGCCCCGGGGGCGGGCTGAGCGGCCTGACCCGCCTGACCCGCCTGACCCGGATACGGCTGTGGCTGTGGCTGCGGCGGGTACGGCGTGGCCTGCACCTGCTGCTGCCACCCGGACTGCTGGGCGGCGGCCTGCTGGGCCCGGACGATGTCCTCGCCGACCAGGGTGGCCAGCTCGAAGTAGGCCTCGCGGACCTTGGGCCGCATCATGTCGAGGTTGACCTCGGCGCCGGCCGCCAGGCTCTCGTCGAACGGCACCACGATCACCCCGCGGCAGCGGGTCTGGAAGTGCGCGACGATGTCCTCGACCTTGATCAGCTTGCTGGTCTCGCGCACCCCGGAGACCACCGTGATGCTGCGCTGCACCAGGTCCGCGTAGCCGTGCGCGGAGAGCCAGTCCAGGGTGGTCGAGGCACTGGAGGCGCCGTCCACGCTGGGGGTGGAGACGATGATCAGCTGGTCGGCGAGGTCCAGCACCCCGCGCATCGCGCTGTACAGCAGGCCGGTGCCGGAGTCGGTCAGGATGATCGGGTACTGGCGGCCCAGCACGTCGATGACCTGGCGGTAGTCCGAGTCGTTGAACGTGGTCGAGACCGCCGGGTCGACGTCGTTCGCCAGGATCTCCAGGCCCGAGTTGAGGTCCTGCGAGGTGAACTGACGGATGTCCATGTAGCTGCGCAGGTGCGGGATGGCCGTCACCAGGTCGCGGATGGTCGCGCCGGTCTGGCGCTTGACCCGGCGGCCCAGGGTGCCGGCGTCCGGGTTGGCGTCGATCGCGATCACCTTGTCCTGGCGCTCGCTGGCCAGGGTCGCGCCGAGCGCGGTGGTGGTCGTGGTCTTGCCGACCCCGCCCTTGAGGCTGATCACGGCGATCCGGTAGCAGCTCAGCACCGGGGTGCGGATGATCTCCAGCTTGCGCGACTTCTCGGCGGCCGCCGCCTTGCCGCCGAACTGGAACCGCGGCTGCTGGCGCTGCTGCTTGGGCTGGCTGCGCAGCAGCCGGTCCGAGGACAGCTCGACCGCGGCGGTGTAGCCGAGTGGCGCGCCGTGCGCCACGGGCGGCTGCGGGGCGGCGGAGTGCGGGAACGCGACCGGCGGCGGCGCTACGGCGCCCTGCGGCGGCCACGGCTGCACCCCGCCGGACTGCTCGTGCGGCGAGCCCGGCAGCAACGGCTGGTACTCGTGCGGCTGGGGCTGGGCCGACTGCGGGTAGGCGGGGGGCTGCGGCCAGCCGCCCTGGCGCGGATCCACCGGCGCGGGCGGCTGAGGGTACGGCTGCTGCGGCTGTGCGGGCTGCGGCTGGGCGGCGCCCTGCTGGGCGGCCCACGCGGCGGCGGCCTGCGGGTCGTGCGCCGGCAGTGGCTGCTGCGGGGGCAGGTGCTGCGCGGGCGGCTGAGGGTACGGCTGCGGGTACGGCTGCGGTGGGACCGGCTGGGCGGGCTGCGCCGGCGGCGGGGCCGGGGCCGGGTACGGCGGTTGCGGGGCGGGCTGCGGCTGCGCCGGGGCCTGCGCCGGCCAGCCCGGGGCGACGGCCTGTGGCTGCTCGAACGCAGGGGCAGGGGCAGGGGCGGGGGCAGGAGCGGGGACGGGGGCCTGGGCAGGGGCGGACGCCGGGAACGGGACGTGCTGCGCCTCGGCCTGGACGGGCTGTGCGGGCTGTGCGGGCGGCACGGGCTGGGCGGGTACGGGCGCCTGAGCCGGCGTCGGGGCCGGAGCCTGGACGGGCACCGGCGCCGGAGCGGTGGCCTGCGGAGCCTGCACCGCCGTCGGAGTCTGAACTGCCGGAGCCTGCACCGCCGTCGGAGCCTGCACCGCCGGGGCCGGAGCCGGGGCCGCCGAGGCGTCCGTCTGCACGTACCAGGACGGGGGAGTGTAGTCGGGCGCGTCGGACCAGTCGTCGTCGTCCTCTGCCGCGTTGTCGCCGACGTAGACGCCGTCCCGATCGCTGCTCACTAGGGCTCCCTCGTGTTCGCCGCCGCTTGTTCAGCGGTGCCGTTGCCGCATCAAAGACTAGGCCGTGCGGCAACCCCCGTTGAAGGCGGCGTCGGATCCGGAGCGGCCCCCCGGGCCCGGCGCCGCCGCTCAGTCCATCCGGCGCGGACCGCCGAGAACCTGCTGCTCGGCCTGCCCGGCCACGGCCCGCACGTACTGGCGCCGCATCCGGGTGGCCCACAGTGTGAGGTCGTCGCCGAGGGTGGGCAGCGCGGCGACGTCCTCCGGCGGGAGCGACAGCACCCGGCCGGTCAGCTCCGCCTCCTGCGGGGAGACCCGCTGTACACCCACCAGGTCGGCCGCGTTGAGTACCCGGGCCGCGTGCGGGCCGAGGTACGGCAGCAGGGTCAGGGTGGTCTGCCAGGGCGCGGCGGAGAGCCGGCTGCGCGGCGGGCGGGCGCCGAGGTCGCGCACCACCAGGACCGGCGAGGCCACCGAGGCGCCCTGCGGGCCGAGTCGGCCGACCTGGTGGACCGTCACGCACGGCTGCCCGCCGCCCGCGGCCTGCGCCAGCGGGCCCCACAGCTGCCCGCGCGCGGTCTCCACCGCGACCCGGGCGCCGATCGCGGCCGCCCGCAGCGCGATGACCTGCGCCGTCCACACGCCGCCGACCAGCACCAGGTCGTACGCGCTGGGCCGGAACAGGCCGAGCACCGCGGGCAGCCCCTGCGGGTCGGCGCCGATCACCACGCCGTCGTCGCCGACCGGGAAGGCCAGCGCCCCGAGGTCCGCGGCGTCCAGCACGTGCTTCTCCCGGCGCGGGCCGCGCAGCCCGAAGCCGGGCAGGATCCGGGACCGCGCCCGGGGCTGTTCGGCGCCGTGCTGCGGGCCGGGGGCCGGATAGGTCTGGTACGCCATCAGGACGCTCCTCCCAGCGGCAGGGTGGCGAGCACCCCGGGGGCCTGCTCCAGGTCGAGCCGGACCAGGCCGAGTCCGGCGCCCTGCGCCCGGGCCTCCACCTGGCGGCCGACCTGCGTCACCTCGCTCTCGCTGCGCCCGGTCACCCGCAGGTGCCCGCTGACGGTCACCGAGCCGCCGGTGCCGCGCCCGGCGGTCAGGCTGAAGGTGCTGGCCAGCGCGGGGGAGCCGGTGACCAGGTTGACCAGGTCGGGTGCGGCGATCCGGCCGGGCGAGCCGCCGGGGCGGCTGAGCTGCGGCCAGCGGGAGATCCAGTAGGTGCTGTGCCAGCGGTCGTCGATCCGCCAGAACCGGCTGCCCTCCTGGGTGCGGCGGGTGGTGCCGCCGCCGCTGCCGGTGCCCTGGCGCCCGGCCACCGCGAGCGGGTTGGCGCAGGTGGAGATGGCCAGCGCGGCGATCAGCTCGCGCTCGTCCAGCACGGTCGCGTTGAACCCGGCGCTGTTGAGCCGCCCGGCCAGCTGGTCGGTGACCCGTTGCAGTGCCTTGCGGGCGCCCTCCTCGCCGCCGCCGCGGGCCCGGACGGCGGCCGCGGCGCGCTCCGGGTCGAGCTTGAGCGCCACCCAGGTCAGCCGCAGCCCGGGGGTGGCGGTGCCGTCCGGCAGTTCCCGGTAGGCGCGGGCGGCCAGCGACTGCTCGGGCAGGTGCGGGGCCGGGGCCGGCTGGGTGTGCTGGACGAGTTGCACCGACTCCAGGGTGATGTCGTCGACCTGGAGCGCCGAGCAGATCACGTCCAGGGGCAGCGGCAGCGCGGTGCGCACCGGGCGCAGCGGCTGGTCCTTGGCCTGGACGAGCAGCACCGAGCTGAGGAAGGTGCCGTCGCCGACCATGCCGGTCTCCCGGCGGACGGGGCGGCCGCCCAGGTCGGCCTCGGTGGCGTGGGTGCAGGTGCGCAGTGCCGGTTCGAGTTCCAGGGCGGGGGCCAGCGCCGGGTCGGTGCCGGCCGGCGGCAGCGTGCTGCGGGCCTGCCGGCGGCGGGACTTGAGGGCGGCGCGCACCCGTAGCAGTTCGGGGATGGTCCGGCCGCGCAGCGGGATCACGGCGAGCACCACCAGGACCAGCGCGACCGCGCCGAAGCCGGCGGTGACCGGTCGGCTGATCGTCCAGCCCACTGCGACCAGCGCGGCCGCGACCTCGACCAGGACGAGCTGTTGGAGCCTCAGCCGGCCGCCGAGCAGCCCGGGCCGGGGGTTGATCCGGAGCAGGACGGGCCCGCGACCGCCTTCGTCACGGCCACTGCTCTCGCCGGCGGGCGGCAGCGGCTGCCCGGGCGCGGTCCCGGACGCGGGGCCGCCGCGCTGCGCCCGGCCGGAGCGGCGCGACCTCCCGCCCGTTGCCGGTCCGCGGCGTCCTGGAGCGGTCTGGCTTGGCATCCCCCGGGTGACCCTCTCTGATCAGTTGCCGCGGCCCGGCTGGCCGGTGCGCGGACCGTACCCGTACCGTACTCACCGTCTGCTGCCGCATCGTAGAGGGTTCGTGCGGGTTCCCGCCCGGCGGGTGCGGGGGGCGGTGCAGGGCGGTCCGACAATGTCTGACGAGGGGGACGACGAGGATGGCATCGCGCCGGGACGAGCTGAACGCGTACACCTTCGCCCGCAAGCGCACGGTGGGGGCGTTCCTGCTGCCCGGTGGCGGTGGCAGCGACGAGGACGCGCCGCGCCCGGTGAAGGCGGTGCTGCCGAGCGTGCTGGCCGGGGCGGTGATCGTCGCCGGGTTCGGGTTGTGGGGGGTGTTCAAGCCGAGCGCGCCGCTGCACTGGGACGACGGCAAGAACGTCGTCCAGGGCAAGAAGTCGACCACCCGGTACGTGGTGCTGACCGACCCGGACGGCCGGACCAGGCGGCTGCACCAGGTGCTCAACATGTCCTCGGCGCGGCTGGTGCTGCCGGCCGAGGCCAAGGTGGTGGTGGTCGACGACGGGGTGCTCGACAGCTACCCCAACCACGGCCCGACGATCGGCATCCCGTACGCGCCGGACAAGCTGCCGACGAGGGACAACGCGGACAAGCCGATGAAGTGGTCGGTCTGCGACCGCCCGGGCTCGGACGACAAGCAGGAGACCGTCAACCAGGCGGTGTTCGTGGCGGCCGGCCCGGACGCGGCGGCGCTGGCGGCCAAGGACCGGATGCTCGGCCAGGACCAGCTGCTGCTGGTGCAGCAGGCGGACGAGCAGCAGGTCTCCGCGCAGCCGGCGCCGGGCCAGCCCGCGGCCAGGCCGGGTGACGCGAAGGTGTTCCTGGTCGACGCGCAGGGCCGCAAGCACGGCATCGGCTCGCCGCAGGCGGACGACAAGGAGCGCAAGTCGCTGATCACCGCAGTCTTCGGGCCCAACGCGGTGCCGCAGCGCGTCAAGCGCGAGTGGCTGGACACCCTGGTGACCGGCAGCCCGATCACCTTCCCGAAGGTCGACGGGGTGGCGGACAGCCCGAGCCCCAACTCCTCGGTGGAGCTGGGCAACCAGGCCGACCGCCGGATCGGCCGGCTGGTGCACTACCAGGACCGCCACTACGTGGTCGGCAAGGACCGGCTCTACCTGGTGACGCCGTTCCAGGCGGAGCTGATCCGGCAGAACCCGGACTACCAGGACCTCTACAAGTACGACGGCGACAAGCGGCCGCGCAGCGACGAGATGACCCCGGCCGACCACGCCAAGCTGGGCAACGACGTCCGGCTGCCGAGCACCGGGGACGACTGGCCGCTGAAGTCCGGTGCGCCGACCAACAACTGGCAGGACCGGCAGGACGCGCGCCTGGTCGTGTGCAGCACCTTCGACGGCGTCGCCGAGGACGGCCGCACGCCCCGGCGCAGCGTCTGGGCCGGGACGTCCTACCCGGCGCCGTACAACAACGGCGCGGGCGCCGCGTACGTGACGCCTGGGCACGGCCTCTTCTACCGCGCGCTGGACAACGCGGCGGGCGGCTCCGGCACCGACTTCCTGATCACCGAGACCGGTCTGCGCTACTCGGTGCCGGCCAACGGCGACGGCGGCCGCGGCGCCACCACTCCGGCTACCCCGCAGCCGGGCCAGAGCGGGCAGCCCGGCCAGGGCGGTGCCCCGAAGACGCCCACCCCGCAGCCGGGCGCCACCGCGCCGGACCAGCAGCCGCCGCAGGACGAATCGGGCGCCAACCAGGCCCGGTTGGGCTACAAGGAGCTCCAGCCGCTCCCGGTGCCGCACGAGTGGTCGGACCTCGTCCCGGCCGGCCCGCCGCTGACGGCGAAGAGCGCCGCCCAGCCGCAGAACGCCTGATCGGCCAAGCCAGGCAACGGACTTGGCCTCCGTGTCATGGTCTGGTAACTGCGCCGAGTTCGGTGTTGGGCGAGCTGCGTGTGCCGACTACAGTGCTCCTGGACATCACTAGGGTGATGGGACGGTCGGGCCGCGCTGCCCTCCGTACACGCAATGTCTGTCTCATGGGGGATGGTGGAGCATGGCTCAGGGTCAGTTCACGATGACCGCTCAGGAGATGCTGGCTTTCGCCAAGCGGATCGAGGACGCGATCGGGAAGATCGAGGCTGAGCGGCAGAAGCTCATCAGCACGGTCGATGGCATCACCGGCGGCTGGCAGGGCCAGGCGGCGAGCGCCTACAAGGCCTTGCAGGACCAGGTCAACACCGACATCGCGAAGCTGAAGGAGTCGCTGACCGCGATCCAGCACGCGATCGAGCTGACCACCAAGCACTACGCGAGCACCGAGGAAGAGCAGAAGGCGCTGTTCTCCAACGCCCAGGGCTGATCAGCCGCACCGCGCTGATCACCGTTCTGTTCCGACCTTCCGCTCGGTGGGGCGCCCGCGGCTGAGCGCGGGGTGCTCCGCATCCTCGTCAAGGGAGACATCGTGTCCGACCACATCCTCGTCAACTTCGAGACCGTCCACCACGCGGCCGAGGAAGTGCGCGCCTCGGCCGGTCGCATCGACCACCTGCTGAACGACCTCAAGGGCGACGTCAACCGCATCGCGTCCAGCTGGCAGGGCGCGGCCCAGCAGGGCTACCAGGCCCACCAGACCCAGTGGGACGCGCGCGCCGCCGACCTGCAGAAGGTCTGCACGCAGATCGCCTCCTCGCTGGACAGCGCCGCGCAGAGCTACAAGACGACCGAGAACAACAACGCCAAGCTGTGGGGGAACAACTGACCACGCGTTCCCCAGCGGGAACGTGAGGGGGCGGGTGCTCGGACTCCGGGCACCCGCCCTTCGGCGCGCGGCACGGGTGGACGACATGAGGGGTGGCAGGGTGTCCGGACGCGGGTACCGGAAGGCGGCCGCGGCACTGGCCGCGCTCGCCGTGCTGGGCGGCCCGCTCGCCGCCCCGGCGCGCGCGGACAGCGGACCCGGGCTGGCCGCCGCGGGCGACTGCCCGAAGAACGCGCCCGACGTGCCGACCGTGCCGTGGTCGCTGCAGCGCCTGCTGCTGGACGAGCTGTGGCAGGGCGGTCGGACCACCGGCGCGGGGGTGACCGTCGCGGTCATCGACACCGGCGTGGACGACCAGAACCCGCAGCTGGCCGGCAAGGTCCTGGAGGGCTCCAACCTGGTGGTCAACCGGGAGACCAAGGAGAAGGTCCCGGGCAGCTCCAAGGAGGACCCGGTCGGCCACGGCACCAAGGTGGCCGGCATCATCGCCGCCCGCCGCTACGACCGGACGGGCTTCGTCGGGCTCGCCCCCGACGCCGCCATCCTGTCGATCCGCCAGAACGACAGCGACGGCAACGGCGACGTCTCCACCCTGGTCCAGGCCGTCAACGAGGCGGTCAGGGCCAAGGCCAAGGTCATCAACATCTCCCAGGACGTCCGCGGCGCCGGCGCCGCCGGCTTCGGCGGGTACCAGGAGCTGAAGGCCGCCGTCCAGGCCGCCGAGGACAGCGGCGTCGTGGTGGTCGCCTCCACCGGCAACGACGGCAAGGAGGGCGACACCTACCCCGGCGCGTTCCCGACCGTGCTCGCCGTCGGCGCCTCCGACCGCAACAACGAGCGCGCCCCGTTCTCCCAGTACGGCTCCTTCGTGAAGGTCGCCGCACCCGGCGTCGACATGCTCTCCACCGTCCCCCGGGGCGGCCAGTGCGTCGACAACGGCACCAGCTTCTCCGCCCCGTACGTGTCCGGGCTCGTCGCGCTGCTGGTCGGCGCCCACCCGAACTGGAAGCCGGCCCAGGTGCGGGCCTGGATCGAGCAGACCGCCCAGCGCACCCAGCGCGATCCGAACCAGTTCATCGGCTGGGGCGTGGTCGACCCGGTCAGGGCCGTCACCAAGGCCCCTGAGAGCGCGCCGTTCACCGCCACCCCGGACGCCCCCGTCCAACTGGCCGCCGCCCCGATCGTGCCCCGGCCGGTCGGCCTCGGCGAGACCCAGGCCGACCGCGACGGCCGCACCGCGACGTACGTCCTCGGCATCGGGGCGCTGCTGGTCGCGCTGCTCATCGGCGGCGGCGTCGTCCTGCGCGACCTGCGCCGCAGGTCCGCGGACTGATCCGGGTACGCAGCACCTGCCCGGTGCCCGGGGAGTGCGTAGGAGAATCCTCCGGAACGGCTGTAACGTCGTGGGTCGCTCGCCGCATCCAAGAAGTGTCAGGGAGCGCGGACACGGGGGGCGGCAGGCATGGGGTGGATCGGGGCGGGCCGGGAGGCCGAGGACGCCGAGTTCCTGGAACTGGTGTCCGGCCGCACCGGCCACCTGTACCGCTCGGCCTGCCTGCTGACCAGCGGCGACACCCACTACGCCGAGGACCTCGTCCAGGAGGCCCTCAGCCGGATGTACGTGCTCTGGCG
Organism: Kitasatospora sp. NPDC056731; assembly: GCF_040687675.1. NCBI lineage: Bacteria > Bacillati > Actinomycetota > Actinomycetes > Kitasatosporales > Streptomycetaceae > Kitasatospora > Kitasatospora sp. NPDC056731. The sequence continues at coordinate 52,194 of NZ_JBFBNR010000038.1, forward strand.
GCGCAGCGCCTGGACCGGCGGCCGGGACCGGATCGACAACCCGGCCGCCTACACCCACACGGTGATGGTGCGCACCTTCCTCGCCCAGCAGCGCCGCCGCTCCAGCACCGAGCGCCCCATCGCGGCCGTGCCCGAGTCGGAGGCGCGGGAGGCGGACGGCGCGCTGCGGATGACCCTGCTCGACGCCCTCGGCCGGATGCCGCCCAAGGACCGCGCCGTCCTGGTGCTGCGCTACTGGGAGGACCGCAGCGTCGCGGAGACCGCCGAGATGCTGCGCTCCTCCCCGGGGGCGGTCCGCACCCGTACCACCCGGGCGCTGGCCCGGCTGCGCACCCTGCTCGGCGACTCGCTGGCCGAGCTCGCCGCCCGCTGACCACTGCTCGTAGTCCGTGACGCAACCCGTGACGCTCCCCGTGACGCAATTTCGTGATGCAAGGAGACGGTGACCACCCATGTCCGAACCGGACAAGTTCGAGGACGATCTTCTCTACGCCCTCACCCGTACGGGTGAGGGCTTCCGCACCGAGCCGTCCGACCTGCTCGCGGGCGGGTACCGGCGCGGCCGCCGCCGCTGGCGCCGCCGTTCGACCGCCGCGGTGGTGGGCGGCGCGGCCGCGCTGGCCCTGGTGGGCACAGGTGCGGTGTACCTCACCGGCTCCTCGCCGCGCCCGAGTACGGTGCCCGCGGCCGCCCCGAGTACCGCCGGCGGCAGCGGCTCGGCGGCCCCGGCCTCCTCGGCGTCCGCCTCCGCCTCGGCGCCGCCGGCGGTCTCCGGCGACGAGGTGCTGGCGATGTTCCAGGCCCTGCTCCCCAAGGGCGAGACCACCGGCGGCACCGGCACCGGCACGGGGGCCGAGCCGGGCCGGCCGTACGGCGGCGGCACCGCCGCGACCGCCTCGCTGGTCTTCGACGACGGCAAGGGCAAGTCCGCGATGGGCATCTCGCTCGGCCGCCTGGCGGACGGCGACCCGAACCGGGTGGAGAACGACTGCCCGGACAAGAAGCTCGTCCAGTACGACGCCTGCAGTGCCACCACCCTGCCGGACGGCGGCACGCTGACCGTCCTCCAGGGCTACGAGTACCCGGACAAGCGGGCCACCACCAAGTGGTGGAACGCCAAGCTGATCGGCAAGGACGGCCGCCAGGTCGAGCTGTCCGAGTGGAACTCCCCGGCGGAGAAGGGCTCGCCGGACAGCCGCCCGAAGCCCCCGCTGACCCCCGAGCAGCTCAAGGCGATCGTCACGGACAAGTCCTGGGACCGGGTCATCGCCTCGATCCCGGACCCGGTGCCGGTCAAGCCGCGGGACAACGGCAAGGAGTACGGCGAGGACGAGATCCTGGCGATCGTCGCCAAGCTGCTGCCGTCCGGGCTGACCGAGACGGAGACCGGGGGCCAGCCGGGCTACGCGAACTTCGTGGTCAACGACGGCAAGGGCAAGTCCCTGGTGGAGATCAACGTGCAGGACTGGTCCCGTGACGACAAGACCAAGGAGGAGTTGTTCGGCAGTGCCCAGGTGCAGCCGGACGGCACCAGGGTGGTGGTCGGCAAGCGGGGTTCCAACCCGGGCATGTGGACCGTCGACACCCTGCACGCGGACGGCCTGCGGGTGGTGATCAGCGCGTTCAACAGCGGCACCCAGCAGACCCCGGCGACCCGCAGCACCCCGGCGCTGAGCACCGACCAGCTGAAGGCGATCGCCACCGCGCCGGTGTGGAAGCTGAGGAAGTAGCGGTCCGGACATGGCAGTGCCCCGGGCTAGGGGGAGCCCGGGGCACTGCCGTGTGGGGGAGGGGTGGGGGTCAGGGCTGCTGGTCCTCGGGGAGGCTGATCACCCAGCGGGTGTCCTGGCGGGGGCGCAGGTAGAACAGCCAGTAGAGGGTGGCGGCGGCGGTGATGCCGCCGGTCCACAGCAGGGGTTCGGCGTCCAGCTGGGTCATCACGTAGACGAGGACGGCGATCAGCACCACCGGGACGGCCGGCCACAGCGGCATCCGCCAGGCGGCGGCGTGCTTGTGGTGGGCGCGGCGGGAGAGCAGTGCGGCGATCGCGACCAGCAGGTACATCCCGGTGACGGCGACGCCGGTGATGTTGCTGAGCAGCGCGCCCTTGACGAAGCAGAGCGCGGCGCCGGGCAGGCCGACGGCCAGGGTGGCGACCCACGGGGAGCCGAACCGGCCGAGGGTGCCGAAGGCCTTGTTGACCGGCTCGGGCCAGGCCTTGTCGCGGGCGGAGGCGAACAGGACCCGGGAGTTCTGGATGACCATGACGATGCCGGCGTTGATGATCGCCAGCGCGACGCAGAGGCTGATGAAGGTGCCGACCGCGGAGTTGCTCCAGGCGGTGACCATGCCGGAGATGTCGCCGGAGCTCAGGGTCTGCAGGTCGGGGGCGCCCATGGTGATGGCGACGACCGGGACCAGGATGACGGCGGAGGAGATGCCGAGCGTCCACAGCACGGTGCGCGAGACGTTGCGGCGGGGGTTCTCCAGCTCCTCGGAGAGGTAGACGGCGGTGGAGAAGCCCTGGGTGATGAACAGGGCGATGCCGAGCGCGCCGACGATGGCGCCGATGCTCACCGTGGTGGTGGCGCCGCCGTCCCCGGTGACCACGCCGTGCAGCAGGCTGGGGGCGTCGGCGTTGGCGTGGGAGAACCCGAGCACCGAGACGACGCCGGCCGCGATGACCTCCAGGACCAGGAAGACGCCGGTGATCCAGGCGTTGGCGCGCAGGTCGAGCAGGCCGGCCAGGGTGGCGGCGAGCATCACGGCGGCGCCGGTCATGGCCTTGTCGAGGTGCAGCACGGGGGCGAGGTAGTCGGCGGTGCCGAGGGCGATGACCGAGGGGACGATCATCACCACGATCAGCGAGAGCACGAAGACCAGCCAGCCGGCCAGCCGCCCGGCGAGGGTGCCGACCATCGCGTACTCGCCGCCGGCGCTGGGGATCAGGGTGCCGAGCTCGGAGTAACAGAACGCGACGGCGACGCACAGCACGGTGCCGATGGCGATGGCCAGGGCGGTGGCGCTGCCGATGCTGGAGAACAGCTCCGGGACGATCACGAAGAGCGTGGAGGCCGGGGTGACGCAGGACAGTGTGAGCAGGGTGCCGCCCACCACGCCGATCGAGCGCTTGAGTTGCTGGGGCGCTGCGGCGGCGGCGGTGTCGGCCGTCGCGGGGGTCGCGGCGCGTGGCGGGCGAAGCGTGTCGGTCATGTGGCTTCCGATCGGCTCTGTGCGGTCCTGTGGGTGGGAGCGGTATCGCCTCCGCTGGCTGTCTGCTCGGGTTCTGGTGGGGTCGCTCCTGGGTCGCAATGGAACCTGGGCGTATTGATTGCGTCAATGGCCGAAATGCTTCGGAATCCGTTGCGCGGAAGGGTATGGACATGCGATCCGATGATCACGTACGGTCATTGTGAGCTTTGCCCGACTTGTTACCTCTGCCACATTGCAACTGAATCCAAGGTAAACAGAGTGTTGCAAGCCGCCTTTCAAAGGTGTCCGTGGAGTCGGACGGCGATACGCCCAGGCGCCCCTTTGTGCGGCCGCAACCCCCGGGCGGGGTGCGGGAACCGCAGCCCCGCCCCGGAAAGATCTAGGTAACGTTTCGACACCTGGGACGCGAAAGGGGCCGGGCTCCCGTGAGCCCGACCCCTCGATCACTGTCCGTAGCCGCCGGCGCGGTGCGCCGGCGCCCTCACACCAGCGGCAGCCAGCCCGTCTGGACCATCTGCCCACCGGTCGCCCGGCGCGACACGTACACCCCGCGCCCCGGCGGCAGCGGCATCGGCTTGACCGTCCCCAGCAGCGCGCCCTCGTCCCGGTTGCCGGAGAGGATCACGCCCTGCCCGCCCAGCTCGCGCATCCGCTGCAGCACCGGCTCGTACAGCGAGCGGCCGGCGCCGCCCGCGCTGCGGGCCACGATCACCCGCAGGCCGATGTCCCGGGCGAACGGCAGGAACTCCGCCAGCGGCGCCAGCGGGTTGCCCGAGCTCGTCGCGACCAGCTCGTAGTCGTCCACGACCACGAACATGTCCTTGCCGCTGTACCAGCTGCGGTTGCGCAGCTGCTCGGCGGTGACGTCCGGGCCGGGCAGGCGGCGCGCGCAGGCCCCGCGCAGCATGTCCACGATGGCCGCCATGGCCGGCTGCGCGGCCGCGTACTCCACCAGGTACTCCGGCGGCACGGTGCCCAGCAGCGCGCGCCGGTAGTCGCCGACCACGATGCCCGCCTGGTCCGGGGTGTACCGCTCGGTGATCTGCTTGATCAGCATCCGCAGCAGCGCCGACTTCCCCGACTCGGTGTCGCCGAAGACGATGAACAGCGGGTCGGTCTCGAAGTTCACGAAGGCCGGTGCCAGCTCGGCCTCGTCCACGCCGAAGGCGATCCCGCGCTCCGGGCGCTCGGAGCCCTTCGGCAGCGAGTTCCCGTCCAGGACGGCCGGCAGCATCCGCACCTGCGGCGCGCGCGGGCCGCTCCAGGCCCCGTCGACGGCGGCGACCAGGCCGGCCACCCCGTGTTGGAGGTCGTCCACCGCGCAGGAGCCGTCCAGCCGCGGCAGGCCGGACAGGAAGTGCAGCCGCTCCGGGGTGATGCCGCGCCCGGCCAGCGACGGGACGTTCTGCGCCACCCGGCGGTCCACCTCGGACTCCATCGGGTCGCCGAGCTTCAGCTCGGTCCGGTTCTGCAGCAGGTCCTTCAGCGCCGGGCGCACCTCGGCGTACCGGGCCGCGGTGATGACCAGGTGGACGCCGTAGCCGAGGCCGCGCTGGGCGATGTCGCCGATCACCGCCTCCAGCACCTCGAACTCCTGCTTGAAGGTGTTCCAGCCGTCGATCACCAGGAACACGTCGCCGAACGCCTCGTCCGGCAGCTGCCCGGCCGCCCGGCGGGCCCGGTAGGTGCCGATGGTGTCGATCCCGGCGGCCCGGAACAGCTCCTCGCGCCGGTTCAGCACCCCGTGCACCTCGGAGACCATCCGGCGCACCTTGTCGACGTCCAGGCGCCCGGCCACCCCGCCGACGTGCGGCAGCCCGGCCAGTGACTGGAAGCTGCCCGCGCCGAAGTCCAGCAGGTAGAACTGCACCTCCCGCGGGGTGTGGGTGAGCGCGAACGAGGCCACCGTGGTGCGCACCACCGTCGACTTGCCCGAGCGCGGGCCGCCCACGACCAGGCCGTGGCCGGCCGCCCCCGCGTAGTCGACCTCCAGGACGTCGGTCTTCTGCTCGCGCGGCTTGTCCACGATGCCGATCGGCACCCGCAGCCGGCCCGCTGGGAAGCCGGGCGCGGTCAGCCCGCGCTCCGGCACCACCTGGAGCGGCGGCAGCAGGTGGTCCATGCTCGGCGCCTCCTCCAGCGGCGGCAGCCACACCTGGTGCGCGGCCGGGCCCTGGCCCGTCATCCGCTGCACGAACACGTCCAGCACGGTGTCGACCAGCGCGTCGTCCTGCTCCGGGGCGAGCGGCGCCTCCTCCTCCACCGCCGGCTCCGGCGGCTCCACCCGGGCCGCGGTGAACAGCACCGGGCGGGCGTTCACCCGCCGCCCGCCGGTCGACCGCTGCTGCCCCGGCGCCCGGTAGGGCCCCGAGACGTACGCGGCCTTGAACCGGTCCATCACGTCCTCGCCGAACTTGAGGTACCCGACGCCCGGCACCGGCGGCAGGTGGTAGGCGTCCGGCACCCCGATCGCCGCCCGCGACTCGGCCGCCGAGAAGGTGCGCAGACCGATCCGGTAGGAGAGGTAGGTGTCCAGGCCGCGCAGCTTGCCCTCCTCCAGGCGCTGCGAGGCCAGCAGCAGGTGCACCCCCAGCGACCGGCCGATCCGGCCGATCTGGATGAACATCTCGATGAAGTCCGGCTTGGCGGTGAGCAGTTCGGAGAACTCGTCGATGATCAGCACCAGCGAGGGCAGCGGGTCCAGCGCCGCGCCGGCCGCCCGGGCCCGCTCGTACTCGTGGATGTTGGCGTAGTTGCCCGCCGAGCGCAGCAGCTCCTGGCGGCGGTGCAGTTCACCCTCGATCGCGTCGCGCATGCGGTCGACCAGGGTGAGTTCGCCCTCCAGGTTCGTGATCACCGCGGAGGTGTGCGGCATGTCCGCCATGCCGGAGAAGGTCGCGCCGCCCTTGAAGTCGGCGAGGACGAAGTTCAGGATCTCCGAGGAGTGCGTCATCGCCAGCGCCAGCACCAGGGTGCGCAGCAGCTCCGACTTGCCGGAGCCGGTCGCGCCCACGCACAGGCCGTGCGGGCCCATGCCCTCCAGCGCGGCCTCCTTGATGTCCAGGTAGACGTGCTCGCCGTTCGCGCCGACCCCGATCGGCACTCGCATCCGCTCGTGCTGGGCGCGCGGGCGCCAGCTGCGCGTCACGTCGAAGGAGCCCGGGTCGCCCGAGTTCATCAGGTCGGTGAAGTCCAGGTTCGACAGCAGCGGCTCGTCGTCCCCGCCGGCCGAGAGCCGGTACGGCGCCAACTGCCGTGCCAGCGCCTCGGACTGCCACACCGAGAGCAGGTCCGGCGTGCCGGTGTACGTCGCCCCGGAGGCCGAGCGCAGCACCAGCTGCTGCGGGCTCACCGTCACCATCAGGTGCCCGCTCGGCTCGTCCAGGTCGCCCGGCACCACCTCGATGACGGTCACCCCCTGCACGCCCTCGGGGCTCGCCAGCAGCGAGTTCGGCGGCACCCCGGCGCCGTCCATCACCACCACCAGGTGCGGCTGGTCCGGCGCGGGCGCCGCGTCCCGCACGAACCGCTGGCGGCCGGCCAGCTCGTCCTGCAACAGGAACTCCAGCTCGCCCAGGTCGGTGGCGATCAGCCGGCGCGAGCCCGCGCCGTCGGCCTCCTTGCGGTGCTGGTTGTGCGGGAGCCACTTGGTCCACTCCCACTCCTCCGCCGCGCCCGGCGCCGCGGCCACCGCGACCAGCAGGTCGTCCGGCGAGTGCAGGGTGGTCAGCTGGGCGATCATCGCGCGCACGTTGCCGTACACCGAGTCCGCGTCCCCGCACACCGTGACGTGGTAGAAGGCGCGCAGCGACACCGCCAGCGGCAGGTCCTGCAAGGTGCCGTGGGCCTTCAGGAAGGAGTGCATCGCGGCCGCCGACAGCGGCTCCAGCTCGTCCATCGGCGCGGTCTGCGGCGCCACCAGCGGCGTCGACAGCTGCACCGGGCCCAGGCCCACCCGGATCTGCGCGAAGTCGCCGTCCCCGGTGCGGCGCTCCCACAGCCGCCGGCCGTCCGCCACGATCGACCACAGCTGGTCCGGCGCCGGGTTCAGGAACAGCAGAGCGCCGCGCTGGCGCTCCGCCGTGCGGCGCACCTGGCGGCGCATCTGCTGCAGGTACTTGAGGTAGTCGCGCCGCTCGTCCGCCATCGCGGTCGAACCGCCCCTGCGGGCCCGCATGATCTGCGCCAGCACCATGCCGACCGTCGAGGCGACCATCAGACCGCCCATGATCTTCATCGGGGCCGCCGCGCCCGGCGCGAAGAAGAACACCGCCGAGCCGCCCATGCCGAGCATCGGAAGGATGCTCATCAGCCAGTCCTCGCCGCCCTGCCGAGGCAGTTCGGGCGGGGTCACCAGCTCCACCGGCTCGTCCGGCACCGCCGGCGGATAGGCCCTGCCCGGGCGCTTGACCGTGATCACACCCATGTGTCATCCACCCCGCGGCGTCGATCGATCACTTCGGCATCAGCCCTCACGCAACTGGACTCGTACGGCTCGTACGGCTCGTACGGGTTTCACCAGGGCGAGGACGCACCACACGGCGCCGCCCCCCGTACCGCGCGCAGGGGCCGATCCTAACGGTCGCCCCCGCACCGCCCGCCAGGCCCGCGTCCGCACCCCCCGCCCAGGGCCCGGCCCGCACCGGGGCCGGGCACGAACCGAGCGGGTAGGGTAACGCCGCGCCAACTCGCGGCCCGGTCGGGCCGGTTCCACTGCCACACCGAGCGCCGCCGTGCCGCGGCACCGTCAACAAGGGGGAGCGCCCAGTGCGTCGAAGGACCGAGGTGCGGCGATGAGCAACGCCGCCGCGACCGGCTACTGCCGGGTCACCGTCGTCGCCCCGGACCGCCGGATCGACGTCGCCCTGCCCGAGGACGTCCCGCTCGCGGACGTCTACCCCGAGGTGCTGCGCCTGGCCAACCAGAGCCGGCCCGACGGCGCTCCCACCGGCTTCCACCTGGTGCGCCGCGACGGCACCGTCCTCGACAGCGGCCTGCCGCTCGCCGCCCAGCAGGTCCGCGACGGCGACCTGCTCGCGCTGCGCCCCTTCGCCGAGTCCCTCCCGCCGGCCGTCTACGACGACGTCGCCGACGCGATCGCCAGCGCCGTCGAGACCGACCGCCGGCTCTGGAGCGCCGAACTCATGCGGGCCTTCGGCCTGATCGGCGCCGCACTGCTGCTCGTCCTGCTCGGCTTCGCGCTCTGGTTCGCCGACCTGCGCCACGACATGCACGGCCTGCCCGGCGTCCTGGCCGGCGTCACCGCCGTCGTCCTCACCGCGCTGGCCGGCGTCCGCGCCCGGGTCTACCAGGACGCCCACGCCGCGCTCGCGCTCGGCCTCGGCGCCCTGCCGCACGCCATGATCGGCGGCAGCGGCGTCCTCGCCGTCGCCCACCCGTGGGACGGCCCCGGCCGGCTCCAGTTCCTGGCCGGCTGCGTCGCCGCCCTGGTGGTCGCCGTGCTGCTGGTCGGACTGCTCCCCGAGAGGGACGCGGTGTTCGTCGCCGCCGCCCTGGTCGCGGCCGCCGGGGCGCTCGCCACCTTCGCCGCCGTCCTGCTGCCGGACACCCCCGCCGGGCACATCGCCGCCGTCACCGGCATCACCGCCGTCGCGGCCGTCGGCTTCCTGCCCGGCCTCTCCGCCCGCTTCGCCCGGCTGCCCGTCGGCTTCAGCGCCCCGGGCCAGACCCGCACCCGCAGCCGCGACTACGACGAGGAGGCCGAGCGCGCCGAGGCCGTCCAGTACGAGCGGATCGCCCACCAGGCCCGCCGCGGCCACGAGGTCCTGGTCGGCCTGGTCGGCGGCTGCGCCGCGGTCGTGGTCGGCTCCTGCGCCGTCCTCGGCTTCACCGACCGGACGTTCCCCGAGCTGCTCGCGCTCGCCCTGGGCCTGGCCACGATGCTGCGCGCCCGGCTGTTCCGCTACACCGCGCAGGTCTTCAGCCTCACCATCGCCGGGCTGCTCGGCCTGGCCCTGCTGATCATCGGCCTGTCCCTGCACACCCCGCAGTTCATCCTGCGCGCCGCCAGCTCCACCGAGGTCGACCTGCGCACCGTCTGGCTGGCCGCCTCCATCGCGTTCGGCGCGGCGCTGCTCGCCGCGATCGCGCTGGTGGTGCCCCGGCTCGGCGTCTCCCCGTTCTGGGGGCGCATCCTGGACCTGGTCGACAGCCTGACCCTGATCTCCCTCGTCCCGCTGGCGCTCGCCGTCCTGGACGTCTACCGGCTGGTCCGCGGCGCCACCAGCTGACCGGCCCGGCCCGCGCCGCCTGCCCCGTCCGGCCCGCCGACCGGCCGGGTGGGCGGCACTGGTACCCTTGGCCTTCGAGCGCAGCCGTGTGTCCGCCTCCGGTGGGTCGCAGGCCGCCGGCCGCGCTCCGTCACGACACCGAGTCCTCATCAGTCCTGTGTTGTCGACCAGGACGGCTCGGTACACCCTGAAGGAGTTGCAGTGGCTCTCGCCTCTGACGTCAAGAAGCAGATCTTCGCCGAGTTCGGCCAGAAGGAGGGCGACACCGGTTCCCCCGAGGTCCAGGTGGCCATGCTCTCCCGTCGCATCGCGGACCTGACCGAGCACCTCAAGACCCACAAGCACGACCACCACTCGCGTCGTGGCCTGCTGATCCTGGTCGGCCAGCGCCGCCGCCTGCTGCAGTACCTGGCCAAGAAGGACATCGAGCGCTTCCGTACGCTCGTCGACCGCCTGGGCATCCGCCGCGGTGCCGCCGGTGGCGCCCGCTAAGACCGCCGCTCGGGGCGGCTCCCCACACCGGGGAGCCGCCCCTCGCGCGTATGCCGCGGACACCCCGAGCCGCGGCGCCCGGACATAACAACTCGCGCGTACCTCCCCAGGTGGCCGAGGATTGCACCGTAGGGTTGTGGGCATGCCCGGTGATGGCGCACCAGCGCGCCACCCGGGCAGACGAACCCGAACCCCCCGCGGGCCGAAGGCTTCAAACGGAAGCCGCCCGCATCCGAGAGAGCGTCCAGACGCGGACCGCCCGTCCCGGCCCGGCAGCCGTGAGGCGCCGGTCCTCGGTAGTGGCCCCCGGAAGCCCCGCAGACCGAGCGGAGCACCCCGGAGGCTTCGATCGAAGACCGGCCCGACTGCCGTCCTCCTTGCCAGGAGGGCCAGGGCCAGCCGGCAGGCAGCGCGGGGACGCTCTCCCGGAGACGTACGAAAGAGGAGATCTTCCAGGTGGAAGAGAACGTGTTCTACGCCGAGGCCGTGATCGACAACGGTTCCTTCGGCACCCGTACCATCCGCTTCGAGACCGGCCGTCTGGCCCGTCAGGCCGCCGGCTCCGCCGTGGCCTACCTGGACGACGACACCATGGTGCTGTCGGCCACCAGCGCGTCCAAGCAGCCGAAGGAGCACTTCGACTTCTTCCCGCTGACCGTGGACGTCGAGGAGCGCATGTACGCCGCGGGCCGCATCCCCGGCTCGTTCTTCCGTCGTGAGGGCCGGCCCTCCGAGGACGCGATCCTCACCTGCCGCCTGATCGACCGCCCGCTGCGCCCGTCCTTCGTCAAGGGCCTGCGCAACGAGGTCCAGGTCGTCTGCACCGTCATGGCGCTCAACCCCGACCACCTGTACGACGTGGTGGCCATCAACGCCGCCTCCGCGTCCACCCAGCTGGCGGGCCTGCCGTTCTCCGGCCCGATCGGCGGCGTCCGCGTCGCGCTGATCAACGGCCAGTGGGTGGCCTTCCCGACCCACAGCGAGCTGGAGTCGGCCGTCTTCGACATGGTCGTCGCCGGTCGCGTCCTGCCGGACGGCGACGTCGCGATCATGATGGTCGAGGCCGAGGCCACCGACAAGACCATCAAGCTGGTCGAGGGCGGCGCCGAGGCGCCGACCGAGGACGTCGTCGCCGCCGGTCTGGACGCCGCCAAGCCGTTCATCAAGGTGCTGTGCGCCGCCCAGTCGCAGCTCGCCGCCCAGGCCGCCAAGCCGACCGGCGTGTTCCCGGTCTTCCTGGACTACCAGGACGACGTCCTCGCCGCGCTGACCGCCGCCGTCAAGGACGAGCTCGCCCAGGCCCTCACCATCCCGGGCAAGCAGGAGCGCAACAACGAGCTGGACCGCGTCAAGGCGCTGGCCGCCGAGAAGCTGCTCCCCGAGTTCGAGGGCCGCGAGAAGGAGATCAGCGCCGCCTACAACGCGCTGACCAAGAAGGTCGTCCGCGAGCGCGTCATCAAGGACAAGGTCCGCATCGACGGCCGCGGTGTCACCGACATCCGCACCCTGGCCGCCGAGGTCGAGGCCATCCCGCGCGTGCACGGCTCGGCCCTGTTCGAGCGTGGCGAGACCCAGATCCTGGGCGTCACCACCCTCAACATGCTGCGCATGGAGCAGCAGCTGGACACGCTCTCCCCGGAGACGCGTCGCCGCTACATGCACAACTACAACTTCCCGCCGTACTCGGTCGGCGAGACCGGCCGCGTGGGTGCGCCCAAGCGCCGCGAGATCGGCCACGGCGCGCTGGCGGAGCGGGCGATCATCCCCGTGCTGCCCTCGCGTGAGGACTTCCCGTACGCGATCCGCCAGGTCTCCGAGGCGCTGAGCTCCAACGGCTCCACCTCGATGGGCTCGGTCTGCGCCTCCACCATGTCGCTGCTGAACGCCGGTGTGCCGCTGAAGGCCGCCGTCGCCGGTATCGCCATGGGCCTGATCTCCCAGGAGATCGACGGTGAGACCCACTACGTCGCGCTGACCGACATCCTCGGTGCCGAGGACGCGTACGGCGACATGGACTTCAAGGTCGCCGGTACCCGCAACTTCATCACCGCCCTGCAGCTGGACACCAAGCTCAACGGCATCCCGGCGTCGGTGCTGGCCGCCGCGCTGAAGCAGGCCAAGGACGCGCGTCTGCACATCCTCGACGTGATGAACGAGGCCATCGACACGCCGGACGAGATGTCCCCGAACGCCCCGCGGATCATCACCATCAAGATCCCGGTGGACAAGATCGGTGAGGTCATCGGCCCCAAGGGCAAGATGATCAACCAGATCCAGGAGGACACCGGCGCCGAGATCACGATCGAGGACGACGGCACCATCTACATCGGTGCCGCCGACGGACCGGCCGCCGAGGCCGCCCGCACCACGATCAACCAGATCGCCAACCCGACCATGCCGGAGGTCGGCGAGCGCTACCTGGGCACCGTGGTGAAGACCACGACGTTCGGCGCGTTCGTCTCGCTCATGCCGGGCAAGGACGGCCTGCTGCACATCTCGCAGATCCGCAAGCTGGCCGGCGGCAAGCGCGTCGAGAACGTCGAGGACGTCCTCGGTGTCGGCGCCAAGGTGCAGGTCGAGATCGCCGAGATCGACCCGCGCGGCAAGCTCTCCCTCATCCCCGTCGTCGAGGGCGAGGAAGCCGGCGAGACCGCTTCCGAGTGAAGCGCCGCTAGCTGACCCTTGCGGCCCGTACGCCTCCCGGCGTGCGGGCCGCACCCTGTTGCCCCCGCGTTCGTCCAAGCGTTCCCACGCGTGTTTCCTCTGGAGGTACCCCCCGTGGCTCAGGCCCCGGCGGCGAAGCAGCGCCCCGGCTCCACCCGGACCCTGCTCAAGGGCGCGGACGGCGCCGGCACGGTGCGCCGCACCGTCCTCCCCGGCGGCCTTCGGGTCGTCACCGAGACCCTGCCGACGGTGCGCTCCGCCACCTTCGGCATCTGGGTCGGCGTCGGCTCGCGGGACGAGACCCCGCAGCTCAACGGCGCCACCCACTACCTGGAGCACCTGCTCTTCAAGGGCACCGCGCGGCGCAGCGCGCTGGACATCTCGGCTGCCCTGGACGCGGTCGGCGGTGAGATGAACGCCTTCACCGCGAAGGAGAACACCTGCTACTACGCCCGGGTCCTGGACACCGACCTGCCGCTGGCCATCGACGTGGTCTGCGACATGGTCACCGGCTCGCTGATCCGCTCCGAGGACGTCGACGCCGAGCGCGGCGTCATCCTCGAGGAGATGGCGATGGCCGAGGACGACCCGGGCGACGTGGTGCACGACCTGTTCGCCAGGGTGATCTTCGGCAGCGGCCCGCTCGGCCGCCCCATCCTGGGCACCCAGGAGACCATCAAGGTGCTCACCCGGGAGCAGATCGCCGGCTTCTACCGCCGCCGCTACCGGCCTGAGAACCTGGTCGTCTCGGCCGCCGGCAACCTCGACCACCACACGGTGGTCAAGCAGGTCGAGCAGGCCTTCGCGGCGGTGCTGGCCCGCTCCGATGCGGCCCCCGCCGAGGCCCGCCGCGGCGTCAAGGCGCTGCGCACGGCCGGCCGGGTCGAGGTGCTCAACCGCTCCACCGAGCAGGCCCACCTGGTGCTGGGCGTGCCCGGGGTGCCGCGGCACGACGAGCGCCGCTGGGCGATGGGCGTGCTCAACGCGGCTCTCGGCGGCGGGATGAGCTCCCGGCTGTTCCAGGAGGTCCGGGAGAAGCGCGGCCTGGCGTACTCGGTGTACTCGTACTCCTCGTCCTACGCGGACAGCGGCCTGTTCGGCATCTACGCCGGCTGCCAGCCCAAGCGGGTCGAGGAGGTGCTGCGGATCTGCCGCGCGGAGCTGGCCAAGGTGGTCGCCGAGGGCATCACCGAGGAGGAGCTGCGGCGCGCGATCGGCCAGATCTCCGGCTCCACCGTGCTGGGCATGGAGGACACCGGCTCGCTGATGAACCGGATCGGCAAGGCCGAGCTGAGCTACGGACACCACCTGTCGGTGGACGAGATGCTGGCGCGGATCGCGGCCGTGACCCTGGACGACGTCCACGCGGTGGCCCGTGATGTGCTGGGCGCGTACCGGCCGTCGCTGGCGCTGATCGGACCGGTCAACGACAAGCGGGCCGCCAAGCTCGCCGATCTGCTGGTGTGAGAGGACATTTCGCTATGACGCTGCGTGTCGCCGTGATCGGTGCCAACGGCCGGATCGGCTCCGAGGCGGTCAAGGCCGTCGAGGCCGCGCCGGACCTCGAACTGGTGGCCACCCTGGGCCGCGGGTCCGAGCCGGCGGAGCTGACCGAGGCCGGCGTCCAGGTCGCCGTCGAACTCACCCACCCGGACTCGGTGATGGGCAACCTCGACTACTGCCTGCACCACGGCATCCACGTGGTCACCGGGACCACCGGCTGGACGGACGAGCGGCTGGCCACCGTCCGCGGCTGGCTCGACCAGGCCCCCGAGCTGGGCCTGCTGATCGCGCCGAACTTCTCCATCGGCGCGGTGCTCGGCATGAAGTTCGCGCAGACCGCGGCGAAGTACTTCGAGTCGGTCGAGGTGGTCGAGCTGCACCACGACCGCAAGGCGGACGCCCCCAGCGGCACCGCCACCCGTACCGCGCAGCTGATCGCGGCCGCCCGCGCCGAGGCCGGCCGCCCGCAGCAGCAGGACCCGACCACGCACGGCCTGCCCGGCGCGCGCGGCGCCGACGTGGACGGGGTGCCGGTGCACGCCGTCCGGCTGCGCGGGCTGCTCGCCCACCAGCAGGTGATGTTCGGCGACACCGGTGAGACGCTCACCATCCGGCACGACTCGCTGCACCACAGCAGCTTCATGCCGGGCATCCTGCTCGGTGTGCGCAAGGTCGTGGAGACGCCGGGGCTCACCCTGGGCCTCGAACACTTCCTGGACCTGTGAGCCCGGCATGACGTCCCGTACCGGATTCTTCGTCCTGTCCGGCGTGCTGCTGCTGGTCGCCCTCCTCTGCGTCGGGGAGGGCATCCAGCTGGTCGCCACCGGCAAGCCGCTCGGCATCGGCATCGGCCTGTGCGCCTTCGTCATCCCGGTGATCGGCGTCTGGTTCCTGCGCCAGACCGTCCGGTTCGGCCGGGCCAGCGAGCAGCTCGCCCGGGAGCTGGAGGCCGAGGGCGGCCTGCCGGTGGACGAGCTCCAGCGCACCACCGGCGGGCGGATCGACCGGGCCTCGGCCGACGCGGTGTTCGCCCGCCGCCAGGTCGAGGCGGAGGCCGCGCCGGCCGACTGGCGGGTCTGGTTCCGCCTCGCGGTGGCGTACGCCGACGCCGGCGACACCCCGCGCGCCCGCAAGACCATGCAGCACGCCATCAAGCTGCACAGCACCGAACCCGCAAGGAGTAACGCGTGAGCGACGAACCGACGGCCCCCAGCTTCCGCAGCGACGTCACGGTCGAGCTGGTCCGCAGCGCGGCCGCCGACTCGGACGTCATCTGGGCGGCCCGCGTCTCGACCGCGGGGGAGCAGTCCCTGGAGGCGGTCCAGCAGGACCCGGAGAAGTCCAAGGGCCTGATCAACTTCCTGATGCGGGACCGGCACGGCACCCCCTTCGAGCACAACTCGATGACCTTCTTCATCAGCGCGCCGATCTTCGTGTTCCGGGAGTTCCACCGGCACCGCAGCGGCTGGTCCTACAACGAGGAGTCCGGCCGCTACCGCGAGCTGCAGCCGGTCTTCTACGTCCCGGCGGAGGAGCGCAAGCTCGTCCAGCAGGGCCGCCCGGGCCGCTACGAGTTCGTCGACGGCACCCCCGAGCAGCACAGGACCACCACCGAGGCGATGGAGGCCGCGTACCGCGAGTCCTACGCGCGCTACCAGGAGATGCTGGCGGCCGGCGTGGCCCGCGAGGTGGCCCGCGCGGTGCTGCCGGTCGGCCTGTTCTCCTCGATGTACGCGACCTGCAACTCCCGTTCGCTGATGCACTTCCTGTCGCTGCGGACCAAGCGGGAGCACTCGGCGGTGCCGTCCTTCCCGCAGCGCGAGATCGAGATGGTCGCCGAGCAGATGGAGCAGGAGTGGGCGCGGCTCATGCCGCTCACCCATGCGGCCTTCGAGAAGCACGGCCGGGTCGCTCCCTGACCTGGGACGATAGGCATATGGGCGGAGTGTCGCGCATGTCTGGATTGCGGCTTTTCTAGCCGCTCCCTACATTCATGAACACGGATTCCGGTGCTGCCCGAACCCCCGAGCGGGCAGCACCGGAATCCCATGTCACCGCCTGTTTCCGCCGCTTCGCACGGTATGCCCCTGTCCGAACACTGGACCGGTGTGGTTACCGCCCCACCGCCTACGAGTAGCTTTGGACGCATGGCTCCGACCTCCACCCCCCAGACGCCGTTCGGCCGGGTCCTGACCGCGATGGTCACCCCGTTCACCGCCGACGGCGGACTCGACCTCGACGGCGCCCAGCGCCTCGCCACACACCTCGTGGACTCCGGCAACGACGGCCTCGTCGTCAACGGCACCACCGGTGAGTCCCCGACCACCAGTGACGCCGAGAAGGCCCAGCTCGTCCGCGCCGTGGTGGAGGCGGTCGGGGATCGCGCCCACGTGGTGGCCGGCGTCGGCACCAACGACACCCACCACAGTGCCGAGCTGGCGCGACAGGCGGAGGCCGCCGGAGCCCACGGCCTGCTGGTCGTCACGCCGTACTACAGCAAGCCCCCGCAAGAGGGCCTGTACCGGCACACCGTGCACATCGCGGACACCACCGGGCTGCCGGTCATGCTCTACGACATCCCGGGCCGCAGCAGCGTCGCGCTGAGCCACGAGACGCTGGTCCGCCTCGGCGAGCACCCGCGGATCGTCGCCAACAAGGACGCCAAGGGCGACCTCGGTGCCGCCGCCTGGGCCATTGCCCGCTCCGACCTCGCCTGGTACTCAGGCGACGACATCCTCAACCTGCCGCTGCTGTCGGTCGGAGCCGCCGGAGTGGTCAGCGTCGTCGGACACGTCGTGGCCGGCGAACTGCGTGCGATGATCGAGGCGTACCTGGCCGGCGATGTGGCCAAGGCCACGGCGATCCACCAGGGTCTGCTCCCGGTGTTCAGCGGTATGTTCCGCACGCAGGGCGTCATCCTCGCCAAGGCCGCGCTGGAGCTCCAGGGACTGCCGGCCGGCCCGCTGCGGCTGCCGCTGGTCGGCGCGACTCCCGAGGAGATCGCACGATTGACGAAGGATCTCGCCGCCGGCGGGGTACACCTGTAACAGACGAAGACGTGCGCGCCCCGGCTCGCCGGACCCTCACGGGTCCGCCGCTGGACCGGACCGACGGCGCGAGAGCACCGACCCAGTAGGAAAAACGACACTGAGTACGCACGCCATATGTCTTCAGGGGGAGGACCCCGGGCATATGGCGTGCGTCGTGAGGAGAGTCTTTTGAGCCACCCGCACCCCGAACTCGGCGCACCCCCGGCCCTGAAGGAGGGCGCCCTCCGCATCACCCCGCTCGGCGGTCTCGGCGAGATCGGCCGCAACATGACGGTCTTCGAATACGGGGGCCGCATCCTGATCGTCGACTGCGGCGTCCTCTTCCCCGAGGACGAGCAGCCCGGCGTGGACCTGATCCTCCCGGACTTCACCTACATCCGGGACCGCCTCGACAAGATCGACGGCATCGTCCTCACCCACGGGCACGAGGACCACATCGGCGCCGTCCCGTTCCTCCTGCGGGAGAACCCGGACATCCCGCTGATCGGCTCCAAGCTGACCCTCGCCCTGATCGAGGCCAAGCTCGCCGAGCACCGCATCCGGCCGTACGTGCTGGAGGTCAAGGAGGGCGAGCGCGAGCGCATCGGCCCCTTCGACTGCGAGTTCATCGCGGTCAACCACTCCATCCCGGACGCCCTGGCGGTCGCCGTCCGCACCCCCGCGGGCATGGTCGTGGCCACCGGCGACTTCAAGATGGACCAGCTGCCGCTCGACGGCCGCCTGACCGACCTGCCGACCTTCGCCAAGCTGGCCGAAGAGGGCATGGACCTGCTGCTGGTGGACTCCACCAACGCCGAGGTCCCCGGCTTCATCCCGCCCGAGCGGGACATCTCGGCCGCGCTGCGAAACGTCTTCGCGAACGCCGACAAGCGCATCATCGTCGCCTCCTTCGCCAGCCACGTGCACCGCATCCAGCAGGTCCTGGACGCCGCGCACGAGTACAAGCGCAAGGTCGCCTTCGTCGGCCGCTCGATGGTCCGCAACATGGGCATCGCCCGCGACCTCGGCTACCTGAAGGTCCCCGGCAACATGGTCGTCGACGTCAAGCAGCTCGACGACCTGCCGGACAAGGACGTCGTGCTGATCTGCACCGGCTCCCAGGGCGAGCCGATGGCGGCGCTGTCCCGGATGGCCAACCGCGACCACCAGATCCGCATCGTCGAGGGCGACACCGTCGTCCTGGCCTCGTCGCTCATCCCGGGCAACGAGAACGCCGTCTACCGGGTGATCAACGGCCTCACCCGCTGGGGCGCCAAGGTCGTGCACAAGGGCAACGCCAAGGTGCACGTCTCCGGCCACGCCTCGGCCGGCGAGCTGCTGTACTTCTTCAACATCTGCAAGCCGCGCAACCTGATGCCGGTCCACGGCGAGTGGCGCCACCTGCGGGCCGCCGCCGACCTGGGCATCGCCACCGGCATTCCGCGCAACCGCGTGGTCATCGCCGAGGACGGCGTCTGCGTCGACCTGGAGAAGGGCGTCGCCCGGATCGTCGGCAAGGTGCAGGCCGGGTACGTCTACGTGGACGGCGCCTCGGTCGGCGACATCACCGAGGCCTCGCTCAAGGACCGCAGGATCCTCGGCGAGGAGGGCTTCATCTCGGTCTTCGTCGCGGTCGACTCGGCCAACGGCAAGATCGTGGGCGGCCCGACCTTCCAGGCCCGCGGCTCCGGCATCGACGACAACGCGTTCGTGCCGGTCGCCGCCAAGCTCCAGGAGGCCCTGGACCGCTCGGCGAGCGACGGCGTGCTGGAGCCCCGCCAGGTCCAGCAGCTGGTCCGCCGGATCATCGGCAAGTGGGTGGCGGACAACTACCGCCGCCGGCCGATGATCCTGCCGGTCGTCGTCGAGGTCTGAGCCTCCGGCGGCTGGTTTGACGTGGGGCAGCCCGGTGCGTAATGTTCTCCGGGTTGCCCCACGGGACGGCCCCGCAGGAAGTTTCTCGAATGCGAATTCGAGAATGACCGCGGAAAACGGCCCGAGAAACTCTGATAGAGTTCGGGAGCGCCGAAAGGCGAAAGCCACTCAGGTAAATGAAACTCCGGAAAACGGAGCGGAAAACATCTGATAAGCTTGAAACACGAAAGAACGAAGCGCCCGGAGGGCCCGCTGGAAGGCGGTCCGAAGGAAGTGTCCGTTCCTTGAGAACTCAACAGCGTGCCAAAAGTCAACGCCAGATATGTTGACATCCCCGGCCTCAGATTCTTCTGGGGTTGGAGATTCCTTTTGAAGTAAAACACTAGCGAGGACGCAGTGCGCGGGATCACCCTATTCCGGTGGTTGCCGTGCCGCTCAACGCGGGTGTCGACCGGCCTCCTTCAATGTGGGGCCGAGTAAACATTCACGGAGAGTTTGATCCTGGCTCAGGACGAACGCTGGCGGCGTGCTTAACACATGCAAGTCGAACGGTGAAGCCCTTCGGGGTGGATCAG
>NZ_JBFBNR010000039.1:0-70968 GCF_040687675.1 Kitasatospora sp. NPDC056731
ACGCTCACCCTGGACGTCGCCTTCAAGCGCTCGCTCACCGTCAACGGCCTGACGCTGAACCAGACCGTCGAGTCGCTGTCCGCCACCCCGGCCCGCCTGCTGGGCCTCGCCGACTCGATCGGCTCGCTGGAGACGGGCAAGCAGGCCGACCTGGTCGTGCTCGACTCCGAGGGCTACGACCTGGTCGCCGTCATGCGCCGCGGCCGCTGGGTCCTCGGCGGCGAGCGCTTCGACGTGGTCAAGCCCGCCTGACGGAGCGCCGGAACGCCGACGGCCGCCCTTCCCCCACGGGGACGGGCGGCCGTCTCGTGTTCCGGCTCAGCCGGTCAGCTGCTCAACCGGTCAGCCGGTCGCATTCGGTTCGAGGGTGATCTGGTCGATCAGGATCGACCCGGAGGGCACGGTGAAGGTGATGCTGTTCGCCCCGGCCTGGAGCTGCGGGAGTATCCAGGTGTTGAACCAGGAGGACGCAGGGTCCTTGCCGGACGCGTAGTTCTTGAAGAGCAGCCCGCTCGGCCAGTCCTTGCCGTTCACCGAGGCGGCGCCCTTCAGGTCCCCGCCGGTGTTGTTGTAGTGCACGTTCAGCTTGTAGGTGCCGGCCGCGGCGACCTCGCCGTTCCAGGTCACCGAGCCGCCCGGCTGGAGCGTCAGGTAGCTGCCGTCGGCGGACTTGGTCCCCTTGACGCCGTTGCCGGACGCCGCGTTCTGGGCCTGGAGCTGGCCCGCGTCCACGGTCAACGGGCCGGCCGGGGCGGTGGTGCTCGCCGAGGCCGAGGCGGTCGGGGACGAACTGCCGGTCGCCGGGGTGCTGGGGGGAGCCGCGGCGGTGGTCTGGGCGCCGCCCTTGGCGGTCTTGTCACCCTCCGGGTCGCCCTTGGAGAGCGCGATCCCGGCGCCGATCGCTATGGCCGCGACCACCGCGACCGCGCCGATCACCGCGCCCTTGCTCCGGCCGCTGCTCGACCGGTCCTCCCCCGGCTGCGGCCGGGAGTGCTCGGCGTAACGGGTCTGCTGGGTGGGCGCGGTGCCGTGCTCGGGCTGCTGTTGCTGCGGCGGGTACGGCTGCTGGCCGCCGGGGTAGCCCTGCTGCGGCCCCGCCTGCTGTCCGTACGGGGGCTGCTGCGGCCGCGGCTGGTAGGGCTGCTGCCCGTACTGGGCCCGGCCGACCTCCATCGGACGGCTGTACGACGTCCGGGGCACGCCCTGCTGTGGCTCGGCCGGCTGCCCGGAGGCACCCTCCGCCGGGCGGTAGAGGTAGCCGAACGGGTCGTCGTCCTGCGGGGCACCGCCCTCGGGCGCTCCGTTGTTGCCGGCGGTCGTCACGGTGGTCAACTCCCCCATCCGGTTCGCGCCGCCGGGATGCGGGCCGCCGGCGCAGATCATGGACGCTGTCGTACCCGGGAACCCTACCTGTCCTTTGTGACAGCCGGAAAAGAGCCCTTGACAACCCGTGGGTAACCAGGACCGGCGGGCTCAGCCCGCCCGTCGGTGCGAGCGCTCGCCCCGCGCGCCGCGCACCGCGCCGCCCCGGGCCCGCTTCTCGTCGTACATCCGCTCGTCCGCGGTGTGCAGCACCTCCTCGATGCTCATCCCGCAGCCCGCCCAGCCGACGCCGAGGCTCACCCCCACCCGCATCGCCCGGCCGTCGATCCGCATCGGCGGGATGATGGCGCCCCGCAGCCGGTGGGCCAGGTCCTTGGCCTCCTCGCGGCCGATCCCGTCGGCCAGCACGACGAACTCGTCGCCGCCGAGCCGGGCCACCGTGTCGCCGTCCCGGACGGCCTGGCTCAGCCGCCGGGCGACCTCGACCAGCACCGCGTCGCCCGCGTTGTGGCCGAACCGGTCGTTGATCGACTTGAAGCCGTCCAGGTCGCAGAAGAGCACCGCGAGTCCCTTGTCCAGCGACGCCGCGACGCCGGAGCGGAACGGTGCGGACCACGCCTCGCCGCCCGGGCCCTGGTCGGCCGGGACCACCGCGTGCACGTGCTCCCCGTAGCCCGGGGCGAGGCCGTACGGCGGGCCGCCCTCGGGCGTCCCGTAGCCGTGCACCGGCCCGCCGTACGGGTCCGCGCCCTCCAGCCGGTCGTACGCGGCGTGCGCGCTGTAGGAGTCGGCCGGGTAGCCGTACGGCGCCGGGTAGGCCGGCTCGCCCGGCCCGGCGGGGGCCCCGACGGTCTGCGGCTCGGCGCAGAGCCGGCGGCCCAGCCGGGCCTTCAGTTCGGCGCCGTTCGGCAGGCCGGTGAGCGCGTCGTGGCTGGCCCGGTGGGCGAGCTGGAACTCGTGGCGCTTGCGGTCCTCGATGTCCTCGACGTGGGTGAGCAGGAAGCTCGGGCCCTCGGCCGCGTCCGCCACGATCGAGTTGCGCAGGCACACCCACTGGTAGCCGCCGTCCCGCCGGGACAGCCGCAGTTCCGCCCGGCCGCTCTCGGCGCTGGTGCGCTCCAGCAGCGCCCGGTCCTCCGGGTGCACGAGGTCGGCGAAGCTCTGCTGGCGCAGCACCGCGCGGGGGCGGCCGAGCAGGCGACAGAGCGCGTCGTTGACCCTGGTCAGCTGGCCGCGCCCGGCGCCGTGCAGTTCGGTGATGGCCATCCCGCTGGGCGCGTACTCGAAGGCCTGGCGGAAGCTCTCCTCGCTGGCCCGCAGGGCCTGCTGCTCCTTCTCCAGGCGGGCCAGCGCGCGCTGCATCTCGGCCCGCAGCCGGGCGTTGCCGATCGCGATGGA
The DNA here is from genome assembly GCF_040687675.1 of Kitasatospora sp. NPDC056731. Taxonomy (NCBI): domain Bacteria; kingdom Bacillati; phylum Actinomycetota; class Actinomycetes; order Kitasatosporales; family Streptomycetaceae; genus Kitasatospora; species Kitasatospora sp. NPDC056731. The sequence goes on from NZ_JBFBNR010000039.1 coordinate 2,722, forward strand.
GGCCTGCAGCGAGAACATCTCCAGCGCCTCGCGGGTCCACGCCCCGGGCCGCTTGCCGCTGCGCGGGCGGTCCACCGAGAGGACGCCGAGCAGGTCGCCGCCGGCGCTGTACATCGGGGCGAGCAGCCCGTCGGCGGGGTGCCAGTCGTTGGCGTAGACGGGCAGCGGGCCGTCCCCGATCCAGCGCGGGATGTCGCTGGCGACGGCCCAGCCGCGGTCGTACGGCAGGAAGCGCAGGGTGCCCCAGTGGTCGCTGACGCCGAGCAGCCGGTCCCAGGACTCCCGGGAGCCGACCTGGCCGAGCAGGACGGAGGGGCCGCCCATGGTGCTCTCCTCCAGCTCCCAGACGGCCGCGACCACGAGGTCCCCGTCCGGGCGGACCAGGCTGACCGCGGCGGCGTCGAAGCCGAGCCCGTGCACCGCACCCTCGACGACGGCCTGCAGCGTGCCCGCCAGGCTGCGGGCAGCGTTGAGGTCCGCCACGACCCGGTGCAAGGTGCGGAGGGTCGCGAGACGGACGTACGGCTCCGACTCGGCTTCCATGCGGGGGCTCCCCGGCTGCTTCGGATAGTTCTTGATTGGTTATCGTCCGATTGCCAGAAGAACTGAATCACAGGGAGCACAGCGTTCGGCACGCTCGGTCAGCAATAGGCCATCACTTGTGACTTAAATCACACGACACTAATGCACCCTTAATCAGCTCATCCGCCCCATAGCGGGACATAAAGCGCTATCGGAATATTTCCTTTGGTCGACCGCATTGGCCTCACGCTGAAGCCCGCTGCCGCCTGGCAGGCCCCTTGCTTCACTCCTGAGGGTGAGTCCCGAACCCGGCCGCAACCCCGCCCCGTGCGCCGCTGGTCCTACGACCTCGGCCCGATGCCGATTCCGGCGGCCGCCGACTACCGTGCGGTACGTGTACTCGTCCCCGCAGCCCGAAGCTGCCTCCCACGCCACGCCCGACGAGTTCCGGGCGGCACTCTCCCAGCTCGCCTCCGGCGTGAGCCTGGTGACCGTCCACGACCCGGAGGACGGCGAGGACGTCGGCATGACCGCCACGTCCTTCCTGTCCGTGTCGCTGGAGCCGCCGCTGGTCCTGATCTCGGTCCGCGAGGACTCCCGGATGGACGAGGTGCTCTCCCGCACCGACACCTGGGCGGTCTCGCTGCTCACCGAGGGGCAGAAGGCGCTCGGCTCCCGCTTCGCCATGAAGGGCCGGCTCAGCGACCGGCTGCTGTTCGCGGACACCCCGCACCACCGCGGCCCGCGCTCCGGCGCCCCGCTGATCGACGGCGCGCTCGCCACCGTCGAGTGCCGCACCGAGCAGCGGATACCGGCGGGCGACCACACCCTGCTGCTCGGCCGCGTCCTGGAGGCCGCGGTGCCCAGCCCGGCCGGCCGGCCGCTGCTCTACTTCCGCGGCGGCTACCGCGCCCTCGGCTGAGCCGCCCCGGCTACTCGCCGCCCCGCGGCGACTGCCGTCCCTGCTTCAGCTCGGAGCGGCGCCGCTTGTTGGACAGCCGGCGCTCGACCATCCCCCGGCTCGGCCTGGTCGCCCGGCGGGACTTCGGCGGCGGCGCGCACGCCTCGGTCAGCACCGCCGACAGCCGGGCCGCGGCCGCCTCCCGGTTGCGCCACTGCGAGCGGAACTCCGAGGCCTGGATCACCAGCACCCGGCCGTCCACCAGCCGCCCGGCCAGCCGCTCCAGCGCGCGCTCGCGCCACACCTCGGGCAGCGCCTTGGACGCCGCCAGGTCGTAGCGCAGCTCGACCTTGCTGTCGGAGGTGTTGACGTGCTGGCCACCGGGGCCGGAGGAACGCGAGAAGCGCCAGACGAGCTCGGCGTCGGGGACGACCACCGACCCCCGTACGCGGATGGGCTCGGGCATGCGTCCATCATCCCGCGCCCGCACCGCCCGGTCACCCGGTTATCCGCGACGGCCGGCAGCCCGGTTCCGCACCACCGCCCGCAGCCCGGACAATGGCGTACGTGATCGAGCTCGGCTACTCCCTCTCCAACCGCTTCCCCGACCCCCCGCAGACGGACTACCGCTCCGCCCCGGTGCGGTCCCTGCGGTACGACCTGTTCTGCGGCGACGTCTACCTGGACGCCGAGGGCGCCGAGCTGTCCACCGGCTGGGGGTGGGTACCGGTGCTCGACTTCGCCTGGGCGCTGTGCGACATCGCCGAGGAACTGGACCGCGACCCGGACGGCGGCCGGGCCGCCCGGGTGCAGACCGCGGACCTCGACTTCACCCAGAACACCGAGCTGCTGCGGTTCGCCCGCCGCTTCAACTGGGTCGAGATCACCGCGACCTGGCTGCCGGACGAGCCGCCCGCCGTGGTCCGCCACGGCGAGCTGCGGCGCGAGGCCAGGGACTTCCTCCAGGACACCCTCGCCGACCTCTTCGATATGCACCCCGAGCTGGCCGACAATCCGAACATCTGGTCGCTGCAGGGCCGGTTCCCCCGGATCTGACCAGGGCATTGTCAGACCTTTGCCAGAGGATTGGCGCCCACGAAGAATTCACGGACTTCGCGGAACCAACCCACCGGAGTATTGCGTTGTCCCGGAAAAAGCGAACGAAAGGACAGCAATCGCCATGCCAGTGAGCCTCTCCAAGGGTGGCAACGTCTCGCTGACCAAGGAGGCCCCGGGCCTGTCCGCGGTCAGTGTCGGCCTGGGCTGGGACGTCCGGACCACGACCGGCACCGAATTCGACCTCGACGCCAGCGCGATCGTCCTGAACGCGGACGGCAAGGTGCTCTCCAACGGGCACTTCGTCTTCTTCAACAACACCAGCAGCCCGGACAACACCGTCGTGCACACCGGTGACAACCGCACCGGCGAGGGCGCCGGCGACGACGAGTCGCTCAACGTCAACCTGGCCGGCCTGCCGGCCGAGGCCGTCAAGATCACCTTCCCCGTCACCATCTACGACGGGGTCGCCCGCGGCCAGAGCTTCGGCCAGGTCCGCAACGCGTACATCCGCGTGGTGAACGCCGCCGGCGGCGCCGAGATCGCCCGCTACGACCTCTCCGAGGACGCCGCCACCGAGACCGCCATGATCTTCGGCGAGCTCTACCGCAACGGCGGCGAGTGGAAGTTCCGCGCCGTCGGCCAGGGCTACGCCTCCGGCCTGGCGGGCATCGCCCAGGACTTCGGCGTCCAGCTCTGACGCCCCGCCGGGCCCCTCCCGGCCCGGCACACCGCTGGAAACAAAGCGGCGCGGGACATCGGTCACACCGACGTCCCGCGCCGCTTTCGCGTACCCGGCCCTGACTCAGCGCGAGGCGCGCAGCTCCGGCAGCTGGATCAGCTCGGTCTCGTCCTCCGGGGTCAGGTCCACCACCGCGGGCGCGCCCGGCGCAGGCTCGGCCGCCGGCTGCGACGCCTGCGAGCCGGCCACGGCCTCCTGCACCTCACGAGCCTCCTGGGCCTCCTGCGCCTCGGCCTTCGCCTGCGCGGCCACCGCCTCGTCGCCCACCACGTCGGCCAGGTCCGTGCGCTCGCCCAGTTCGGCGACGCTGCCCACCGCCGGCGCCGGGGCCGCCGCCCGCACGGCCGCGCCCGCACCACGGCCGAAGAAGCTGAAGCCCGGCCCGCGCACCGCCCCGGACGGCGCCGACCGCGGCCGCTGCCGCTCCACCGGCGCGGGCGCCGCGACCGGAGCGGACGGCGTCCCGCCGAGCTGCCCGACCGTGGCGGTCAGCGCCGGGCGCACCGGCGCGGGCCGCACCGACGCCTGGGTCTGGGTCTGGTCCTGTGCCTGTGCCTGTGCCTGTGCCTGTGCCTGTGCCTGTGCCTGTGCCACCGGAGCCTGCTCCGGAGTGGGCACCGCGGGAGCCACCGGCGCCGGCACCGAGGGCGCCACCACGGCAGCCACGGGCACGGGCGCCGGGGCCGCAGCGGCCGGCGCCGTACGCGCCCGCAGCGCGACCGCCGAGCCCGCCGATCCCGTCGTCCGCTCCCGCCGCGCCTCCTGCTCCGCCGCCCGCCGCTCCAGCACCCGCAGCACGGACGCGGCACGGACGAACGCGGCCGGGCTGGCCGGGTACTTGGGGCGGCTCGCGGCGAGCGCCCGCTGGGCCGCCTCGGCCTCCTTGAGCGCCTGCTCGGCCACCGTCACGGCCCGCTCCCGCAGCAGCCGGGCGATCTCGGTCTCGGCCTTCGCCAGCCGCGACTTCTCCGCCGTCAGCCGCCGCCCGAACCGGGTGGCCCGCTCCTCGGCGACCTCAGCCGCGTACTCGGCCTCCGCCAGCTGCTCCTCGAAGCGCTCCTCGGCCCGCAGCCGCTGCGCCGCGGCCATCTCGGCGGCCGCCCGGGCCGCCTTGTCCCGCTGCCGCAGCAGCAGCGCGAAGCCGAGCGTCGCGACGACCGCCGCGACACCCACCGAACGCACCAGGACGGCGTCCTGACTGAAGAGCAGGGCGGCCAGCGCAGCGACGAGCAGCACGCCGGCGGCGGTGGGGGGGAGGATCCGGCCGAGGACGGAGGAATGACGGTGGCGTCCGCGAGACATGCCAAGAAACTAGCGTGCGAATTGGGGCCGTGTCAGCCCAGGGTCCTCTTCCGCCCTTGACAGTGCGCAAGTTTTACCGCACGTGCCCGGCGTTTCACTCAAGATCACGAAAAAGGACCTGCTCAACGGGGCGAGGGCGCCGGGCCGCTCGGATCGTCGTGGTTCTCCGGCAGCTTGCACACGTGCTGCAACCAGAGCGCCGCCGCGATCACCGCGGCCCCCGCCAGCACCGCGAGCCCGGCCGTGACGGCCTGGTCCTTGCGCGCCGACACGTCCAGCTCGCCCAGCAGGAAGATCCCCGCGCCCGCGTAGACGCCGGTGACCACCGCCGAGACCAGCGCGCTGGCCTGCCCCAGCACCACCGCCCGGGCCGCCAGCAGCGGGTCGACGCCCTTCGCGCCGGGCTGCCGCTCGCGCACCGCCTTCAGCCGGGACCGCAGCGAGAGGGCGGTCGCCAACAGGACCACCGCCACCGCCGCCAGCACCACCGGCGCCGCGACCGGCACGGCCGGCAGCGTGTCCAGGGAGACCCAGAGCTTGGCACCGGCCCAGGACAGCGCCGTGGTAGCAGCGGTGATGCCGACCAGCAGGCGGAGGCGAAGCAGCTTCACTCGGAGGAGGTCCTTCCCGGGGTTACCAGAGCCGGCCGTCGCCCGGTGGCCCGGCACGGCGGCGCCAGGCCACCGTACCGGGCCCGACCGGGCGGGCACCCGCGCGAACGGCGGACACCTACTCGTACGGCCGGGCCCCCCGGTCGAGTTCCCCGGCCGCCCTCACCGGGCCGCCGGGCCGCGGCCGGTCACTCCGGCAGCGTCAGCCGGATGTCGTCCCGCCGCCGGACGCCCTGCGCGCCCGGGCCGCCGAGCGCGTCCAGCAGTGCGCCGACCTGCCCGTGCCCGGGCACCTCGGCCTCCGGCTGGGCGTCCAGCCAGGGGGCGAGCACGAAGGCCCGCTCGTGCGAGCGCGGGTGCGGCAGCAGCAGCTGCGGGTCGTCGCTGAGCACGCCCTCGTAGGCCAGGATGTCGACGTCCAGGGTCCGCGGACCCCAGTGCACCGTCCGGACCCGCCCGAAGGCGTCCTCGATCGCGTTGCCGCGCTCCAGCAGGTCGCGCGGCGGCAGCGAGGTGCGCAGCACGACGACCGCGTTGTAGTAGTTGGGCTGTTCGTCCGGGCCGCCGACGGCCTCGGTCTCGTAGACCGCGGAGACGGCCTTGATCTTGAGCCCGGGGGTGTCGGCGAGCGCGTCGACGGCGCCCTGGAGGGTGTCCAGGCGGTTGCCCAGGTTGCTGCCGAGTGCGATCACCGCGCAGTGCTGGCTGTGCAGTGTGGTGTCGGCGGAGTCCACCCGGCTCTCCAGGTCGAACGTGGTCGGCGAGGCGGTCGGGTCGCTGGTGCTCATCGAGATCCCTCTGCAACTGGAACGGGGCGCACGGCGGCGGTCATGCGCGGCCCCGGTGAATGGTCACGGTCACGTCGTCGAACGGCACGGTGATCGGGGCGTCGGGCTTGTGCACGGTCACCTCGACCTCCTCGACCGCTTCGTGCTTCAGGCACTGGTCGGCGATGCGCTGGGCCAGGGTCTCGATCAGGTCGACCGGCTCCCCGGCGATGATCGCGGTGACCTCCTCGGCCACGAGGCCGTAGTGCGCCGTGCGGGTGAGGTCGTCGCCGGACGCGGCGGGGCGGGTGTCCAGGTACAGCACGAGGTCGACCACGAAGGTCTGGCCCTCGATGCGCTCGCGCTCGAAGACGCCGTGGTTGCCCCGGGCACGCAGCCCCCGCAGGGTGACGCGGTCCAGCAAACGAATCACTGCTCCCAGTCGGACGGGCCCCACCCGGAGAATGGCATGGACGGGCGGGGCGAAGGCGGGCAGCACACCCGCCACTCCGTTTCGAATCTACCCGCGGGCGCTGACAACGTCTGACCGTCCTACCCGGCACGAACCGTCGCCACGCGCACCGGAATGGCGATTGACGTGAACGTTCGGTGACCACTCGGGAATTCCCGGGCGACCTCCCGGCGGCGTTTTCCGAAGGCCGCCCGAATCAGTCCTCGTCCTCGTCGTCGCCGCTGGTCAGAACGGGTGAACCGTGGTGCGACCAGAGCTTCCACCCGCCCGGGGTACGGCGGAACAGATTCGTGGATACGACCTTTCCGCCGACCAGCGGACCGAGTTCCCCCTCCTCCTCCGCCTCGCCGCCGGAGAGGATGTTCTCGGTGCACGTGACAAGGGCCACATCTCCGTGGACCTCGGCCTCGACATCGGTCAGGAAGAACTGGATGTACTCCGTGTTCATCATGATCAGCATGTACGAGCGGGTCACCTGCGCCCGCCCGCGCAGCACCGGCCAGCCGGGGTGCACGCACACCACGCCGCCCTTGTCGTCCGCGTCCGCGGCGCCCAGCCAGGCGTCCTCGACCGCCTCCAGGTCCCCCTCCTCCAGTGCCTGGTAGAGCGCCTGGTTCGCCGCGAGCACCGCCTCCAGGTCCGCCTCGCGGGCCTGGCCGGCCGTTCCGCCGCTCAGCCTGCCGTCACCTGTCACAGACCCTCCCTCACCCCTTGCCGGGCCGCGTGCTGCCAGGCCGCGACCACCCGGACGGCGTCCGCCGTGCCGGACACGTCGTGCACCCGCACCGCCCAGGCGCCGGCCTGGGCCGACAGCACCGACACCGCGGCGGTCGCGTCGTCGCGCTCCCGGGCCGGGCGCAGCGCCCCGGATTGCGGGTCGGCCAGCAGCGTACCCAGGAACCGCTTGCGCGATGCGGCGACGAGGACGGGACGGCCGAGCGCGGTGAGCGCGTCCAGCCGGCCGAGCAGCGCCCAGTTGTGCTCGGGGGTCTTGGCGAAGCCGAGCCCCGGGTCGAGGATCAGCTGGTCCTCCTTGACCCCGGCCGCCAGCAGCGCGTCCACCCGGACGGCCAGCTCGGCGACGACGTCCGTCACCACGTCCCGGTAGACCGCCAACCGCTCCATGTCCGCGGACTGGCCGCGCCAGTGCATCACCACGAAGGGCGCGCCGGTGTCGGCGACCACCTGTGCCATCGCCGGGTCGGAGAGCCCGCCGGAGACGTCGTTGACGAGCGCGGCACCGGCCGCCACGGCCTGCTCGGCGACGGAGGCCCGCATGGTGTCGACCGACACCACGACCCCGGCGGCGACGAGCTCGCGCACCACCGGCAGCACCCGGCGCAGCTCCTCCTCCTCGGGCACCCGCTGCGAACCGGGCCGGGTGGACTCGCCCCCGACGTCCACCAGGTCCGCACCGCGGGCACGCAGGGCGAGCCCGTGCGCGATCGCCTTGGCGGGGTCGTGCCAGAGGCCGCCGTCCGAGAAGGAGTCGGGCGTGACGTTGACCACACCCATCACGGCGCAGCGGTCGAGCCGCGGCAGTCCGGCCGGCAGCGAGAAGGACGGCGAGTTGCTCATGTGCCCATTATCGAACGGGGCCCCCGCCGAGGATTCTCGGCGGGGGCCCCGTTGGTCGCGGCGGTGCCTCAGGCGGCCTCGGTGACGTCGCGGGCGCCCGGGGTGGGCATCAGGCCCTCCCGCTGGCGCCGGCGGCCGAAGCGCGGCATGCCGAGGGTGATGAAGGCCTCGGCCTGCATCGCGGCGAAGCCGATCCGCGGCAGGTCCCGGGTGTTCGGGAAGACCAGGAAGCGCGGTTCCCACTCGGGCTGGAACTTGGCGTTGAACTTGTACAGCGATTCGATCTGGAACCAGCGCGAGAGGAACACCAGCAGTCCGCGCCAGGCCCGCAGCACCGGGCCGGCGCCGATCCGCTCGCCGCGGGCCAGCGCCGAGCGGAACATCGCGAAGTTGAGCGACACCCGGCGCACGCCCATCGCGGGCACCGCCTGGAGGGCGGCGACGATCAGCAGCTCGTTCAGGCCCGGGTCGGCCGCGCGGTCGCGGCGCATCAGCTCCAGCGAGATGCCGTCCGGCCCCCAGGGCACGAAGTGCAGCACGGCCTTCAGGTCGTCGCCGCTCTCGCCCTCCTCCGGGGCCTTGTGGGCGGTGACCACCACGCAGTCGTCGTCCAGCGGGTCGCCGAAGCGCCCGAGGGCCATCGAGAAGCCGCGCTCGGTGTCGGTGCCGCGCCAGCGGGCGGCGGCGTCGGCGATCCGGTGCTTCTCCTCCGGGCTGAGGTCGCGGACCCGGCGCACCTGGCAGGAGTAGCCGTTGCGCTCGATCCGCTTGACCATCTGGCGGACGTTGCGCATGGCCCGGCCGGCGAGCGAGAAGGTGGCGGTGTCGACGATCGCCTCGTCGCCCAGCTCCAGCGCGTCCAGGTCCGCCTCGCGGGTCCAGACCTCGCCACCGACCTCGCTGCAGCCCATCACGGCCGGCACCCAGGCGTGCTCGCGGGCCTCGGCCATGAACACCTTGATCGCGCCCGGCCAGGCCTCGACGTCGCCGACCGGGTCGCCGGAGGCGAGCATCACGCCGGAGACCACCCGGTAGGAGATCGCGGCCTTGCCAGTGGGCGAGAACAGCACGCTCTTGTCGCGGCGCAGCGCGAAGTAGCCGAGCGAGTCGCGCTCGCCGTGCCGGGTGAGCAGCTCGCGGACCTTCTCCTCGTCCTCCGGGGTCAGCTCCGGCTTGGGCTTGCCCGGGCGCAGCGCCAGGTAGGCGGTGGTGAAGGCGGTCAGCAGGCCCAGCCCGCCGAGCAGGTAGGCGACCAGGTCGGACATCCGGACGTTGTTGTACCGGATCGGCCCCTCGAAGCCGAACAGCCCGTACACGACGTGCTGGAGGCGCTCGGGCAGGGCCGGGTAGCCGATCTCGTACTTGGTCCGGGTGCTCACGATCAGCAGGCCGAGCAGCACGCTGACGGCGCCCATCACGATCAGGTTGACCAGCGCCCGCCAGCGGGTGCGCGGGTCGGCCTTGGCGTAGAACTCGCGCTGGTGCACCAGCATCACCACGAAGACCGCGAGCGAGACCACGGCCGGGCCGACCTGGTGCCAGCGCACGATGTGCAGCGCGGCGCCGACCGGCAGCAGCACGCACACCGCCCGCCAGGCCCGCCGCTTGCGCCGACGCAGCGCGTGCGCGAGCAGCACCAGCAGCAGGCCGACCATCATCGTCCCGACCGCGGCCAGCGAGGTGGTGCCGCCGGGCAGCTGCCCGGTGAAGGTGTGCATCTTGGAGTGCCGGAGCTTGGGGAACACCGCGCTGGCGATGTCGACCAGGCCGATCAGCAGACAGGCGTACCCGACCGCGCGGGGCAGCCAGGCCCTCGGAACGGCCGCCGCCTGGGTGCGAAGCGTCTGCAGGCCGCGTCGACGACGCGGCTGCTCGGGGCTCGGCTCAACGGACACGGGAACGCTCATGGAAGCTCAGCGTAGAGGCTGCGGGACGCCGTCCGGTCACTCCGGGGGAGCACGTGTGATGGACCTTCAATGCCTTTTCCTTCATCAGGCAATGCGCATACCAAGGATCCGGAAACGGTCGGTAAACCGGTGCCGTGGGCGCGCTGCGGTGGAGCCGGGGACGGAGCCGAAGCCCTGCCGCCGCGTGGCGCGGCAGGGTCCTCCGGTACGCCGTACGTACGGTGGACGCCGCATTCTAGGGCGCCGGTTGCCTGCGGCTCCCCCCGCCCTCCCAGCTCGCCCGGGCATCCGGACAGCCTAGTCGCGGTGGCCGGAGCTGACGGGCCGCCAGACGATGAGGCGTGCACCGACAGTGTCCCATCGGAAGGCCGACTGCATGGAACTGACCAGCGACGCACTGGTGAACTCGCTGCTTGCACTCGGCGCCGCGGCTCTCGTCACCACCCTGTGGCTCTGGCCGCGGCTGGCGCGCCAGCGCCCGCTGCCCGTCCTCGGCCGGATCGGCCTGCTGACCGTCACTCAAGTCGCGGTCGTGGCCGTGCTGGCGCTGGCGGTGAACAACTCCTTCGGGTTCTACACCTCGTGGGACGACCTGCTCAGCCCCGGCAGCACCAAGCTCGCGCTGACCAGCAACGAGAACCACAAGGGCGGCACCTCGGCCTCGGACACGCCGGTCCAGCCGACCACCGAGGGCGGTCTGGAGACCGTCACCGACCTGCCCAAGGGCCCGCCCGAGGAGACCGGCAAGGTCGAATCGGTCCGGGTCACCGGCAAGGAGACCGGGCTGTCCGACCAGCTGTTCGTCTACCTGCCGCCCGAGTACTTCGACCCGAAGTTCGCCCTGGTCCGCTTCCCCGTCCTGGTCGCCATCTCCGGCTTCCCCGGCACCACGCTCAACCTGATCAAGGAGCTGCCCGTCCTGCGCACCGCGGGCGAGCTGCAGAAGTCCGGCAAGATGCCGCCGACCATCGTGGTGATGGCCCGCCCGACGGTCGCCCCACCGCGCGACACCGAGTGCGTGGACGTCCCTGGCGGCCCGCGCGCCGAGACCTGGTTCACCAAGGACCTGCCGGAGGCGCTCCGCACCGCCTACCGGACCGGCCGCTCGGCCGCCTCCTGGTCCGTCTTCGGCTACTCGACCGGGGGCAGCTGCGCGCTGCGGCTGGCGATGCGCTTCCCGAACGTCTACGGCAGCGGGGTGGGCCTGCACAGCGAGTACAAGGTCAAGGAGGACCAGTTCACCGGCGGCGACCTGTTCGCCGGCGACGCCGCCCTGGCGCAGCAGAGCGACCTCGACTGGCGGCTGACGAACCTCCCGGCCCCCGCCCTCTCGCTGCTGGTGGTCTCCTCCCGCAAGGAGGGCGACTTCGCGCAGACCCTCCAGTTCGTCGGCCACGCCCAGCAGGTCGCCGCGGCCAACCCGCAGTTCAAGGTCGACTCGCTCTACCTGGACGACGGCGGCCACAACTTCGACAGCTGGACCCGTGAGCTGCCGTCCTCGCTGGAGTGGATCGGTGAGCGGCTCGGCTGACGCGGGCGGGTGGCGCGGGCAGGCGACGGCCGGCCGGTCCGAGGGACCGGCCGGCCGTTGCGCTATCGGCCGATGATGAGGCTCATCGCCTCGGCCCGGGTGGCCGGGTCGCGCAGCTGGCCGCGGACGCACGAGGTGATGGTCTTGGCGCCGGGCTTGCGGATGCCGCGCATCGACATGCACATGTGCTCGCACTCGACCACGACGATCGCCCCGCGCGGCTCCAGGATCCGCATCAGCGCGTCGGCCACCTGGCTGGTCAGCCGCTCCTGCACCTGGGGGCGGCGGGCGTAGACGTCGACCAGCCGGGCCAGCTTGGACAGGCCGGTGATCTTGCCGCTGGCGGACGGGATGTACCCGACGTGCGCCACACCGCGGAACGGCACCAGGTGGTGCTCGCAGACGGACGTCAGCTCGATGTCCTTCACGAGCACCATCTCGTCGTGCCCGAGGTCGAAGGTGGTGGTGAGGACGTCCTCGGGCTCCTGCCAGAGGCCCGCGAATATCTCCTTGTAGGCGCGCGCGACCCGGGCCGGGGTCTCCAGTAGCCCCTCGCGGTCCGGGTCCTCACCCACGGCGAGCAACAGCTCGCGGATGGCGTTCTCGGCCCGCTTCTGGTCGAAGGTCCCGACGGTGGGTGGACCGTCGAGCGTCACCGGGTCGATCATGCGGGCCTCGCTTACTTGGGACGACTTTGCTGAACAGCACGGATGCCGCGTCTCCAGGGTACAAACCCCGGTGACGCGGCATCCATTCCGTACGGTGCGCGGGATCAGCCCTCGGCGGGCGGCTCCGCGCTCGGCAGCGGCGGGAGCTTCACGATGTCCACCGGGGCGGTGTCGATCGCGGCGGCGCCGTTGGTGAGCGCCAGCTCCTTCGGGGACTGCACCGGAGGCCGGGTGGACGGCGTGCGACGGGACGAGCCCGTCCAGGCCGGCCGGGCCGGGCGCCGGACGATCGTGGCGAAGATCTCCGCGATCTGCTCCTTGTTCAGGGTCTCCTTCTCCAGGAGCTCCAGAACCAGGTTGTCGAGCACGTCGCGGTTCTCGACCAGGATCTCCCAGGCCTCGTTGTGCGCGTTCTCGATGAGCTTCTTGACCTCTTCGTCCACCAGCCCGGCGACCTCTTCCGAGTAGTCGCGCTGGTGGCCCATCTCACGGCCCAGGAACGGCTCCGCGTTGTCCGAGCCGAACTTGATGGCGCCGAGCCGCTCGGTCATGCCGTACTGGGTCACCATGGCCCGGGCGGTGGCGGTGGCCTTCTCGATGTCGTTCGACGCACCGGTGGTCGGGTCGTGGAAGACCAGCTCCTCCGCCGCGCGCCCGCCCAGCATGTAGGCCAGCTGGTCGAGCATCTCGTTGCGGGTGGTGGAGTACTTGTCCTCGTCCGGCAGCACCATGGTGTAGCCGAGGGCCCGGCCGCGCGAGAGGATCGTGATCTTGTGCACCGGGTCGCTGTTGGGGCACGCCGCCGCCACCAGGGCGTGGCCGCCCTCGTGGTACGCGGTGATCTTCTTCTCCCGCTCGGACATGATCCGAGTGCGCTTCTGCGGACCGGCCACGACGCGGTCGATCGCCTCGTCCAGGATGCCGTTGTCGATCAGCTTCTTGTCCGAACGGGCCGTCAGCAGAGCGGCCTCGTTGAGGACGTTCGACAGGTCCGCGCCGGTGAAGCCGGGGGTGCGCTTGGCGACGGCCGAGAGGTCGACGTCGGGCGCGATCGGCTTGCCCTTCTGGTGCACCTTGAGGATGTCCAGCCGGCCCTGGAGGTCGGGGCGCTCGACCGAGATCTGACGGTCGAAGCGGCCCGGGCGCAGCAGCGCCGGGTCCAGGATGTCGGGGCGGTTGGTGGCCGCGATCAGGATCACGCCACCCTTGACGTCGAAGCCGTCCATCTCGACCAGCAGCTGGTTGAGAGTCTGCTCGCGCTCGTCGTGACCGCCGCCCAGACCCGCACCGCGGTGCCGGCCGACGGCGTCGATCTCGTCGACGAAGACGATCGCCGGGGCGTTCGCCTTGGCCTGCTCGAAGAGGTCGCGGACGCGGCTGGCGCCGACACCCACGAACATCTCGACGAAGTCCGAGCCGGAGATCGAGTAGAACGGCACCCCGGCCTCGCCCGCGACGGCACGCGCCAGCAGGGTCTTGCCGGTACCGGGCGGGCCGTAGAGCAGCACACCCTTGGGGATCTTGGCGCCGACGGCCTGGAACTTGGCCGGCTCCTGGAGGAACTCCTTGATCTCGTGGAGCTCCTCGACCGCCTCGTCGGCGCCCGCGACGTCCGCGAAGGTCGTCTTCGGGGTGTCCTTGGTGAGCAGCTTGGCCTTGGACTTGCCGAACTGCATGACCCGGGAGCCGCCGCCCTGCATCTGATTCATCAGGAACAGGAAGACCAGGACGATGATGACGATCGGGAGCATCGACAGCAGCAGGCTGACGAAGGTGCTCTGCTTCTCGGGGCTGATGGTGTAGCCCTCGGCGAGCGTGCTCTGGTCGTTGTCGTTGATCTGGGCCTGGAGCTTGTCGGCGATCGCAACACCCTGGTCGCCGATGTACGAGGCCTGGAACTTGCTGCCGGACGGCGTCTTGCCGGTACCGGCGTTGGACAGCGTGGCGCCGTCCTTCAGCTGGATCTTGATGGTGTTCGAGTCACCAGTGGTGATCTGCGCCGACTTGACCTGCTTCGCGTCGATCGCCGCGACGACCTGACCGGTGTCCACCGTCTTGTAGCCGTTCGAATCCGAAACGACCTGCATCAAGACGATGACGGCGAGGACGGCCAGCACGATCCACATGATCGGCGCACGGAAGTATCGCTTGACGTCCATCCATGCGGGGCGTTGCCGCCCCGTCCCTCCTGCCACTCAGCGGCGCCGCGGGCTGGGTGCCGCCGGCGCATCCTGGTCGGTGCTCATGTGAAGAGCGGTTTTAATGGACCGTACCGCAGTCACACCCGCGCATGGCGGGAGCGCAGCGACACGGCTGTCGTTCTTGGTCCCCCCGGTCCAACGGGCGGGAACCGGCTCCTGTTCCCATCCGTAGCCCGAACGGAGCCCTCAGCCCCCGTAGACGTGCGGGGCGAGCGTCCCGATGAAGGGCAGGTTACGCAGCTTCTCCGCGTAGTCCAGGCCGTAGCCGACCACGAACTCGTTCGGAATGTCGAAACCGACGTACTTCACGTCGATCTCGACCTTGGCCGCGTCCGGCTTGCGCAGCAGGGCGCAGACCTCCAGCGAGGCCGGGCCGCGCGAGCTCAGGTTGCCCAGCAGCCAGGACAGGGTCAGACCGGAGTCGATGATGTCCTCGACGATCAGGACGTCCCGGCCGGCGATGTCGGTGTCCAGGTCCTTCAGGATGCGGACCACGCCGGAGGACTTGGTGCCCATGCCGTAGGAGGACACCGCCATCCAGTCCATGGTGACCTGCGAGTGCAGGGCCCGGGCGAGGTCGGCCATGACCATCACAGCCCCCTTGAGGACGCCGACGATCAGCAGGTCCTTGCCTGCGTAGTCCCGGTCGATGCGCTCGGCCAGCTCCAGGAGCTTGGCGTCGATCTCGTCCTTGCTGATGAGCACCTTCGCGAGGTCAGCGCCCATGTCGTTCTGGTCCACCGGGGATACGTCCTCAAACGTTCGGGGTCTGTGTGGCCGGCGGCCGACTACCCCGGGACATGCCCGTCCGTCAGTCGCCCTGCCGCCGAAAGACCAGCGTGCCACACCTGCGGGTGGCCTCGACGCCCCCGGGTAGGTGCAGCGGCCCCTGGCCGCGCCATCCGGTGACCAGCAGGTCGATCGTCTCCAGGTGCCGCGCGAACAGGTCCCCGGCCGGGCAGCCCGCGCGCAGCGCGGCCCGGCGCAGCACCCGGCGGCGGACCGCGGGCGGGAGTTCGGCGAGTTTCACGGCGTCCAGGGCGCCCTCACCCGTCCGGAGGTCGCGTTCGGCCAGGGAGGCCCACTGGTCGAGGGCGTCCGCGTCGTCGCGGAACAGCCGGGCGGTGCGGGCCAGCGCCTCGACCACCCCGCCGCCCAGGTGCTTCTCCAGCACCGGCAGCACCTCGTGCCGGACCCGGGAGCGGGTGTAGGCGGGATCACAGTTGTGCGGGTCGTCCCAGACCGGGATCGCCTGGGCGGAGCAGGCCTGCCGGGTGGCCGCCCGGTCCAGCTCCAGCAGCGGGCGGCGGTAGCGGCCCTTCTGCGCCGGCATCCCGGCCAGCGAGCGGGAGCCCGAACCGCGCGCCAGGCCCAGCAGCACCGTCTCGGCCTGGTCGTCCCGGGTGTGGCCGAGCAGCACCGCGACCGCGCCGAGCCGTTCGGCGGCCGCGTCCAGGGCCGCGTAGCGGGCGTCCCGGGCGGCGGCCTCCGGGCCGCCGGACCGGCCGACGCGCACCGGGATCGCCTCGACCGGGTCCAGGCCGAGCGAGCGCAGCCGTTCGGCCACCTGGGCGGCCCGGTCGGCGGAGCCGGGCTGCAGGCCGTGGTCCACGGTGACGGCGCCGACCCGCAGGCCGATCTTGGGGGCTTCGAAGGCGGCGGCGATGGCCAGCGCCATCGAGTCGGCGCCGCCGCTGACGGCGACCAGCACCAGCGGGGAGCCGGGGGCGGCCGGGGTCCGGGGCAGTCCGGACGGGTGCCGGGCGGCGTTGCCGATCAGGGTGGTGCCGACGGCGGCGCCCACCAGGGGCGCCCCGGCCGGGCGCTCGCGGGGCTCGCGCACGGGCGCGGTGAAGGTGGTACCGGCCTCGGCGGCGAGGTCGGTGAGCGTGCGGCGGACGGCCAGGCGTATCGCTGCGACTGCGGGGTGTGGACCCACGGCGGACGACTCCTCGACGGAGGGGACAGGACGGCGGCTCGCGCGGCTGGGCCGCGCAGCTTCATGAGCGCCCTGTTACCGGGCGCTCACAGATGGTGGCAGAAAGGAGCACCCCGCTACGCCACCCGCGCCACCGGTACGACCACCGTCCCACGTTCGGGTGAATGGAGAAACGTATCTTCACCCTCCGTCTGCCCGATTGGACCACTCGTACGAGCGGGTTTGACCACCACCGACCACCGCGCGGCGCTTGGGGTCCGAGCCCCGTCCGAGCCCGCCTCAGCGGGCGACGCGGGCGACCCAGGCGGCCGGATCGTGGATCTCCTCCTTGGTCGGCAGCGTGTTCGGGGAGGTCCAGACCCGGTTGAAGCCCTCCATGCCGACCTGCCCCACCACCCCGCGCACGAACACCGCGCCGTCCTGGTACTGGCGCAGCTTCGCGTCCATGCCGAGCAGCCGGCGCAACAGCAGGTCGAGCCGGTTCGCCCCGCGGTCCCGGCGCTGCTGGAACTTCTCCCGGATCTCCGCCACCGTCGGCACCACCGCCGGGCCGACCCCGTCCATCACCACGTCCGCGTGGCCCTCCAGCAGCGACATCACCGCCGTCAGCCGGCCCAGGATCTCGCGCTGCGCCGGCGACTGGACGACCTCCATCAGCCCCGCCGACGGCACGCCCTCCCGGCCCCCGACACCCGGCAGCCCGCCGCCGAGCGAACCCGCCGCGTCCCGCAGCCGGTCCAGCAGGGCGCCCGGATCCACGTCCGTCTCCGCCAGGAAGGACTGCACCTCGGACTGGATGTGGTCGCGCAGCCACGGCACCGCGGTGAACTGCGTCCGGTGCGTCTCCTCGTGCAGGCAGACCCAGAGCCGGAAGTCGGACGGGTCGACGTCCAGCTCCCGCTCGACGTGCACGATGTTCGGCGCCACCAGCAGCAGCCGGCCCGGCCCCGGGCCCTCCGGCCCCAGCCGCGGCTTGTCGAACAGCGCCGCCGGGCTGTCCGGGGCCTCCAGCGAAGGCTCCGCCGGGGCGAAGGTCTCGTACTGGCCGAGCACCTTCCCGGCCAGGAACGCCAGCAGCGCGCCCACCTCGATGCCGGTGGCCTTCTCCCCCACCGCGCCGAACACCCCCGCCGTCGGGCTGCTCGCCCGGCGCGCCTGGAGCTTCTCCACCAGCGGCTGGACCACCGTACGGAAGCCGGCCACGTTCGCCCGCACCCAGCCCGGGCGGTCCACCACCAGCACCGGCGTCGCGGTGGCCGCCGTCAGACTGCTCGACCGCATCCCCGTGAACGCCCGGACGTGCTCCTCGGCCTCCAGCGCGTGCCGGCGCAGTTCGGCGACCACGGCCGCCGCCTCCGCCCGACTCACCTCCGGCCCCGGCCGCACCAACCTGGTCGCGGTTGCGACCGCGAGATTCCAGTCGACCATGCCAGCACCGCCACTCGCGCTCGTCATGCCCTCACCGTACGTGCTCCCACCCACCAGCGGCAGCCACCCGCGACGAACACCCTCACCCCGCCCCCGGCGGGGCCCGGGGCGGGGGCGCGGGCGGGTCAGCGGCAGCCGCAGGTGGCGAGGCGGGCGGCGATGCGGTCCATGGCGGCGCGGGCGGTGTCGGCGGGGGCCGTGGTGCGGGTCATGACGGCGAAGGCCAGAAGGCGGCCGTCGGCGTCGACGACGGTGCCGGCGAGGGTGTTGACGCCGCTGAGGGTGCCGGTCTTGGCGCGGATCAGGCCGGCCGCGGCGGCGGCGCCCGAACCGCTCCCGTAGCGCTTGCCGAGGGTGCCGGTGAAGCCGGCGATGGGCAGGCCGGTGAGGACCGGGCGCAGGGCCGGGTGCTGGTCGGAGGCGGCCAGGGCGAGGAGTTGGACGAGGACGGCCGGCGGGACGGCGTTGCCCGGGTGCAGTCCGCTGCCGTCGTTCAGGGACACGCCCGTCATCGGCACGCCGAGCTTGGCGAGTTCCCGGGTGACGGCGGTGGCGGCGCCCTCGAAGCTGGCCGGCTGGCCTGCGGCGAGGGCCGCCTGACGGGCCATCGCCTCGGCGAGCTGGTTGTCGGAGGTGGTGAGCATGCGCTCGACCAGCCGGGCGACGGTCGGCGAGTCCACCCGGCCGAGGACGGTGGCGGCGGGGGCGGCCGGGGCGGCGGCGGGCTTGGCCGTGCCGTCGACGGCGACGCCCTGGGCCTTGAGCAGGGCGGCGAAGCTCTCGGCGGCCTTCCCGGCCGGGTCGGCGACCCGGGCCGGCGCCTCGTCGCGGCTCTTGGGGTCCACCCTGCCCTCGTCGGCCATCAGCGGGACGACCAGGGCGATGTTCTGCGCGTCGTGGTTCTTGTGCTGCGGATTGCCCGCGTACATCGACAGGTCGTAGTCGAGCTTGACGGTGGTGGTGCCGGCGGCCTTGAGGGCGGCGGCGGTCTGCCGGGCCAGGGCGTCGAGCGAGGCGGGGGCGGTGTCGGCATCGGCCGCCTGACCACCGATCTGGACCTGGTCGGCGGGCAGCGCGGTGAGCGTCGGGTCGCCGCCGCCGACCAGGGTGATCGTGCCGGGGTCCGCGCCCCGGACCACCCGGGTGGTCAGCCGGGTGTCGCCGGGGATCAGCGACAGGGCCGCGATCGCGGTGGCCAGCTTGGTGGTGGAGGCGGGGGTGCCCGGGGTGTTCTCGCCGGAGCCGTACAGGAGTTGGCCGCCGGCGGCGTCCGCGACGGCGAAGGTGACGGTGCCGAGGCTCTTGTCGGCGACGGCGGCGGCGAGCGCCTGCTGGAGGCCCTGGGCGGTGGGTGCGGCGGCGGCGCCGCCGGCCTCGACGGTGGCCAGGACGGCGCCGGGGGCGGGGGCCGGGCGGGCGCCGCCACCCGGGGCGGGGGTGGAGCCGGTGGGGCCCGTGGAGCCGGTGCCGCTGGGCGTGGAGCCGGCGGCGGTGCCGGGGGCGGTGGGCTGTTCGGCCGGGCGGGTGGCCGGGGTGTCGCCCGGCCCGGGCTTGCCGTCGCCCCTCCCCCGGCCGCCCTTCCCACCGTCGCGGCCGTCCCGGCCGTCGCCCTCGCCGTGCTCGGTGCTGTGGCCGCCGGGGCCAGGGGAGGGCTGCGCGTACGCTCCGCCCGAGGTCAGGACCGTTCCGGCGACCAGCAGGGCCGCTCCGAACAGTCCGGCGGCCGTCCCCCTGCGGCGGCGCGCCGCCCCGACCCCTGTTCCCACCGACCGGCCCCTTTCCCGAGCACTCACTCCCGTAGGAGACACTTGGATTCTGTCAGTCCCTACCTTGGAGGAACCGTTGGAATTCGACGTCCTTATCGAAATCCCGAAGGGCTCTCGTAACAAGTACGAGGTCGACCACGAGAGCGGCCGGCTGCGGCTCGACCGGATGCTCTTCACCTCGACCCGCTACCCGGCCGACTACGGCTACGTGGAGGGCACGCTCGGCGAGGACGGCGACCCGCTGGACGCGCTGGTGATCCTGGACGAGCCGACCTTCCCGGGTTGCCTCATCAAGTGCCGCGCCATCGGCATGTTCCAGATGACCGACGAGGCCGGCGGCGACGACAAGCTGCTGTGCGTTCCGGCCACCGACCCGCGCTGGGAGCACCTGCGGGACATCCACCACGTGTCGGAGTTCGACCGTCTGGAGATCCAGCACTTCTTCGAGGTCTACAAGGACCTGGAGCCCGGCAAGTCCGTCGAGGGCGCCAACTGGGTCGGCCGCGCCGAGGCCGAGGCCGAGGTCACCGCTTCGATCAAGCGTCTGGCGGAGCAGGGCGGCCACTGAGCCGTCGTTCCGATCTCGTTCGATCAGATCGTTCTGAGCAGTTCGAGGTAGGTCGGGGCAGCCGGAGGCCGGGGTTCGCGGATTCGTCCGCGGGCCCCGGCCTTCGCCGTGTCCGGGGCCGGGCGCGGCCGTCTTGCCGACAGCCTGTCGGCAAGACGATTTGTTAGGTTAGGCTAACCAAAACAGTCGGGGCCGAATCCGATCCTGGAGGCCGCATGCCCACGCCCGAGCCCGTCCCGTTCTCCACCGCGCTCCGCACCGCCAGCAGCGAGGAGCACGAGGCCGCGGAACAGTCCTCGTTCATGAGCCACCTGCTGGGCGGACGGCTCGGCATCGAGGCCTACGCCGACCTCACCGGCCAGCTCTGGTACGTCTACCGGGCCCTGGAGAGCCGTGCCGGACACCTGGCGGAGCACCCGCTCGCCGGGCCCTTCATCGACCGGGCGCTGCTGCGCACCGCCGCCATCGAGCGCGACCTGGCGCACCTGCGCGGACCGGACTGGCAGGACGGCCTGGCGCCGCTGCCGGCCACCGCCGCGTACGTCGCGCGGGTGGAGGAACTGGCCGAGACGTGGCCGGCCGGGTACATCGCGCACCACTACACCCGCTACCTGGGCGACCTGTCCGGCGGTCAGATCATCCGCGGCATCGCCGAGAAGACCTGGGGCTTCGAGCGCAAGGGCGACGGCGTGCGGTTCTACGTCTTCGAGGAGGTCGACAACCCGGCCGCCTTCAAGCGCGACTACCGGGCCCGGCTCGACGCGGCCGGGCTGGCGATGGACGAGGTGGAGCGGCGCCGGGTGGTCGAGGAGTGCAAGCGGGCCTTCGTGCTCAACGGCGCGGTCTTCCGGGACCTGGACGCGCGCTACCCGCTGAGCGCCTGAACGTTTCTCCGTAGGGCGCACCCGTCCGGGTGCGCCAACGGACCGGCCCCGGCGAGCGGTTGCTCGCCGGGGCCGTCGCGCGTCCCGGGGGTGCGTCAGGAGCGCGCGCCGCGCCGGTTGCGCACCAGCACGGTGGCGCTGCCGCCGACCAGCAGCAGACCGGCCGCGGTGGCCAGCAGCGGGACCATCGGGGTCTGCGAACCGGTGGCGGCCAGCACGCCGCCCGCACCGCCCGCACCGGTCAGGCCGCCGCCGGTGGTCAGCGAGGCGCCACCGACCGCGCCGGTACCCGAACCCTGGCCTCCGGCAGGCTGGTTGGCGCCACCAGCACCGGCGCCGGCACCGGACCCGGCGGGCGGCGGGGTGGCCGGCAGCTTGGCGTCCTTGTCGAACGCCAGGGTGGCGCTGACCGGGTCCAGGGCCGTGCCCGCCGGGTAGTTGGAGAACACCGGGACGCCCTCGGCGGTGAGCGTGGCCGGGACGCCGGAGAGCGTCACCACGCCGTTGACCGGCTTCAGGGCGGAGGCGGGCACGTCCAGCTTGGCGATCCGCGCGCCGCTCAGCGACGTCGCCTTGCCGTCGGGGGACTTGCCGTTCACGTCGGCGGTCAGGAAGGCGCCGCCCTGGTCGATCGTCAGGCCCAGCTTGGAGAGCGTGGTGTCGAGCGCCCAGCCGTCCTTGCCGGGGTGGCCGAGGAAACGGACCGAGCCGTCGAACGCGGCGGTCAGCGAGTGGTCGGCGGTGTTGTAGCCGCCGGTGGCGCCGCCGAAGCGGTAGTCGGCCGCGCCGCCGCCGAACTCGACCTTGCCGCTCGCCATCGGGGTGGCCAGGTACGCGCGGAAGCTCTCCTTGACCGTCCAGTCGAGGGTGCCGTTCAGCACCGGCAGCCGGCCGGGGGCACCGGTGGGCGCCGGGGTCCCGGTCGCGGACGGGGTGGCGCTCGCGGACGGCGAGGCGGTGGCGCTCGGCGACTGCGTCGCGGACGGCGTCGTGGTGGCCGACGGCGTGGCGGAGGGCGTGGCCGACGGCGTGCCGGTGGCGGACGGCGAGGCGGACGGCGTGCCCGTGGCGGTCGGGGTCGACGTCGGGGTCGGGGTCGGGGCCGTCGGCGAAGCGGTGGCGGTCGCCGTGGCCGTCGGCGACGGCGTCGCCGGGCTCTGCTTCAGCAGCAGCGACAGCGGGTCCATGTCCGTCCCGGCCGCGTAGAAGCCCGCGAAGGCCTTGGCGCCCTGCTCGGTCAGCTTCGCCGCCGTCGGCACCCCGGTGGTGGTGTCCCGCCCGACGGTGAACGTCACCAACGGCACGTCGTCCCGTCGGGTGACCTCGGTGGCGCCCATCGACTCCTTGGACGCGGTGTCGGCGGTGAGTGTGCCGGTCGTCCCGGCGGTGGTGACCTTGAGGTCGCTGAGGGCGACGTCCAGCGCGCCGTGGTGGGCGGTGAAGCGGACCCCGCCGGTGAAGGAGGAGCTCAGCGCGTGGGTGGCGAGGTCGTACGTGGCGTTCGCCAGGCCGAAGTGGAAGGTGCCGTCGGCGTTGGTGGTGGCGCCGCCGGTCAGTTCGATGGCGCCGCCCTGGGAGGCCGGGCCGCTGACGTAGCTGCGGAAGCTGGCCTTCACGCCCCAGTCCAGCGCGCCGGTGTCGTACGTGACGCTGCCGGGGCCGCCCGCGCCGAAGGCCAGTGCGGGGGCACCGAGGGCGGTCAGGCCGAGGCCGGCGGTGGCGGCCGCGAGGGCGGCCAGCCGGGTGCGGTTGCGGGACATGGTGGGTACTCCGTTCGGATGGGGCGGGGGGAGGGAGCGGGGGGACGCTCCGGGGTGTCAGGCCGCGTCGCCGGGGCCCGGCGCATCGCCGGGGCCGCCGTCGGCGCCCGCGCCCGGCGCGGCGGCCGCGCGGCGGCGCCGGACGAGCAGGCCGCCGGTCACGGCGAGCGCGGCCACCAGCACGGCGCCGCCGGCCACGGCCGCCACCGGGAAGCCGCCCGGGGAGGAGGAGGCGACGGGCGCGGCGGAGGGGTCGGTGGCGGGGGTCGCGGTGGCGCTCGGCGCGGTGGCCGGGGCGCTGCCGAGGTCGGGCAGCGGGGGCAGCGCCGCGGCCGGGTCGAGCGCGACGGCGAAGCTCAGCGGGTCCATCTCGGTGCCGGCCGGGTAGAGGCCGCCGAAGGCCTTGGCGCCGCCCTCGGTGAGCTTCAGCGGCACCTCGACGGCCTTCAGCAGGCCGCCCTCGGGCTTGAGGCCGGCCGGGTCGAAGGCGGCCAGCTCGACGCCGGTGAGCTGCTGGGTGGCGCCGTCCGGGGTCCGGCCGGAGACGTCCGCGACCAGTCGGCCCTGGCCGCCGGCCACGGTGACGCCCGGGTTGGCGAGGGTGAGGTCCAGGCCGTAGGTGTCGCCGCTGCGCAGGCCGGTGAAGCGCACGGTGCCGGTGAAGGCGGCGGTGAGGTCGCCGTTCGCGGGGTCGTAGCCGCCCTTGGCCGGGGTCCAGCGGAAGTAGGCGCCGCCGTCCGCCGCGCCGGCGCCGAGTTCCCAGCGGCCTTGGGCGATCGCGCCGGTGACGTAGTCGCGGAAGGTGCGGCGCACGCCCCAGTCGAGGGCGCCGTTGGCGAACTCGGTCCTGGCGGGGGCCTGGGCGCCGGGCGGGGTGGTCGGGGTCTCGGCGGCCACCCCCTCGGCGGTCGCCGACGGCGTCGGCACGGCGGCCGCCGAGGGGGTGGCCGCGGCGGTCGGCGACGGGGCCTGCGAAGTCGGCTGCGCGGCGGGCAGGTTGACCGAGAGGGTGAGCGGGTCCAGGGCCGTCCCGGCGGGGTAGAAGTTGCCGAAGGCCTTGGCCCCGGCGTCGGTGAGGGTGCCCGGCACGTTGCTGAGCGTCAGGGTGCCGGCCGCGCCGCGCAGGTCGACGCCGGCCAGTGAGAGCTCGGCCAGTTTGGCCTGGCTCGCGCTGCTGACCTGTCCGGTGTCCTTGGACTTGCTGCTGACGTCGGCGTACAGCCCGGCCGCGCCGCCCTGGACGGCCCGGACGGTGAGCCGGCCGAGGCTCAGGTCGAGCGCGTTGGCGCCGTTCTCCTGGTGCCCGGTGAACCGGACCCCGCCGGAGAAGGCGGCGGTCAGCGCACCGGTCGCCGGGTCGTAGCCGCCGGTCGCGGAGTGGAACCGGAAGGTGCTGCCGCCGACCGTGGCCGCGCCGCCGTTGAGCGTCCAACTCCCCTTGGCGATGGGACCGGTGATGTACGTCAGGAAGGACTGCTTGATGCCCCAGTCCAGCCGCCCGCCGGCGACCTTGCCCTCCGCCGCGTGCGCCGGGCCGGGGGAGAGGCCCACCGCCAGCAGGGCGGCGAGGGCGGCCACCAGGGTGGCGGCCAGACGGCGGAGCCGGCTGGACAGGGGCACGGCGGATCACTCCTCGGCGGGGTGCGGTCAGTGGCGGTGAAGGGCGCGGCAAGGGAGGGGTCGGGCGTGGCGCCGACCCCCTTGCGGAACTCAGGTAAGGCTAACCTAATATATGAGTCAAGAGTCCCGCCGCAACCCCTCCACCAGGACCGGAGCGGCGACAACTCCCATCGAAGGGAAGCGCGTTGAGCAGCAGTACGATCCGAACCGGGGCGGCCCGCGGGCCCGCCCTCCTGCTGCTCGCCCTCGGCCTGCTGCTCGCCCTCACCGCCTGCGGCCCGTCCGGCACCACCACCGGAGCGGCCGCGGCGAGCTCCTCCCGGGCCCCCGACGCGGTCGAACCGCTGCCCGTCGAACCCGTCCCGCAGCTCCCGGCCACCACCGCCTCCGTCGACGGCCGCCAGGTCACCGTCACCAGCGCCGAGCGGATCATCCCGCTCAACGGCAGCCTCTCCGAGCTGGTGTTCAGCCTCGGCCTCGGCCCCAAGGTGGTCGCCCGGGACGTCTCCACCACCTTCCAGCAGGCCACCGCCCTGCCGGTGATCACCCAGGCCCACGACGTGTCCGCCGAGGGCGTGCTGTCGCTGCACCCCACCGTCGTCCTCGCCGACCGCTCCACCGGCCCGGCCGAGGCCATCGCGCAGATCCGCGCGGCCGGCGTCCCGCTGCTCGTCCTGGACGACGCCAAGCGGCTCGCCGACGTCGGCCCGCGCATCGACACCGTCGCCGCCGCCCTCGGAGTCCCGGACGCCGGACGGCAGTTGAAGGAGCGCACCGGACAGCGGATCGACGAGGCCAGGGCCGCCGCCCCGGCCGCCGCCCGCCACCCCAAGGTCGCCTTCCTCTACCTGCGCGGCAGCGCCTCCGTCTACCTGCTCGGCGGGCCCGCCTCCGGCGCCGGCTCGCTGATCGAGGCGGTCGGCGGCCAGGACGCCGGCACCGCCGCCGGCCTCACCGGCGACTTCACCCCGCTCACCAGCGAGGCCCTGGTCAAGGCCGCGCCCGACGCCATCCTGGTGATGAGCAAGGGCCTGGACTCGGTCGGCGGCGTCGACGGCCTGCTCAAGCTGCCCGGCGTCGCCCAGACCCCGGCCGGCCTCGACCGCCGGATCGTCTCGATCGAGGACGGCCAACTGCTCAGCTACGGCCCGCGCACCCCCCAGGTGCTCCGCGAGATCGCCGCCCAGCTCTACCCGGCGGACGCCAAGTGACCACCGCCGTACGGGCGAAGACCGCGCCCGCCGTCAGCAGGACCACCCTGATCACCGCCGGGCTCGCCGCCGCCCTGGTGCTCTGCGCCCTGCTCGCCGCCGGCATCGGCGCCTACCGCATCCCGCTCGGCGACATCCTGGCCTCCGCCGCCCACCGGCTCGGCCTCGGCGGGCACGCCCTGGACCGGGTGCCCGAGTCGGTGCTGTGGAACGTCCGGCTCCCCCGGGTGGTGCTCGCCCTGCTGGTCGGCGGCTCGCTCGGCTGCGCCGGAGCGCTGATGCAGGGCGTGTTCGGCAACCCGCTGGCCGAACCCGCCGTGATCGGCGTCTCCTCGGGCGGCGCGGTCGGCGCGGTGGCCTGCATCGTGCTCGGCCTGGACGCCCTCGGCAGCTGGACGATCACCGCCTTCGCCTTCGCCAGCGGCCTGCTGACCGTCTTCGCGGTGTACCTGATGGCCCGCTCCGGCGGACGCACCGAGGTGGTCACGCTGATCCTCACCGGGGTCGCCGTGAACGCCTTCTGCGGCGCGCTGATCGGGATCTTCCTGTTCACCGCCGACTCCGCCGCGATCAGCCAGGTCACCTTCTGGCAGCTCGGCTCGCTCGCCCAGGCCACCTGGGGCAAGGTGCTCGCCGTCCTGCCGTTCGCCGCCGTCGGCCTGGCCGTCGCCCCGCTGTACGCCCGCAAGCTGGACCTGCTGGCCCTCGGCGAACGCCCGGCCCGCCACCTCGGGGTGGACGTCGAGCGGATGCGGCTGGTGCTGATCACCGTCGTCGCGCTGCTCACCGCCGCGGCCGTCGCGGTCAGCGGCATCATCGGCTTCGTCGGGCTGGTCGTCCCGCACCTGCTGCGGATGCTGGCCGGGCCCGGCCACCGCTTCCTGCTGCCCGCCTCGGCGCTCGGCGGCGCGCTGGTCCTGGTGGCCGCCGACCTCGCCGCCCGCACCGTCGCCGAGCCGGCCGAGCTGCCGCTCGGGGTGCTCACCGCACTGATCGGCAGTCCGTTCTTCTTCTGGCTGCTGCGCCGTACCAGGAGCCGGCAGGGAGGCTGGGCATGAGATTGCGAACCCCCCGGGAGGTGCCCGAACGGCCCCTGCCCGGAAGCGAGTTGCTGACCGCCGAGACCATCCGGCTGACCATCGGCGGGCGTGCCCTGCTGGACGGCGCGTCGGTGCGGGTCGCCGCCGGAGAGGTGGTCGCGCTGCTCGGACCGAACGGCGCCGGCAAGTCCACCCTGCTGTCCGTCCTGGCCGGCGACGTCCGGCCGGACGGCGGCGAGGTCCGGCTGCGCGGCCGCCCGCTGGCCGGCTACGGCGCCGCCGAGCTCGCCCTGCACCGCGCGCTGCTGCCGCAGTCCGCCGCGCTGTCCTTCCCGTTCCCCGCCGACGAGGTGGTCCGGATGGGCCGCGCCCCCTGGACCGGCACGGCGGCCGCCGCCGAGGACGAGGCCGTGGTCGCCGAGGCGATGGCCGCCACCGAGTCCGCCGCCTTCGCCGGGCGCCCGTTCACCGCCCTGTCCGGCGGCGAGCGGGCCCGGGTGGCGCTGGCCCGGGTGCTGGCCCAGCGCGCCCCGCTGCTGCTCCTGGACGAGCCGACCGCCGCCCTCGACCTGCGCCACCAGGAGCTGGTGCTGCGGGTCGCCCGGGAGCGCGCCGCCGCCGGGGACGGCGTGGTCGTGGTGCTGCACGACCTGTCCCTGGCGGCGGCCTACGCGGACCGGGTGGTGCTGCTGAACGCCGGGTCGACGGTCGCGGACGGGCCGGTCGCCGAGGTGCTGCGCGCCCCGCTGCTCAGCGAGGTGTACGGCCACCCGGTCGAGGTGCTGGCGCACCCGCGCACCGGGGTGCCGCTGGTGCTGCCCGAACGCTGACCGGGCGGCCGGGGCCGACGGCGGAGCTGTAGGGCGGGGCTGCGAGCGGGCCTGGGCCGGGCCGCGGAAGCGGGCTCAGTCCTCCAGCCGGAAGCCGAGCTTCAGTCCGACCTGGTAGTGCTTCACCCCGCCGTCCTCCAGGTGGCCCCGGACCTGCGTCACCTCGAACCAGTCGAGGTTGCGCAGCGTCCGGGAGGCCCGCTCCACCCCGTTGCGGATCGCGGCGTCGACGCTCTCGGTCGAGGATCCGACGATCTCGGTCACCCGGTACACGTGGTCAGTCATGGCGGACTCCCTCAGCTGTGCGACGGCCCCCGGTCCACCGTGCACCGCCGCCGCTCCGCCCGCACGCCGACGGCCGCCCCGCATCCCCTGGAAGGCCGCTGCCAGGCCCCGGGAGGCCGCGGCAGGCCCCGGGGAGGCCCCTTGCGGGCTCCCCGGAAGTCGTGGGAGGCCGCTAGAAGGCCGCCCGCACCTGCCCGACCGGGGCGCCGCCGCCCAGCAGCGGGGCCGCCCCGATCCGCTCGACGGTCTCGTCCGCGCCGGTCACCCCGAGCCGGCGCAGTGCGGCCGCCAGCACCGGGCCGCGGGCCCGCTCGCCGCCGTCGTCGATCTTGAAGGCGAGCGCCCGCCCGTCCGGCAGCGCCACCACCTGGACGGCCTCGGCGCCCATCTTGGACAGCGCGCCGGGGACGGCCCGCATCAGCCAGGTGTCGGCCCGGCGGGTGCCGGCCACGTACTCGGGGTGGGCGCGCATCGCGTCGGCCACCCGGCGGGGCGCCGTGCCCTCGGCGGCCAGCACCAGGCCGCGGTAGCCGCGTGCCAGGCCGGTCAGCGTGACGGCCAGCAGCGGCGCGCCGCAGCCGTCCACCCCGGCGTGCGTGGCGGTCTCGCCGGTGCCCTCCTCCAGGGCCTCGCGGGCCAGAAGCTGGATCGGGTGCCCGGGGTCGAGGTAGCTCGCGGTGTCCCAGCCGTTGGCGACGCAGGCGGCGAGCCAGCCGGCGTGCTTGCCGGAGCAGTCCATCAGGACGGGGGCGCGGCGGCCGCCGGAGCCGAGCAGCAGTTCCGCCTCGGTCTCGTCCAGCGGGAGGTCGGCCGGGGTGCGCAGGGCGGACTCGTCGAGCCCGGCGGAGCTCAGGATGGCCCGGACAGCATCGAGGTGAAACGATTCTGCGGAGTGGCTGGAGGCGGCCAGCGCCAGCAGCTCGCCCTCGATCGCCAGCCCGGCCCGCAGCGTGGCCACCGCCTGGAACGGCTTGGCGGTCGACCGGGGGAAGACCGGTGCGTCGGGGTCGCCGAGCGCGAACTCCACCGAGCCGTCGGCGGCGAGCAGCACCAGGGAGCCGTGGTGGCGGCCCTCGGTGAAGCCCGAGCGTATGACCTCGGCGAGGACGACGGGCGGGGTGGCGGACTGGGACATGGCGGGAGCCTTCCGGGGGTGAGGGTGGACCGGGCCCCGCCCGCCCGTGGTACCTCACCCGGTCAGAGCGGCCCCCCTGCGAGCAGGTCCTCGACCCGTGCTTCCCCATCACGGTACCTGCGGGTGATCTCCGCGCTGCAACCGTCGGCCGTCCGCAGCAGCCGCTGCCGCCGCCCGGACACCTCGCGCTCGTGCGTGCGCAGCCGCTCCAGCGCGGCCAGCAGCTCCTCCGCCGGGTGCGCGGCCAGGTCGGCGAGCTGGACGTCCCCCATCAGCTCGGCCGCCTCCAGCTGGGACTCGTGGCCGCGCGGCGGCCCGAGCGTGACGTGCCGGGCCGAGCGCCGCACGGTGGAGGGCGCGTCGGTCAGGATGGCCGGGAGGCGGTCCAGCAGGTCGCCGGGGGGGCCGTCGGCACCGCCCGCCCCGGGCGGTCCGGCCGGCCGCGGCGGACCGCCGGGCCGGCGGTCGAGTTCGGCGCGCAGGATGTCCATCCGCCCGTGCAGCAGCCGCCGCAGGTAGGAGAGGTCGGCCTCCTGCTCCAGGGTCTCCCGGCGCAGGATCCGCAGCTGGTCCAGGCCCAGCCGCTCCAGGTCGGGCTCTATCGCCGTGCCCAGGGCCCCGGCGCCCCCGGCGACCTCCGCCACGTGCCCGGACCGGTCCCACGCCGCGCTGCTCGCGTCCATCAACCAACCCACCTGCCGTCGTCCGATCCCGCCCGCTCGCGGCACTGCGTCCCTGCCGCCGGTCCGGCCCGTCCCCCGACGGGCTCACGCGTCCCGTCCGTTGGCACGCCCGGCCACCCCCGAAGGTTCCGGTTCCCGGCCGCAACCACCCACCGGGGCGATGCCGCCAGAACGCCTGACCTACCGGCTCGACCTCCCGGCCGAGCCCGGCCCGGTGCGGCGGACCATATGGCGCGCCGGGCCCTCCGTACGGTCCACCAGCGTGCCACCCCGCCCGGCGCGGGCGCACCGCCCGTGCACCCGAACGGCCCCCTGGCGAACGGGGGTGGCTGATATGACCGGACCTTTCCGCAGGAAGAGCGGCGCCCGACCCCGCGCAGGCGTGCACCACCCAGCGTGCACCACCTGCACACGCGCCCCTCCCGCACGCCCCGGGTGCCCACCGAGCACCCCGTGGGCCTCCGGCACAATGGCGGCATGCGAGCAGTGGTGCAGCGAGTGACCGAGGCCAGGGTGACCGTGGCCGGAGAGACCGTCGGCGCGATCGAGGGGCCCGGGCTCTGCGTCCTGGTCGGCGTCACCCACGAGGACACCCCGGCCAAGGCGGCCCAACTGGCCCGCAAGCTGTGGACGCTGCGGCTGCTGCCCGCCGACGACGAGGGCGTCGAGCAGTCCTGCTCCGACCTCGGGGCCCCGCTGCTGGTGATCAGCCAGTTCACCCTCTACGGCGACGCCCGCAAGGGCCGCCGCCCGACCTGGAACGCCGCCGCCCCCGGCCCGGTCGCCGAGCCCCTGGTGGACGAGGTGGTCGCCCAACTGCGCGCGCTCGGCGCCAAGGTGGAGACGGGCCGGTTCGGCGCCGACATGCAGGTGGCGCTGGTGAACGACGGCCCGTTCACCGTCCTCGTGGAGGTCTGACCGCAGCCGGGCGCACGGGCTACTGCGGGACGATCACGTCCTGGGTGCCCGGCACCGTCCCGGCCAGCAGCACCGCGTCCACCGGGACGTTCCGCTTGACGATCGCCAGCGCGATCGGCCCCAGCTCGTGGTGGCGGGCCGAGGAGGTGACGAAGCCGATCGGGCGCCCGTCCGGCTCGGCGGCCAGCCGCACCTGCGTCCCGTGCGGGGGCAGCGTCTCCTCGGTGCCGTCCAGGTGCAGGAAGACCAGGCGGCGCGGCGGCCGGCCCAGGTTGTGCACCCGGGCGACGGTCTCCTGTCCGCGGTAGCAGCCCTTCTGCAGGTGGACGGCGGTGCGCAGCCAGTCCACCTCGTGCGGGATGGTCCGGTGGTCGGTCTCGAAGCCCAGCCGCGGCCGGTGGCCCTCGATCCGCAGCGCCTCGTACGCCCAGACCCCCGCCGCCGGACCGTACCCGGCGGTCAGCTTCGCCAGCTCGGCGCGCGGCACGAACAGGTCGCGCCCGTACGGGAGTTCGCGCACCGCCGCGACGCCCTCGACGGAGGCGGTGGAGCCCGCCGGCAGGTGCACCACGGCGTACTCGGCGGTCGCGTCGGCGACCTCCACCCGGTAGAAGAACTTCATGCTCTCCAGGTAGCCCAGCAGCGCCTCCTGGGTGCCCGGCTCGACGTGCGCCCAGGTGGTGGTGCCGTCGTCGACCAGGTAGAGCGCGTGCTCGACGTGCCCGTTCGGGGAGAGCACCAGCGCCTCGGTGGCCTCCTGCGGCGCCAGCGCGCTGACGTGCTGGGTGAGCAGCAGGTGCAGCCAGGCCAGGCGGTCCTGGCCGGTGACGGTGAGCACGCCGCGGTGCGAGAGGTCGACGAAGCCGGTGCCCTGCGCGAGGTTGCGTTGCTCGCGGAAGATGTCGCCGTAGTGGGCGGCGACGCCCTCGTCGGCGCCTTCGGCGGGGACGGCTCCGGGCAGGCTCAGCAGCGGGCTCTTCATACCGGCCAGCTTACGACCGGCCGTCCGCGAGCTTGGCGGTGCAGTCGGCGCAGCGGCCGAAGATGGCGAAGTGCTTGAGGTCGGTGTCGAATCCGTGCTGTTCGCGCAGGCTGCTGATCAGCGGCTCGGCGATCTCGGTGCCGGTCTCGGAGACCTTGTCGCAGTCCCGGCAGACCAGGTGCAGGTGGTGGTGGCGGCCGGCCAGGTGGTAGGTCGGGGCGCCGTGGCCGAGGTGGGCGTGCGAGACCAGGCCGAGCTCCTCCAACAGCTCCAGGGTCCGGTAGACGGTGGAGATGTTGACGCCGCTGGCGGTCTGCCGGACGTGGCAGAGGATCTCGTCGGGGGTGGCGTGGTCGAGGCGGTCGACGGCTTCGAGTACGAGCTGCCGCTGCGGGGTCAGCCGGTAGCCGCGTTCACGCAGGTCGGCCTTCCAGTCGCCGGAGAGCTGCCAGTCGGTGGTGCCGGTGTCCGCCACGGTGCTGTCCCTGCCAAGGTCGGGGGTCCTGAGGCAAGTGTAGGGACCGGCCGGCGGCCGGTCCCTACCTCACGCGAAAGCCGTACCGCTCAGCGGAGCGCCGGGCTCACTTGAAGAACGCGATGCCGTCGTCCGGCAGGTCGTTGATGTCCTTGATCAGCTGGGCCGGGCTGAGCACCTTCTTCAGCTGGGCCGACATGTACGGGCGCAGCGGCACGTTCGGGGCGGCCTTCTCGCCGACCCAGAGCAGCTCCTCGTTGACGAAGCCGTACAGCCGCTTGCCGCCCGAGTACTCCGGCGAGCCCTCGATCCGGGCGACCGCGTCCGTGGAGACGTCGATCTGCGGCTTGCCGTCGGCCAGCTCGCCGTACCAGATCTCCACGGTGCCGTCGTCGCGGACGGAGGAGATCTCGATCCCGCGGACGCCGCTGGTGCCGTCGTGGTTGCTGGTGATGCGCCAGAACGCGTGCTCGTTCTCCAGCGGACGGACCTTCTCGCCCTCGTTGTCCAGCACCCAGGTACGGGAGCGGAACTCCAGGAAGGGCCGGCCGTCGTGCCGGATCACGATCTCCTGGCCGAAGTTGCACTTCTCGGCGCCGGGGAAGTCGTAAACGCCCGCGCCCTCCCAGGTGCCGAGGAGGAAGGCGAGCGGGACGACGTCCTTGTGGAGGTCAGAGGGGATCTCGATCATGTTCCTGGTCGCTGTCGTCGTCGGTGTGGGCTGCCTCAACCGTACGGCAGGGTCAGCGCTGGCCCTGGTAGAGCTTCATCACCGAGAAGATGGCGAACCAGGTGATCAGCACGGCCATGAGGGCCAGCAGACCGTCGAAGAAGATTTCCAGACCGGACACGGGTGGCTCCCAGGCGGCGACAGTGTGGTGGATTTTGCTGCCGCTCACTCTATCCGCCGGTCATCGGCCGGTCGCGGTGAGCCCCACCACGTCATCGTTCGCGCCGATTCTCCCCCGCCGTCCAAGGTTTCCCCAAGGGATCCTGGGATGACGGCGAGCGGGGGCCGCGAGCCCTCTAAGGTGGCGCCATGTCGAAGAAACTCGTCATCAAGGTCACCGCCGGGGCCGATGCGCCGGAGCGGTGTTCGCAGGCGTTCACCGTCGCGGCGGTGGCCGTCGCCAGTGGGATCGAGGTCTCGCTCTGGCTGACCGGGGAGTCCTCCTGGTTCGCCCTGCCGGGGCGGGCGGCGGAGTTCGAACTGCCGCACGCGGCACCGCTTCCGGACCTGCTGGAGGCGATCC
Organism: Kitasatospora sp. NPDC056731; assembly: GCF_040687675.1. NCBI lineage: Bacteria > Bacillati > Actinomycetota > Actinomycetes > Kitasatosporales > Streptomycetaceae > Kitasatospora > Kitasatospora sp. NPDC056731. Next base: position 35,757 of record NZ_JBFBNR010000039.1, read on the forward strand.
TCGCGAGCGGCTCGGTGACGCTGTGCACCCAGTGTGCGGCCCGCCGGGGGATCGTGCAGCAGGACACCGTCGAGGGCGTCCGGATCGCGGGCGCGCAGGTCTTCGTCAGCGAGATCATGGCGGACAACGTCCAGGCACTCGTCTACTGACGCCTACGGGTGCTCCTCGTGGTCGGGGCGGTCCCGGTCGTGGCCGGGATCGTCCCACTTCGGGTCGTCCCAGCGCGGGTCGTTCCACCAGTCGTCGTCCGGGTCCCGCTTGTTGGCGAACACGGCGGCGGCCGGCGGGATCACCATCGCGACCACGCACATGCCGATCGCGGCGGGCACGGAGAAGAACCTCACCACGCCCCAGGCCAGCACGAACAGGCCCAGGCAGACGCCCATCAGGGCGAAGTAGTAGTGCCGCCGCCGCCTTGTCTGCACGCCTCCACGGTACGACCGAGGGCCCTGCCGCGGCAGGGCCCTCGGTGTACTTCGTCCGCGGATCTGGTGGATCGGGCGGATCAGGTGGATCGGGTCGATCGGGTCGCTCGGGCGCCGATCAGACCGCGATCGCGACCTCGACGGCGGTGCCCTGGGAGGCCACCACCTGACGGTCCACGGTCTGGCCCGGCACCAGCGCGCGCAGGGTCCACTTGCCCGGGCGGGCGAAGAACCGGAACTGGCCGGTCGCCGAGGTGGGCACCTCGGCCGTGAACTCGCCCCCCTCGTCGAGCAGCCGGACGTAGCCGTTGACCGGCTCACCGTCGCGGGTCACCGAACCCTGGATGATCGTTTCGTTCGCCACGTCAACTCCTGCCAGGTCCGGGCCGCCGGCCTTCGCACCGCACATGTCTTGTCTTCCCTTCTGACGACGGTCGAGCCGCAGGCTCAGTTGCTGCCGAGCTCGATCGGCACGCCGACGAGGCTGCCGTACTCGGTCCACGAACCGTCGTAGTTCTTGACGTTCTCCTGGCCGAGCAGCTCGTGCAGGACGAACCAGGTGAGCGCGGAGCGCTCGCCGATGCGGCAGTAGGCGATGGTGTCCTTCGCCAGGTCGATGCCCTCGGCCTCGTACAGCGCCTTGAGCTCGTCGTCGCTCTTGAAGGTGCCGTCGTCGTTGGCGTTCTTGGCCCACGGGATGTTGCGGGCGCTCGGCACGTGGCCGGGGCGCTGCGACTGCTCCTGCGGGAGGTGCGCCGGGGCGAGCAGCTTGCCGGAGAACTCGTCGGGCGAACGGACGTCGACCAGGTTGAGCTGGCCGATGGCCGCGAGCACGTCGTCGCGGAAGGCGCGGATCGAGGAGTCGACGGCCTGCGCCCGGTACTCGGTGGCCTCGCGGGCCGGCACCTCGGCGACCAGGTCGCGGGAGTCCAGCTCCCACTTCTTGCGGCCGCCGTCCAGCAGGCGGACGTCACCGTGGCCGTACAGCTTGAAGTACCAGTAGGCGTACGAGGCGAACCAGTTGTTGTTGCCGCCGTAGAGCACGACGGTGTCGTCGTTGGCGATGCCCTTGGCGCTGAGCAGCGCGTCGAAGCCGGCCTGGTCGATGAAGTCGCGGCGGACCGGGTCCTGGAGGTCCTGCTTCCAGTCGATCCGGACGGCGTTGCGGATGTGGTTCTTGTCGTACGCGGAGGTGTCCTCGTCGACCTCGACGATGACGACCTTCGGGTCGTCCAGGTGGGCCTGGACCCAGTCGGCGTCGACCAGGACGTCGCTGCGGCTCATGGTGGTGTTCTCCATCCGAGGGCGGTGTGCGGAAGGTTCTGCTCGGGAGGTGCTGCCGGGTGCCCGGGCGACTGCGGTCCGAATTCCTGTCCGAATACTGGGACGAGGGTGGTGGTCCGGGCCGACCGGGCGGGGAGCTGCGGCGACGGCCGGCCGGGGCGGCCGGGCAAGGTCACCGGGAAAATCGGCGGCGGGCTTCAACTGCCCAGCCAAAACGCCGAGTTAGCGCATTCGACACAGACAGGCGGCCACGCGGCACAGGTCGACCGCCCGCCGCTTCGTGAGATCCGTCTGTCGCTTCATGTCGACGATGCTAGGGACACCGGAGGCCCGCTGTCATCAGCGTACCGAATACCGAGACCAGATAGACCGAATACTGAGATTTGACCCTTTCATGGCCTGCCGGGCAGCCGTCCCGCCCGAGACCCGCGGCCCCGGACGGCCCACAACGGGCGGAAACGACACCGCTCCACGATCCGCGCCGGACGGCGCGTCTCGCGGAGCGGAACACAAGAGACGGAAGAAATGGAACGGAGGGAGGGAACCGCACGGGTGGAAGTGACCGGCCGGTCAGCCCAGCAGCTTGACGCCCTTGCCCTCGAAGGTCAGCTGCACGCCCTCCGGCAGCGGCGTCGCCCCGTCCTTGTCGGCCAGCTTCAGCCCGGCCGGGAGCGAGTCGAGGGTGAAGCTCATCGGCGCCAGCCGCTGGTCGGTGACCCCGGCGAACATCCCGGCCAGCGCGCTGAGCTGGAAGCCGTCCACGGTGACGGTGCTCCCGCTGTTGTGCAGCGAACCCTCACCGACCGCGATCGGCCCCAGCGCGGCCTTGATCTTGCCCGGCCCGCCGTACGACAGGGCCAGCCGGGTGTTGCCGCCCACCGGCAGCTTGCCCGCCCCCGACATCAGCTGGGAGGCCGGCGGCAGCAGCTGCGCGAGGTCCGCGTACGAGATCAGGCCGCTGCCGGTGCCGCTGTCCACCGTGGCGCTCTTCAGGCTGTCGCTCACCGTGACGCCGGACAGCCGGGCCTTGAAGGAGCGCAGCGCCACCTGGCGGCCGCCGTCGCCGACGGTCAGGCCGTCGGAGGAGATCCGGACGTCGTCCAGCTTCATCGACAGCGCCTGGGTGAGGAACGGGAAGCCCTCGATCGAGATGTCCGGCCGCTGGCTCATCCGGCCGCTGCTCACCATCCGGTCGGCGGCCTGGTCCTCGGCCACCCCGACCGCGATCCGGTCGGCGCCGACCAGCAGGCCGGAGAGCACCACCAGGCCGATCGTCGCCTTCAGCCATCCGCGCATCGCACTCCCCGTCGTCGCCGGTCGCCCTTGTCGTTCGCTGTCCTCGTTCGGTGTTCCTCGCCCGGCGTTCCCTGCCCGGCGTTCCATGGCGGCCCCCGGCCGAGGCCGTTCCCGCCCGACCGTACGACGTCCCGCCCCGGAGCATGGTTCCGGAGCGGGACTCGCCGGTCGTCTGCCGGGTGTCAGCCGGCCAGCAGGTCCGTGGCGATCCAGATCAGCGGCGAGGCCACCGCCAGCGGCAACGCCACACCCGCCGTCATGTGCACGAACCGGGACGGGAAGTCGTACGCCGCGACGCGTCGGCCGACCAGCGCACCCAGCCCCGCCAGCACCCCCAGCGCCGGCGGCGCGCCCACCAGCAGACCCAGCAGCACCGCCGCCGCCAGGCCCAGCACCGGACCCAGCAGCTTCGGACCGGGCAGCGGCGCCGCGGCCAGCACGGTGGCCAGCGCGACCGCGCCCACCCCGGCCGGCACCCAGTCGGCCACCAGCAGCGAGGTGCACAGCGCCGTCACCACCGTGGCCGAGCCGAGCACCGTCAGCGCGTAGAACCGCTCCTTCGGGTCCGAGGGGCGGAACGTCTGCAGCACCAGGACCAGTAGGAAGAACCCGCCCAGCGTGCCGACCACCGCCGCCACGCTGCCCTCGGAGTCCGCCAGCAGCACCGCCGCGTCCGCGGTCAGCCCGGCCAGCGCGGCGAGCGCGATGCCCTGGCGGGCCGGCCACATCCCGTTCAGCCGGAACCAGCCGGCCGCCGTCAGCACCTGGAGCAGCGCCACCACCAGTGCCAGCGCCACCTGCCCGAGCGCGGCGCCGCCGGCCAGCAGCGCGGCCACGCCGGCGGTGATCAGCGCGGGCTGCAGGCCCGGATCGATGATCGGCGAACCGGTCCGGCCGCGCGGGCCGGCGGGCGGCGCCACCGGTGCGGGCTGCGCCGGGACGGCCGCGTACGGCGGCGCGGCCGGGGCGCCCGCCGGGCCGCCGGGGGCGACCGGGCGCTTGAGCGTCATGGTCGGCGAGTCGAGGGCGGGCGCTCCCTGCTGCGGGGCCGCCATCGGCTGGGCCGCCCGCTGCGGGCCCGGCGCCGGAGCGGCGTGCCGGGCCTGCGGCGGCGCGGCGTGCCGTGCCGCCGGCGGCGGCGGCGGAGCGGGCGTCCAGGCCGGCGGGGCGGACGGCATCGCGCCGGACACGACCACCGGCGGCAGCAGCGTCGTCGCGGCCGCGTCCTCCATCGGGGGCACGGGCGGCAGCAGCGTGGTCGCCGTGGCGTCGTCCATCGGGGGCACGGGCGGCAGCAGCGTGGTCGCCGTGGCGTCGTCCATCGCGGGGACGGGCGGCAGCAGCGTGGTCGCAGCGTCGTCCATCGGCGGCTGCCCGTACCCCGGGTAGCCGTACGGCGGCTGCTGCCCCGGCTGCGGCGCCTGGGCCTGCGGGTACGGGGGCTGCGGGTACGGCGGCTGGGGCTGCTGCTGCGGATGCCGGTAGGGCGGCTGGGGCGGCGGGGGCTGCTGCGGCCACTCGCCGTAGCCGCCCTGGTTCGCGTTGTTCATGTCCGTCACGCCGCTCAGCCTCCCGCGAACGGCGGCAGCACCTCGACCGTGCCGCCCTCGGTGAGGGCCACGGTCGTGTGGTCCCGGCCGCCGACCTGGGAGCCGTCGACCAGGTAGGAGCAGTGCCCGAGCAACTGGACGAGCTTCGGCCGGTCCGCGTGCCGCCGCCTGGCCTGTGCCAGCGCCTCCGCCAGGGTCACCGCCTCGTACGGCTCCTCGGCCAGCCCGGCCTCGGACTTCGCGGCCGCCCAGTAGCGGATCGTCCCGCGCACCCGGGCGCCGCTCGCGGGCTCCGTGGTCGCACCCATCGGGGCCACCCCTTCTCGTCGTCCTCGCCCGGCCCCGGTGCCCCGGTCCGGCTCGCCACCGGGCCGCCCGACCACCCGAAAGATGGACTCGCACGGCGCCGCCGATGTGCGTCCCATGATGGCGTGTCCGCCGCCACGACCGGCAATCGCCCTGGCTGAGGGGGCCCGGAGGACGGCTCGAAGCTGTGTCCAGGCTCACCCGGCGCGCGCCCGGATTGGGCGAACCGCCGGATTCGAGCCCTCCCGGCGCGGAGGGCCGTCGGCTATCCTCGACGTCCAAGAGGGATCCGGGCAGAGTCGCCCCCGGGTCCTTTTGTGCTTTCAGGACGCCAGTACGGACATTCTTGCGATTCGTCGGCCCACCCCCGGCGCGTCGCGGGAACCGCCCCGCCCCACGCGGCACGACGACGTGCCCCGGCCGGCCGGGGTGTCCACCCGGCACCCGGGCCGCCGCCCGGGACCGGAAACAAACCGGAGGGTTCGCGGGATGAACAGGGCAGAAACGGTGCGCCAAGGGTTGCGGGACCCTCGGCGCGTGCGCCGTCGCGTCCTGCGCACCGGCCGGCCCTCCGGCGCTCCTCGGGCGTCCATCCACCTCCCCCCGACCTCAGCACGTGCGCCATCCGGCTGTGGCGGCAGCCGTAACGCGACCGCGACGACCCGGAAAGGGGACTACCGGGTATGAGTTCTCTCCTCCTCCTCACCAACGCTCTGCAACCCTCCGCGGAGGTGCTGCCGGCCCTCGGCCTGCTGCTGCACAACGTCCGGGTGGCCCCCGCCGAGGGATCCGCCCTGGTGGACACCCCCAGTGCGGACGTCATCCTGGTCGACGGGCGGCGCGACCTGCCGCAGATCCGCAGCCTCTGCCAGCTGCTGCGCTCCACCGGCATCGGCTGCCCGCTGATCCTGGTGGTGACCGAGGGCGGCCTCGCCGCCGTCACCGCCGAGTGGGGCATCGACGACGTCCTGCTGGACACGGCCGGCCCGGCCGAGGTCGAGGCCCGGCTGCGGCTCGCACTCGGCCGGCTCCACATCAGCACCGACGACAGCCCGATGGAGATCCGCAACGGCGACCTCACGGTCGACGAGGCCACCTACTCCGCCAAGCTCAAGGGCCGGGCGCTCGACCTCACCTTCAAGGAGTTCGAGCTGATCAAGTACCTCGCCCAGCACCCCGGCCGGGTCTTCACCCGGGCCCAGCTGCTGCAGGAGGTCTGGGGCTACGACTACTTCGGCGGTACCCGGACGGTGGACGTGCACGTCCGCCGGCTGCGCGCCAAGCTCGGCGTCGAGCACGAGCAGCTGATCGGCACCGTGCGCAACGTCGGCTACCGCTTCGTCGTCCCGGAGAAGCCGGAGAAGGGCGAGCGCCCGGAGCTCGCCCAGCGCCCCTCGGCGCCGCTGGAGGCCTGACCGACGGCCGGGCGGGCCCACCCCGCCCGGCTTGTCCGGTTCGCTCCCCGGCACCTGCCGGGCACCCGCCGAAAGCCCTGACGGAAAGCCCCAGGTCCCACTGCCGACGCGCACGCCACACGCGTAGACTCCCCCCGTGGCCAAAGTGACGCGCGACGATGTAGCCCGGCTGGCTGGTACCTCGACCGCGGTCGTCAGCTACGTCATCAACAACGGGCCGCGCCCGGTCGCGCCCGCGACCCGGGAGAAGGTCCTCGCCGCGATCGAGCAGCTCGGCTACCGGCCGAACAGCGTCGCCCAGGCGATGGCCTCCCGCCGGACCAACCTGATCGGCATGGTCGTCCCGGACGCCCGCCAGCCCTTCTTCGCCGAGATGGCGCACGCCGTGGAACGGGCCGCCTCCGAGCGCGGCAAGCTCGTGCTGATCGGCAACTCCGACTACGTGGACGACCGCGAGGTGCACTACGTCCGGGCCTTCCTCGGTATGCGCGTCTCCGGCCTGATCCTGGTCAGCCAGGGCCCCTCGCAGCGCGCCGCCGAGGAGTTCGCCGCGATGGAGGGCGCCAAGGTCGTGCTGCTGCACCGCCGCCCCGAGGCGATCGACGACGTCGCGGTGGTCACCGACGACGTGGGCGGCGCCGAGGCCGTCGTCCGCCACCTGTTGGAGGCGCACGGGCACCCGTACGTGGCCTGCTTCGGCGGCCCGGTCGAGTCCCCCGCCCCCGGCGACCCGGTCATCGACCACGTCGAGGGCTGGCAGCGCGCCATGGACGCGCACGGCCTGCCCACCGAGCCCCACCTGATCGACGCGCCCTTCCACCGCTACGGCGCGTACGAGGTCGCGCTCGGGGTGCTGCGCTCGCCGGACCGGCCGCGGGCGATCTTCTGCTCCACCGACGACCAGGCGATCGGCGTGCTGCGGGCCGCCCGCGAGGTCGGGCTGAAGGTCCCGGAGGACCTCGCGGTGGCCGGCTTCGACGACGTCCCCGAGGCCGCACTCGCCGACCCGCCGCTGACCACCGTCGCCTCCGACCGCGACGCGATGGCCCGGGCCGCCGTGGACCTGGTGCTCGACGACTCGCTGATGGTGCCCGGATCGGACACCGAGCGGGTCCGCAAGTTCCCGTCCCGCCTGGTGATCCGCCGTTCCTGCGGCTGCGGCGGCGCCGCGGCGGTCCCGACCGGGGAAGCGGAGTAGCCCACTCCGCTCCACCCGCCGCCGCACACTGCCTGACCAGGCTTTATGAGAACCCAACGGGCTTCTCGGACCCTTCTGAGCCGGTTCTCATGCCATCCTCATCCACCAGGCGGACGTTGGTCGGCATGAGCGAACAGCAGCAGCACCACGACGAGCAGTACGGCCCGTACGAGCCCCGCGTGGTCGAGGGCACCGTCCTCGGCAGCAGCGCCGCCACGACCGCCTACGGGTACCGCGAGGACCACTCGGCGGGCGGCTTCGACTCCCCGACCCCGACCCCGCCCATGCCCCCCGAGCCGCCCACCGCCGGCCAGCCCGGCGGCCACGGCGGCCACGGCAACCGCGCCCGGCGCGGCCTGCTGCGCGGACGGCTCGCCCTGGTCACCGCCGTCGCCGCGGTCGCCGCCGTCATCGGCGGCGTCACCGGCGGGTTCGTCGCCGCCGAGCAGCACGGCTCCGCCGCCCGCACCAGCACCGTCGCCAGCCCCGTCTCCGCCCGCTCCGACGGCGGCGCCGACGTGCCGGCCATCGCCGCCGCCGTCTCGCCGAGCGTCGTCCAGATCACCGTCAAGAACGGCAACGGCACCGCCACCGGCACCGGCGTCATCCTCGACACCAGCGGACGGATCCTCACCAACTACCACGTGATCGACACCGCCGCCGACGGCGGCCAGATCACCGTCGCCTTCAAGGACGGCTCCACCGTCCCGGCCACCGTCACCGGCACCGACAAGTCCCTCGACGTCGCCGTGATCACCGCGAGCGGCGGCAAGAACCTCACCCCCGCCACCCTCGGCGACTCCTCCGGCGTGGCCGTCGGCGACCCCGTCGTCGCCATCGGCAACCCCGACGGCCTCACCGGCACCGTCACCTCCGGCATCATCAGCGCCGAGAACCGCGACGTCACCGTCCAGCTCGACGAGGGCACCACCAGCAGCAACGGCGGCTTCGGCTTCCCCAGCCTGCCCGGCCTGCCCAACCTGCCCGGCACGCGCGGCAACCTCCCCCAGCAGAACAGCGGCAGCACCACCACCTACAAGGCCTTCCAGACCGACGCCGCCCTCAACCCCGGCAACTCCGGCGGCCCGCTCATCAACGCCAACGGCCAGGTCATCGGCATCAACTCGGCGATGTACGCCCCCAGCGGCGCCAGCTCCACCGCCGGCGGCGGCGGCAGCAGCGCCGGCAGCGTCGGCCTCGGCTTCGCCATCCCGATCAACGACATCAAGCAGGTTCTGCCGAAACTGGAGGCCGGCCAGAACCTGTAAGACGGACAATTACCCCCGGTACCCCCAGCAGGCCCTCCACCCGACGAGAAAGGGCAGCAGCCCATGACCCCGTCCGCCGACGACCGCACCGCCGCCGAGGCCGGCCACCCCTCCGCCCGGCTCCTCGTGGTCGACGACGAACCCGCCCTCCGGGACGCCCTGGAGAGCAGCCTCGCCTTCGAGGGCTACGAGGTCGCCACCGCCACCGACGGCTACGAGGCCCTGGAATCCGTCGAACGCGACCGGCCCGACCTCGTCCTGCTGGACATCATGATGCCCCGGATGGACGGCCTCACCGCCGTCCGCCGGATGCGCTCCCGCGGCGACACCGTCCCCGTCCTGATGCTCACCGCCCGCGACGCCGTCGGCGACCGCGTCACCGGCCTGGACGTCGGCGCCGACGACTACCTCGCCAAGCCCTTCGAACTCGACGAACTGCTCGCCCGCGTCCGCGCCCTGCTGCGCCGCAACGCCCTCGCCACCGAGGCCGCCGCCCGCGCCGCCGCCGAGGACGAGAGCGAGGTGCTGGCCTTCGCCGACCTGCGGATGAACACCGCCACCCGCGAGGTCACCCGCGCCGGCAAGCCCGTCGAACTCACCCGCACCGAGTTCATGCTGCTGGAGATGTTCCTCGCCCACCCCCGCCAGGTCCTCACCCGCGAACAGATCCTCAAGGCCGTCTGGGGCTTCGACTTCGAACCCTCCTCCAACTCCCTGGACGTCTACGTGATGTACCTGCGCCGCAAGACCGAGCAGGGCGGCATGCCCCGCCTCGTCCAGACCGTGCGCGGCGTCGGCTACGCCCTGCGCCCGGCCGCCGGCGCCACCACGTGACCTCCCCCACGCCCTACCCGCCCCCGCCACTGGCTCCACCCGGCGTCCCCCGCCGCCGGCGCCTCTCCCACTGGCTCCGCTCCCGCTCCCTCCGCAGCCGCCTCACCTTCCTGAGCGCGGCCGCGGTCGCGGTGGCCATCGCCCTGTCGGCGCTGGCCTGCTGGTTCATCGTGGAGAAGCAGCTGTACGACCAGGTCCGGGCGGACCTGGCGGGTGCTCCCGCAGCACCGATCGGGAGGAACTCCCTGGACTGCTACGCCACCCCGGAAGCCGCGTTGGAGAACCAGCGCGGCGTCGTCATCCCGGACATCAGCGGAGCCGTCCCCCGGGACACCCAGTTCCTCCGGGGCGGGGCCGGGGGCGTCTGTCTGCCCCCCGGGGCGACCAAGGCGATCGTGACCACGTCGGAGGACGCCGCCGGATTCCGGCTCAAGCCGGGCCAGTCGATCATCCGGGACGGCCGGTACACCAACGGCGACCCCGCGATCGTCCGGCTGACCCTCAACCACAGCTTCCAGGTGCCCGTCGTCGTCATGGTGGCGACCCCCTCCCAGCCCATCGAGGACTCCCTCCAGCGGCTCGCCCTCCTCCTCGGCGGCGTGGCCCTCGGCGGGATCATCCTCGCCGCCATCGCCGGCCGCGTGGTCGCCCGGTCCGCGCTCAAGCCCGTCGACCAACTCACCGACGCCGTCGAGCACATCGCCCGCACCGAGGAGGTCGGCACCACCATCCCCGTACACGGGGACGACGAGATCGCCCGGCTCTCCACCTCCTTCAACTCGATGAGCACCGCCCTCGCCAACTCCCGCGAGCGGCAGACCCGTCTGATCGCCGACGCCGGGCACGAGCTGCGCACCCCGCTCACCTCGCTGCGCACCAACGTCGACCTGCTGATCCGCAGCAACGACACGGGCCGCCCGCTGCCCGCCGCGACCAAGACCAAGCTGCTGGGCAACATGAAGGCACAGATGCAGGAGCTCACCGTCCTGATCGGGGACCTGCTCCAGCTGTCCCGCCCGGACTCCCCCAAGCCGGTCCACAACCCCACCGTGGTGGCCCTGCACGAGATCGCCGGGCGGGCGGTCGAGCGGGCGAAGCTGCGCGGCCCGGGGCTGGTCTTCGAGACCGCGACCGACCCCTGGTTCGTGCACGGCGACGCCGCCGGGCTCGAACGGGCGGTGATCAACCTGCTGGACAACGCGGTCAAGTACAGCCCGCCCGGCGGCACCATCGAAGTCCGGCTCCAGCAGGGCGTGTTGACCGTCCGCGACCACGGCCCCGGCATCCCGCCGGAGGAACTGCAGTACGTGTTCGACCGGTTCTGGCGTTCGCCGTCCTCTCGACAGCTGCCCGGCTCCGGCCTGGGCCTGTCGATCGTCGCGCAGAGCGTCCGGGAGGCGGGCGGCGAGGTGTCGCTGGGCCCGGCCGGGGACGGCGGCCCGGGCGCGCTGGCGACCGTCCGGCTGCCCGGCGGCCCCGCCCCCGAATAGGGCGGGACAGGCGGACAACGCAGGACGGGCGGGGCGCCCCGACAGCGCCCCGCCCGTCCTGTACCGGCTCACGGTCAGTCGATGTCGACGCCCGGGCCGATGACCTTGATCCGATCCTGCGCCGGGGCCTTCAGCGGCGAGGCCGCCGAGCTGTGGGCACCCAGGTAGGCGGCGAAGACGTCCAGGTCGGAGGCGCCGACGAGCTTGTCGGTGCCGGCCGCGAAGGCCGGGAAGCCGTCGCCGCCGCCGGCCAGGAACTCGTTGGCCGCGACCCGGTACTTGGCGGCCTGGTCGATCGGGGCGCCGTTCAGCCGGATCGAGTCGACGACCACCCGGTCCGCACCGGTCTTGCGCATGTCCAGGGTGTAGTGGAGGCCCGAGGACGCCTGGAGGATCTTCGGCGCGGCCGCGTTGGAGCCGCTGACCTGCTGCTGGAGCAGCTGCACCAGCTGGGCGCCGGTCAGCGTCTTGACCTGCATCATGTTGGTGAACGGCTGGACGGTGAACGCCTCGCCGTAGGTCACCACGCCGTCGCCCTCGGCGCCGGAGGCCTTGTAGACCAGGTCGGAGCGGATGCCGCCGGGGTTCATGAAGGCGACCTGCGCCCCGCCCTTGGCGGCCGGGGCGAGCCCCTCCACCTGCGCGTCGGCGATCAGGTCACCGAGCGGCTTCTCCAGGTCGCTGTTGCCGCGGCCGTTGATGTCCGAGGCGATGTAGCCGATCGGCCGGTTGGCGATCGGGGCGGCCAGCTTGGAGTAGTGGTCGACCAGCGCCGTCATGTCGGGCGCCTTCTCGACGGTGCGGCGCACCACGTGGTTCTCGGCCTTGACCGTCGGGCGGACGATCTCGCCGGTGGTCTTGTCCAGCTTCATGTCGATCTCGGTGTACAGCCGGCCGAAGGAGGCGGCGCTGGTGACCGAGCGCGGGACGCCGTTGGGGTCGGGGATGGTGCAGGCGTACGCGTTGTGGGTGTGACCGGTGACGATGGCGCCGATCGACGGGTCGAGCTTCTTGGAGATGTCGACGATCGGACCGGAGATGCCCTGGCCGGCCGGGCCGCAGTCGTAGTTGTAGACGCTGCTGGCCGGGTAGCCGCCCTCGTGGATCAGCGCGACGATCGAGTTGACGCCCTTGGCCTTGAGCTCGGCGGCGTACTTGTTGATCGTGGTGACCTCGTTGGCGAACTTCAGGCCCTTGACGCCCTCGGCGGTCACGATGTTCGGCGTGCCCTCCAGGGTGACGCCGATGAAGCCGACCTTCACGCCCTGGGACTTGGTCACCCAGTACGGGGCCAGCAGCGGCTTGCCGGTCTTCTCGTCGGTGACGTTGGCCGACAGGTAGTTGAAGTTGGCGCCCTTGAACGTGCGGCCGGGCTCGTAGCAGCCGTCGACCGGGTGGCAGCCGCCGTCCTGCATGCGCAGCAGCTCCTGCGCGCCCTCGTCGAACTCGTGGTTGCCGACCGAGGTGACGTCCAGGCCGAGCTTGTCCATCGCCTCGATGGTCGGCTCGTCGTGGAAGAGCGCCGAGGTGAGCGGGCTGGCGCCGATGATGTCGCCGGCCGCGACGGTGATCGAGTCGTCGGCCGGGATCCGGGCCTTGCGCAGCTCGGTGGCCAGGTACTCGATGCCCCCGGCCGGGGTCGAGACCTCCTTGCCGGTGGCCGGGTCGATCTCCCGGATGGTGCCGGACGAACCGGCCGGGGGCTCCAGGTTGCCGTGGAAGTCGTTGATCGCCAGCAGCTGGAGGTTGACGGTCTTGTGACGCTTGGCGTTGGCGTCGGCGGCCTGCGCGGCCGTCGGCACGGCCACCGTGCCGACCAGACCTGCGGCGGCGACGACGGCGAGCGCCGCGCGTCGGGATCTGACGGTGAGCATGAGGGTCCCCTGCACCTTGGAGGAGCGCCCGCTGTGGACTTGACCGGGCGTCTGGGTGATGTGTTGCGCCTGTGAAGCCTAGAGTCAACGCGCGTAGCTGTCAGGACGTCGAACGTAACGAGAGGATTACCTCCTGACGAACCGTCGCCGTCCGACCAGCGCCGGCGCCCCCGTCCGGGCCTCCCCGCCCAGACCACCCGCCCGACCCGCCCAGGCCCCCGACCGGCCGCTCAAGCCCCCCGACCCGACCGCTCAGACTCCCGGCTCGGCCGCCAACTGCCGCTCGGCCCGGTCCCGTTCGGCCACCGCGTCCTCGGTCATCGCACGGTCGGTGTACACCAGCGGCCGCTCGGCCTCGGTGATGATGTGCTTGACCACCTGGACATTGCCGTTGACGTCCCAGACCGCGATGCCCGGCGACAGGGTGGGGATGATCTCCACCGCCCAGCGCGGCAGGCCCAGCACCCGGCCGGTGGACCGCGCCTCCTCCGCCTTCTGCATGTAGATCGTCCGGGTGGAGGCCATCTTCAGAATCGCCGACGCCTCCTTGGCCGCCGCACCGTCCACCACGTCGGACAGGTGGTGCACCACCGCGACGAAGGAGAGCCCGAGCCGGCGGCCGAACTTCAGCAGCCGCTGGAACAGCTGCGCCACGAAGGGGCTGTTGATGATGTGCCAGGCCTCCTCGACCAGGAAGATGCGCTTCTTCCGGTCCGGCCGGATCCAGGTGTGCTCCAGCCACACACCGACGATCGCCATCAGGATCGGCATCGCGATCGAGTTGCGGTCGATGTGCGAGAGGTCGAAGACGATCAGCGGCGCGTCCAGGTCGATGCCGTCGGTGGTCGACCCGTCGAACATGCCGCGCAGGTCGCCGTCGACCAGCCGGTCCAGCACCAGCGCCACGTCCAGGCCCCAGGACTGCACCTCGTCCACCGCCACGCCCAGCGACTCCACCGAGGACAGCTCGGGGCTGCGCAGGGTGTCGATGATGTCGTCCAGCACCGGCTGACGGTCCTTCACCGTCGCCACCACATGGGCGTGCGCGGCCTTCAGCGCGAACCCGGCCCGCTCCTCCAGGCCCCGCCCCATCGCCACCTCGACGATGGTGCGCAGCAGCGACAACTGGCCGGTCTGGGTGATCGCCGGGTCCAGCGGGTTGAGCTTCACCCCGCCGTCCCGGGCGGCCATCGGGTCGAGCCGGATCGACTTTATGCCCAGCGCGTTGGCGATCAGGTTCCACTCGCCGACGCCGTCCTCGCCCTGCGCGTCGAGCACCACGACCTGCCGGTCGCGGAACCTCAACTGCCGCAGCACGTACGTCTTCTCCAGCGCTGACTTGCCGTTGCCGGACTCGCCGAGCACCAGCCAGTGCGGGGCCGGCAGCTGCTGCCCGTACAGCTGGAAGGGGTCGTAGACGTACCCCTTGCCGCTGTACACCTCACGGCCGATGATCACGCCCGAGTCGCCCAGCCCCGGCGCGGCGGTGGGCAGGTAGACCGCCTGCGCCTGGCCGGTGGAGGTGCGCACCGGCAGCCGGGTGGTCTCCACCTTGCCGAACATCAGGCTGGTGAACGCCTCGGAGAGGTTGCCGAGCGCCATGTACGGCCTCCTGGTCTGGTCGACGGGCGGTGGTGGAGCGGTGCGGACCGGGCGTCAGCGGCGGATGCCGGTCGCGAACGGCAGGGTGTTGACGAAGGCCCGGTGGTGCTCGCGGTCGCACCACTCCAGCTTGAGGTAGCTCTTGCCGGCCGAGGCCCGGATGGTGCGCTTGTCCCGGGCCAGCGCGTCGGGGTTGCGCGAGGACACCGTGATGTAGCCGACCAGGTTCACCCCGGCCGCACCGGAGGCCAGGTCGTCGCCGCGCTGGTCCACCCGGCCGGTGTGGGCCAGGTCGCGCGGGTCGACCGTCCGGTTCATCTTGGCCGCGCGGCTGGCCTCCGCCTCGTCGTTGGTCTTCTCGGTCAGCATCCGCTCGATCGCGACGTCGGTGGGCTCCAGGTCCATCGTCACCGCGACCGTCCGGATCACGTCCGGGGTGTGCACCAGCAGCGGCGCCAGGAAGTTGACCCCCACCGGGGTCAGCGGCCACTCCTTGATCCACGCGGTGGCGTGGCACCACGGCTCCCGGGTCGCCGACTCGCGGGTCTTCGCCTCCAGGTACTGCGGGTTGGTCGCGTCCAGTTCGGCCGGCCAGGCGTTGCGCCGGGACATCGCCTGGATGTGGTCGATCGGGTGGTCCGGGTCGTACATCGAGTGCAGCAGCGAGGAGAGCCGGGCCTGCCCCAACGGCTGGCGCACCCGGATGTCCGCCTCCGCCAGCCGGGCGCAGATGTCGGTCAGCTCGCGCGCCATCACGGCCGCCAGCCCCTCGTCGTCCCGGGCCCGCCGACCGGTCGCCGTACGGCCCATCGCGTGCGCCTCGGCCGCCAGGTCGCGGGTGTAGTGCATGCAGGCCACCAGGTACGCCCGGTGCTGCTCCGAGGAGGTCGACACCATCGACTGCAACTGGTCGTACGAATCCTGCAGCCAGCGCGGCGCGTCGTGGTCCCCGCGCCGCTCGACGTCCTTGGCGTGCGCGTCCGGGTCGGCCGGCAGCGTCCGGGCCAGGATCTGCAACCGGGTCACGAAGCCGTCCCCGTTGGCGACGTGCTTCAGCAGCGTGCCGAACCGGTCGACCAGCGCCTCCTGGTCCTCCGAGTCGCGCAGGCCGACACCCGGGCCCTCGATCTCGATCGCGGCCGTCACCGTCCGCCGCTCCAGGTGCATCAGCACCCCGACCTCGTCCGGCCCGAACGGCGCGGCCAGCCAGCGCAGCCGCCCCACCCCGGGCGGCGGGCCGACCTCCACCTCCCGGCCGTCCATCCGGGTCCCGGCGTCCATCACGTCCGAGCGCCACACCGACCGGCCGCTGCGCACCGTCCGGCGGTAGGTGCGGTTGATCTCCGCCCACTTGTAGAACGTCCGCCTGCGGTACGGCACGTACACCGCCGCGATGGCCACCATGGGCAGGCCGATCAGGCCGCCGATCCGCAGCGGCAGGATCGGCATCAGCAGGCCCCAGAGCATGCCGAGGAACGCCCCGAAGATGATCAGGACGATCTCGCCGGACTCCCGGTTGCGGCCGATCGGCGCGTTCGGGCGGGCCTTGCCGATCAGGTAGGTGCGGCGCTGGTGCACGTACGGCTGGGCGTACTGGGCTCCGTACTGGCCGAGCGGTTCACTGCTCACTTACCCGTCACCCTCCCTTCGCTGAGTTGCTGTCGCGGATCGGAACCGAGGTCTGCGGCGGCCCGGCCTGCGGTGGTGGCGCCGGCGTCCGCCCGGCGTGCGCGGCGATGCCCGGCGCGACCGAACCGCCGCCCGCACCCCCGCCGCCGCCACCCGCACCGACCGGCCCGCGGTCACCGTGGGTGGTGATGCCCTGCTTCATCAGGTTCGCGGTGCCGTTGATCATCGCCGAACCGGCCGACACCGCACTCGCCCGGGCATGGCGCATGTTCATGATCTCGTCGCCGAAGCCCGGCACGAAGCGGTACACGGCGGCGCTCGCGAAGATCGACAGGAACAGGATCGCCAGCCCCGACAACACCCGCGCGAAGTCGTCGCTGGCCCCGGCCCCCGACGCCACCGCACCCGCCAGGCCCAGGATGACCACGATGATCGGCTTCGCCAGGTCCACCGCCACCATCACCCCCGCCCACCGGCGCACGTGCTTCCACAGCTGCTTGTCCACCAACCCCGCGTACACCGCCGTACCCAGCAGCGCGCCCACGTACAGCATCGCCGCCCGGATCAGCAGCTCGATCCAGAGCACCGCCGCCGCCAGCACCGCCACCAGCGACACGATGATCAGGATCAGCGGGCCGCCGCCCATGTCCCCCTTCTCCAGGGTGTCGGCGAACGCGCCCAGGTACGACCCGGTGTCCGACTTCGTCCCCACCGCGATCGCCTTGGTCAGCCCGTCCGTCACGCTCACCACGGTGTAGAGGATCAGCGGCGTGAACGCGGACGCCACGACGGTCAGCCACAGGAAGCCGATCGCCTCCGTGAACGCCGTCGCCAACGGCGCCCCCCGCACCGCCCGCTTCGTCACCGCCAGCAGCCACAGCACCAGCGTGATCACCGTCGACACGGCGAACACCACCGCGTACTGCTGCAGGAACGACGCATTGGTGAAGTCCACCTGCGTCGTCCCGTCGATCGCGCTCGACAGCTTCCGCACCACCCAAGCCGCCGCCTGGGCACACCCCTTGGCCAACGACCCCAACGGATCGGCCACACTCCCGATGGCCCCACCGCCCGGGATGACGACCGCGCCATTCGGGGCGCAGCCCGCGTCGCTGCCCGGGATCGGCAGATCGACCTTCTGGCACGTGGGGGTGGCGGACGGCGTGGCCGACGGTGACGGCTCGGCGAACACCCGCTGGGCCGCCAACAGCGCCGCGACCTGCAAGGTGGCGAACGCGCCCGCCAGCGTGCCCGCTCGGCGTGCGGTGGAGCGGTGTGAGGTCTGGTCAACGGGCATAGCGGAACCCCCCGAACTGCTGGACGGCGCCGGTGATCTCGTCGGCGGTGGCGGCCTGCTGGTCCCCCGGCATCGGCGCGGGGCCCTGCTTGCTGGTGAAGTCGGTGAGCTTCCAGTCGCTGCCCGTCCAGTGGAGCGAGAGCGTGAGGGTGAACCAGTTCGTCGTCACGGGCTGGACCGAGTGTTCGCCGGCGAGGCCGGTGAGGCCGGTGCACCAGACCTCGACCTTGGCGTCGCCGTCGCTGTAGCCGGTCGACTTGGCGCCGACCGGGACGGTGCGGCTGACGAACGTGAGGCCCTTGGGCGCGCGGCCTTGGGCGTCGAGGCCGTAACGGGCGGCGGTGTCGCCGCCGAACCCCTGGTCCAGGCGGCTCTGCAGGCCCGAGACCGCGCCCGGGTCGGCGATGGTGGCGACGATGGTGTGGCGGCTGTCGGCGCGGAACATGTCGGCGGAGCCGATCGCCACCGCGTAGTTGGCGGCGGCGGACTGGGCGCCCTGGTCGGTGTGCGGGTAGCCGGAGCCGATGCCGTTGGTGGTGGTGCCGACGGGCTGGTCGCCGCTGGGGGCGGGGCCGGCGCCGGCGGGCGCGGTGGGGGCGGCGTGGTCGGCGGAGCGGCCGGTGCTGCCGGGGTCGGGTTTGTCGCGGTTGGCGATGGAGATGGCCACGACGAGCAGGGTGACGACGACGAGGACGGTCAGCAGGGTGCGGAGCGGTCGGGCCTGACGCTGGGTCGGCTGGGAGGAGGGCTGTTCGCCGACCGGCAGCCGCGTACGGGTGTGCGGCTGGTCGTCGGACAACGGCACGGCGGCCCTCCTGGTGCGGGGAGCCGGGGGGCTCCGGGGGCCCTCCGCCGGGGGCGGGCGCGGACGGAGGGTGGGAACGGGGGGTGGACTGCTGGCGGGTGGGCTCGGGGCGGTCCGGACGGGGACCTGGCCCCGGGGCGGGCGGGCCTGGCTACTGCTGTCCGATCGTCAGATCGCCATGCCGTAGACAATGGTGAACAGAGTGCCGAGTGATCCAATGATGAACACGCCGGTCAGACCGGCGACGATCAGCCCCTTGCCCTGTTCGGCGCCGAAGCTGTCGCGCATCGCGGTCGCACCGATCCGCTGTTTGGCCGCCCCCCAGACGGCGATGCCGAGGCAGAGGAGGATGGCGACGGCCATGATGACCTCGACCATCACCCTGGCCTCCGACCCGAGGGTCGCGAACGGGCCCCAGTCCGGGGCGATCCCGCCGATGATGGTGTCGATATTCGGCTTCTTTGGAGGGTCCTCGGCCAGGTGGCCGATCGCGTTCGTGTGCACGCTGCTCAGGTTCATTTCCATCTCACCGCCCGATCAGGCAAATTCAAGGGCCCTGACCCCGCCCGCGCGAAGGGTCGGTACCTATTCTTGGCCAGATCTGATGTCGACTTGGCTACTTCTCGCGGATTGGTCGTGAGGCACCGGGCACGTACGCGAGGATGTCCACCGTACGAAGGATAGCGCTCACTCTTTGTATCTCTGATGATTGCGGTGAGCAACGCCTTCCGGAACACTTCGACTGACGATTCGTCGGGATGGTGCTGATGGTACTCCGGAAGGCCGGTACGGCCGCCGCCGCTGCGGGAGTTGTGACGTTCGGGTTGCTCGGTTTGGTGACGGTGGGGACGTTCGCGGCGAGTGGGACGCCGCAGCAGTCGGCGAATCGCGCTGCACTCTCGCCGGGGACGGTCCCGGCGGCGTTCCAGGCGCCGATCCAGCAGTGGGGGGCGCTCTGCCCGGAGATCTCGCCGCCGATGCTCGCGGCACAGCTCTACCAGGAAAGCGGTTTCGATCCGAAGGCCCAATCGGGCGTCGGGGCACAGGGAATGGCGCAGTTCATGCCCGATACCTGGGCGGCGTACGGCACGGATGCCAATGGGGACGGCAAGAAGGACGTCTGGGACCCGCTGGACGCGATCGCCTCGGCGGCCACCTTCGACTGCGCGCTCGCGAAGGACGTCGCCAAGGTCCCGGGCGACCGGCAGGCCAACCTGCTGGCCGCCTACAACGCCGGCCCGTACGCGGTGACCAAGTACAACGGGGTGCCGCCGTACAAGGAGACCCAGGGCTATGTGAGGAACATTCAGGCGATGGCCCGCAGCTTCACCGTGCCCACGGCGCCGGTGGAGGTGTCCGGGCAGTCGGCCGCGGCGATCTACTTCGCGCAGAGCAAGCTCGGGACGCCGTACCTGTGGGGCGGGGAGGGGCTGCCCTCGCAGAACGGGCGGTTCGACTGCTCGGGCCTGACCCAGGCGGCGTACGCCAGCGTGGGCATCACGCTGCCCCGGGTGGCGAACGACCAGTGGTACGCCGGCCCGCACCCGTCGCGCGATCAGCTGCGGCCGGGCGACCTGGTGTTCTGGGCGACGGATCTGAACGATCCGCGGAGCATCCACCACGTCGGGATCTACGTCGGCGGCGGCTACATGATCAACGCGCCGCACACCGGCGCGGTGATCCGCTACGACAAGATCGACACCAGGGAGTACATCGGCGCGACCCGGGTCACCTCGGACGGCGCCCAGGCGCTGCCGGCCCGCAACGCGGACGGTTCCGTGAGCGCCCCGAGCCGCCCTGGCTCGACGACGCCGACCGGCCCGACCAGCCCGACCGCGGCGACCACCCCCTCGGCCCCGGTGGCCCCGGCAGCCCTGGCGAGCCCCAGCAGCGCCGCCACCCCGAGCGCCGCCGGGCCGCCCGCGGCCGCCGCGCCGCCGGCCCCGGCCGGCCCGGACCCCGCCGGGGCGGGGCGGCCGGCGGCGAAGAACTGAGCCGCCCGTGGCCCCGAGGTGTGAGTGCCCTGTGGACGCTGAGTCAAGTTTCCATAACCGCGCGTTTCCGTGGAACGCTGTGCCCCGGCGATGACGTTGATCCCGATGGCCCACCGTCAGCTTCCCGCGCCGGGAGGGCCCCGACCGGATCGAACAGCTGCAGCGGACCAGAAGGAGGTGCGGCGTGTCGACGCCGCTTGCCGACACGACCAACCCCGACCTCGGCCTGCTCTACGCCGTCAACGGACTGGCCAAGCGCTCCCCGCAGTGGCTGGACCACCTGGTCTCGTGGATCGGTGAGTACGGCATCCTGATCGGCCTGGCGATGCTGGGCCTGGTGGCCTGGCTGCAGGCGAGACGCCGCCCGGACGCGCCGGTGGCCGTCGCCGGGCTGCTCTGGGTGCCGCTCTCCGTCGCCATCGCCGAGCTGGCCAACCTGCCGATCGCCGCGATCGTGAACCGCCCGCGCCCGTTCGTCGACCACGGCGGGCTGCTGGTGCTGGTGGACGGCAAGGCCGGCACCCACTCCTTCGTCAGCGACCACTCGACCATGACGATGGGCGTGGCGGTGGCGCTGTTCCTGGTGAACCGGCGGCTCGGCTGGATCGCCGGGGGCCTGGCCCTGTTGCAGGGCTTCTGCCGGATGTTCATGGGCGTGCACTACCCGACCGACGTGATCGGCGGCTTCGCGCTCGCCGCCGCGGTGGTGCTGCTGCTGGCGCCGATCGCGATGGCGGTGCTGGTCCCGCTCTGCCACGCGCTGGGCCGGACCGCCCTCGCCCCGCTGATCCGGGCGCCGGAGCGGGCCGGCGCCGGCCCGCGCGGCCGGCGGCGCGGGCGCGAGCGCGGGGCGGTGCGTTCCGAGGAACAGCCGCCGGAGTCCGATCTGGCGGCGTGAGCCGCCCGGCCCGGCTACCCCGGTCCGCCGCCGCTCTCGGCGAGGGCGAGGTGGTCGTCCCCCTCGCGCCGGGCCAGGTCGCGCGAGCGGCGGGCCGGTGAGAACCAGCCGCAGCTGCAGGTCGCGAAGGCGAAGGAACCGCGCTCGCTGACCGCGACACGGTGTTCGGGCATCCGGGCGGTGCCGGGGAAGGCCGGCAGCTCACTGTGCACGTGGTTCACCGTAACGCGCCGGGCGCCGGGCGCGCGATGCCGTCCGCAAGACCTCTTCCGCGTAACCCTTCGCGGCTCAACTCGTTTGCCCGGAAAGAGCTCTGTTCACCTGGTGGTGTCGGCAGGGCAGTCAGGCCCGAGGGGGTTGTCGCGAGGATGAAGATGACCGACCAGCAGCGTGGCGGACGGCCGGGGCGCCGTCCGCTGCCGCATCTGCGTTCGGCGGCCGGGGCCGCCCTGCTCGCCGCCGCCCTGGCCGGCCTGTCCGCCGGCTGCGCGGCCGGCTCCGGGGGCGGCTCCTCCGACCGGCAGTCGGGTGCCCCCGACCAGCTCGCCGCGGACCCGCTGACGGCGGTGCGCAACAGCGCCGACATCACGGGCCGCACCGGCTCCGCGCACACCGCCACCGAGTTGGTCACCGAGTCGTCCGAGAAGAAGGCCGTCTTCACCGGGACGGGTGGCTACGACTACGTGAAGCGGATCGGCCGGTTGGAGGTCCAGGTGCCGCCGGGCGCGGCGACCACCGGGAAGATCGTCGAGGTGGTCCTGCCGGGCACCGTCTATCTGCAGAACAGCGGCGCCAAGGTGCCCGAGGGCAAGTGGGTCAAGCTGGATGTGCGCCAGCTGCCGGACGGCAACCTGGTCAGCAGCGGCGCCACCGACCCGGCCTCGGCGGCGGGCGCCCTGCGCGGGGCGCAGAAGGCGGACGCGGTCGGCACCGAGACCGTCGACGGGGTGGCGCTGCACCACTACCGCGGCACCCTGGACCTGGCCAAGGCGGCCGACGCGACCGGCGGCCGCGGCGGGGACGGCCTGCGGATGGGGGCCCAGACCTTCACCGTGAAGGAGGTCCCGTACGACGCCTGGCTGGACGACCAGGGCCGGCTGCACAAGGTGGTCGAGGTGTTCACCTTCGCCGGGGTGGCCGGTTCGAAGGAGGCCAAGGACCAGGTGAAGGTGACGTCGACCACCTCGGTGACGGACTTCGGCAAGCCGGTGGAGGCGGCCGAGCCGCCGGCCTCGGACATCTACGCGATGAAGCCCTCGGAGAGCCCGAAGTAGGCCGCCGGGGCAGGGCTCCGGCGCCGGGGCGAACCGGGGCGCCGCCGGAGCGGGTGGCCGCCCGGGGAGCGGCGGTCACCCGTTTCGGCGGCGCCGAGATGGCCCGTCCGTGCCATGTGGACGGGCTCCGAAGTGCCTAGGCTGGACGTCGGGTGGCTGCCGCCCGGGCTGGCGAGGCACTGAAGGGGTGGTGCAGGTGGTGTCGTCCACGGGCGGCCGCAGCGGCGGCCACGACGACGCGGCCCTCGACGAGATCGATCTGGCCGGCGAGCTGATGATCGCCGCGACGGCCAGCACCGGCGACCGGCTGCCGACCGAGCGGATCGACGAGGTGCTGCTCGACCGGGCCGAGCCGGGGCGGACCGACGGCGAGGCCTGGCGGCAGGCCGACGGTTAGGTCGCTCCCGGCCCAGGGGCGTTCGCGGCCCAGGGACGTTCGCGGCTGGGGGTGTTGGCGGTCCGGACCCGCGCGCCCGGCCCGGACCAGGCCCGGCCTCAGCTGCGCAGCAGCCGAGCGATCGCGGCCGTGGCCTCCGCGACCTTGGCGTCGAGTTCGGCGCCGCCCTCCTCGGCGGCGGCCGCGACGCAGTGCCGCAGGTGCTCCTCCAGCAGGGACAGTGCGAAGGACTGCAGCGCCTTGGTGCCGGCCGAGACCTGGGTGAGCACGTCGATGCAGTAGACGTCCTCGTCGACCATGCGCTGGAGGCCGCGGATCTGGCCCTCGATCCGGCGCAGCCGCTTGAGGTGGGCGTCCTTCTGCGCGCTGTAGCCGTGCGGGCCGTGCCCGCCCTGATGTCCTGCGGCGGCCGCGGGGGCGGCGGGTGCGTCGGCCTGCGCGTCGGTGCCGTGCCCGTGGTCCGGCTCGGTGCGCGCTTGCGTCGTGGTCATCGGCCCGCCTTCGTCTGGATGCCTGGTGGCTGCGTCGGCCACCAGTGTCCAACACCGGGGCCGCCCGTGGTGTTCCGACGGCCGACGCGGCATGTGCCGAAGGGTTCCGGACGGGTTCCGGACGGTCTGCGAACGGGCTGCGACCGGGCTGCGGGCGGCCCGCCGCGCGGTTCACCCGTCTGAGCGGCGCCCCCGTCTTCCGTACGTACCACGGGGACAATCCGGGCGAGGTTCCGTCAGACTGGGGGCTCACGTCCGCACCTGGGTGTGCGGTCCGGGTCAGCTGGTGCGGCAGCCGAACGGAAGAGGAGGTTCCGCCTCCACCATCACCACCCCGTTTGCGCGATTGCGCTTGGTTGCACCTAGCATCGTTCAGTCCCTACCCCGCACATCGGAGATTTCCGTGCGTTTTAGCCTGACCCCGAAGGAGACGAGCTTCTACGACATGTTCTCTGCCGCCGCGGAGAACCTCGTCGTCGGTTCGAAGCTCCTGCTGGAACTGCTGGGATCAGACGTGTCGGCCCGCGCGGAGATCGTCGAGCGCATGCGCGCCGCCGAGCACGCCGGGGACGACACCACCCATGCCGTGTTCCACCAGCTGAACTCGTCCTTCATCACGCCCTTCGACCGCGAGGACATCTACAACCTCGCCTCGTCGCTGGACGACATCATGGACTTCATGGAGGAGGCCGTCGACCTGGTCGTCCTCTACGACATCCAGACGCTGCCGAAGGGGATCGAGCAGCAGATCGAGGTGCTGGCCCGGGCCGCCGAGCTCACCGCCGAGGCGATGCCGAACCTGCGCAGCATGTCGAACCTCACCGAGTACTGGATCGAGGTCAACCGGCTGGAGAACCAGGCCGACCAGATCCACCGCAAGCTGCTCGCCCACCTGTTCTCCGGCCAGTACGACGCCATCGAGGTGCTCAAGCTCAAGCAGGTCGTGGACGTTCTTGAGGAGGCGGCGGACGCGTTCGAGCACGTCGCCAACACGGTGGAGACCATCGCCGTCAAGGAGTCCTGACCCTCGTGGACATGGCAGCACTCATCGCCGTCGTCGGCGTTGCGTTCTTCTTCACCTACACCAACGGCTTCCACGACTCCGCGAACGCGATCGCCACCTCGGTCTCCACCCGGGCGCTGACCCCCAGGGCCGCGCTGGCGATGGCCGCGGTGATGAACCTGGCCGGTGCCTTCCTCGGCAGCGGCGTGGCGCACACCGTCTCCCAGGGGATCATCGAGACCCCCACCGGCGACCGGGGCATGGTGATCCTGTTCGCCGCACTGGTCGGGGCGATCGCCTGGAACCTGGTCACCTGGTACTTCGGTCTGCCGTCCTCCTCCTCGCACGCGCTGTTCGGCGGCATGGTGGGCGCGGCCATGGCCGGCGGCATCGACGTGATCTGGGGCGGCGTCCTCGACAAGATCGTCATCCCGATGATCGTCTCGCCGGTGGTCGGCCTGGTCGGCGGCTTCCTGGTGATGCTGGCGATCCTGTGGATCTTCCGCCGGGCCAACCCGCACAAGGCCAAGCGCAACTTCCGGGTCGCCCAGACCGCCTCGGCCGCCGCGATGGCGCTGGCGCACGGTCTGCAGGACGCGCAGAAGACGATGGGCATCGTCGTGATGGCGCTCACCATCTCCGGCCACCACTCCGGCGAGGGCATCCCGGTGTGGGTGAAGATCTCCTGCGCCACGATGCTCTCGCTGGGCACCTACGCGGGCGGCTGGCGGATCATGCGGACGCTCGGCCGCAAGATCATCGAGCTGGACCCGCCGCAGGGCTTCGCCGCCGAGGCCACCGCCGCGACGGTCATGTACGTCACCTCGTTCGTCTTCAAGGCGCCGATCTCCACCACCCACGTGATCACCGCGGCGATCATGGGCGCGGGGGCCACCAAGCGGATCCGCGCGGTGCGCTGGGGCGTCGCCAAGAACATCGTCCTCGGCTGGTTCATCACGATGCCGGCGGCCGCCATCGTCGCAGCGCTGGTGTACTGGTTCGCCCACCTGTTCTGGGGCTGACCGGCCCCGCACGTGACAGGGCCCGCCCCCACATCTCGGGGGCGGGCCCTTCTTCATGCTCCACGGCGGCACCGCCATGCAGCACCGCGGAGCAGCCTGTGTGCTCGCCGTTCGCCTCCGGACACCGCGGTCCGTCGGCCGGTGGCGGGGGTACGGCCTAGCCGAAGCGGCCGGAGATGTAGTCCTCGGTCGCCTGGACCGACGGGTTGGAGAAGATCCGCTGGGTGTCGTCCAGCTCGACCAGCTTGCCCGGCTGGCCGACGCCGGCCAGGTTGAAGAAGGCGGTGCGGTCGCTGACGCGGGCCGCCTGCTGCATGTTGTGGGTCACGATGACGATGGTGAACTGCGACTTCAGCTCGCCGATCAGGTCCTCGATCGCGAGGGTGGAGATCGGGTCGAGCGCGGAGCAGGGCTCGTCCATCAGCAGGACCTGCGGCTCGACCGCGATGGCGCGGGCGATGCACAGCCGCTGCTGCTGGCCGCCGGAGAGGCCGGCCCCCGGCTTGTTCAGCCGGGTGTGGACCTCGTTCCAGAGGTTGGCGCCCTTCAGCGAGCGCTCGACCACCTCGTCCAGGACGGACTTCTTGCGCACGCCCGCGAGCTTGAGGCCGGCGATCACGTTGTCGTAGATCGACATGGTCGGGAACGGGTTCGGGCGCTGGAAGACCATGCCGACCGAGCGGCGGACGGCGACCGGGTCGACGTTCGAGGCGTAGAGGTTCTCGTCGTCCAGGAGGACCTTGCCCTCGACCCGGGCGCCGGGGATCACCTCGTGCATCCGGTTGAGGGTGCGCAGGAAGGTGGACTTGCCGCAGCCGGAGGGGCCGATGAAGGCGGTCACCGAGCGGGGTTCGATGCTCATCGAGATGTCCTCGATGGCCTTGGTGGTGCCGTAGTAGGCGGACAGTCCGCTGACGTCGATGCGCTTGGCCATGATCGTTGCTTCTCTCGTCTGTCTTCGTACGTCAGTCGGTCAGTGTCCGCCCTTGGGCGAGCGCCAGCGTGCGATGCCCCGGGCGATGAGGTTGAGCCCCATCACGAAGGCGATCAGCACCAGCGCGGCGCCCCAGGCGCGGGCGTAGCCGAAGTCGTTGTTGACCACCGAGTACTGCTGCCAGATGTACATCGGCAGGGACTGCTGCGGTCCGTCGAACGGGTTGCTGTTGATGGCGTCGGCGCCGAAGACCAGCATCAGCACCGGGGCGGTCTCGCCCGTGATGCGGGCGACCGCCAGCATCACGCCGGTGGTGATGCCGCCGATCGCGGTGGGGAGGACGATCCGCAGGATGGTCTTCCACTTCGGCACGCCGAGCGCGTACGAGGCCTCGCGCAGCTCGTTCGGGACGAGCTTGAGCATCTCCTCGGTGGACCGGACCACGACCGGCATCATCAGGATCGCCAGTGCGAGGCTGCCCGAGAAGCCCGAGTAGCTGAAGCCCAGGGCGATGTTCCAGAGCGAGAGGACGAACAGACCGGCGACGATCGACGGGATGCCCGTCATGACGTCGACGAAGAAGGTGACGGTCTTGGCGAGCGTGCCGCGGCCGTACTCGACCAGGTAGACGGCGGTCAGCAGACCCACCGGGGCGGCCATCGCGGTGGCCAGGGCGACCTGCTGCATGGTGCCGAGCAGCGCGTGGTAGATGCCGCCGCCGGGGCCGGAGGCGATCACGCCCTTCATCGAGTGGCTCAGGAAGTTCCCGTTCACCACGCCGATGCCCTGCTGGACCGTGTAGACCGTCAGGGAGATCAGCGGGACCACGGCCAGGATGAAGGCGACCCAGACCACCGAGGTGGCGAACCGGTCCTTGGCCTGGCGGCGGCCCTCGACCTGGGCCGAGACGCCGTAGCTGATCAGCAGGAACAGCACGGCCGAGATCAGGCCCCACTGCAGGTGGCTCTCCAGCCCGCCGACGGCGCCGATCCCGCAGCCGAGCGCGATCGAGCCGACCGCGACGGCGGCCGGGGCCCACTTGGGCAGCCGGTTGGCGGTCAGCGACCGGCTGAGCGGCCGGGCGTCGGCCGTGACGGAAGTCGTTGCCGCGGTCATGCGTTGGCCCCCGAGTACTCCTTGCGGCGGGCGATGATCAGTCGCGCGGCACCGTTCACCAGCAGGGTGATGACGAACAGGACGAGGCCGGAGGCCATCAGGGCGTCGCGCCCGTTGTTGCCGGCCTCGGCGAACTTCAGCGCGATGTTCTGCGCGAAGGTGCCGCCGCCCGCGTCGAGGATGTGCAGCGAGAGCACGTTGCTCGCGGACAGCACCACCGCGACGGCGATGGTCTCGCCGAGCGCGCGCCCGAGGCCGAGCATCGAGGCCGAGATGATGCCGGGGCGGCCGAACGGCAGCACCGCGGTGCGGATCATCTCCCAGCGGGTCGCGCCGAGCGCGAGCGCCGCCTCCTCCTGCATCCGCGGCACCTGGCGGAACACCTCGCGGGAGACCGCCGTGATGATCGGCAGGACCATGATCGCCAGCAGGATGCCGACGGTGAACAGGTTGCGCGGGGTGCCGGACTTGGTCTGGTCGAAGAGGTACGTCCAGCCGAGGTACTGGTTGAGCCAGCTGGTCAGGCCGTCCATGTGCGGGACCAGGAAGAGCGCGCCCCACAGGCCGTAGACGATGCTGGGGACGGCGGCGAGCAGGTCGACCAGGTAGGCGAACGGCTGGGCGATCTTCCGCGGCGCGTAGTGCGAGATGAACAGCGCGATCCCGATGGCCACCGGGACGGCGATCGCCATCGCGATGACGGCGCTGACGAGGGTGCCGAAGGCCAGGACGGCGATGCCGAAGACCGGCTTCGTGGCGTCCGGCGTCCACTCGAAGGTGGTGAGGAAGTTGCCCTCGTTGGTGCTGAGGGCCAGGACCGCGCGCCAGGCCAGGAAGCCGGCGATCGCGGCCATGATGACCAGCAGCAGGACGCCCGAACCGCGGGCGAGGTTCATGAAGATCTTGTCGCCGAAGCGGCTGTCGCGCGGTCGGCGTTCCCTGCCTCGCGGGGCGGCAGGGGAGGATGAAGTCATTGTCTACTCCGGTCTGGTGGTGCCGCCCCGGAAGGGGGACGGCACCATGGCGGCGGTGCCCCGGACGTTCGTGCTGGGTCGGTGCGTTCCGGTGGGACGACCCCGGCCCCCCTCGCTCACGGGGCCGTCCCACCGGTGCTCCTGTCGGGTCAGGCCAGGGAGGAGACGGCGGCCTTGACCTTGTCGCTGATGGCGGCGGGGAGCGGGACGTAGCCCTTGTCGCCGATCGCCTTCTGCGCGGCGTCGCTGACGGCGTAGGTCAGGAAGGACTTGAGGTTGTCCAGGTTCTCCGGCTTGTTGCCCTTGTCGCAGGCGATCTCGTAGGTCACCAGGATGATCGGGTAGGCGTTGTCGGCCTTGGTCCCGTAGTCCAGGGAGAGGGCGAGGTCGCCGTCGGTGCCCACGACGGTGGAGGAGGCGAAGGTGAGGGCGGCGTTGGCCGCGGTCGCCTCGACGGGCTTGGCCGCACCGGTGGCGATCTTGGCGCTCTTGAGGTTGTTGCTCTGCGCGTAGGACAGCTCGGCGTAGCCGATGGAGTTCTTGACCTGCTTGATCTGCGCGGAGACGCCGGCGCTGCCCTGGGCGGACTGGCCGCCCTTGCCCTTCCACGCCTTCTCCGGCGCCGCGGTCCAGGCGCCACCGGAGGTCTTGGCGAAGTAGGAGGTGAGGTTGTAGGAGGTCCCGGAGTCGTCCGAACGGTGGACGGTCTGGATCTCGGCGTCCGGCAGCTGCACGCCCGGGTTCAGGGCGGCGATCGCCGGGTCGTTCCACTTGGTGATCTGCGAGTCGAAGATCTTGGCGGAGGTCGGGCCGTCCAGGACCAGGTTGTCGACGTTGTCGACGTTGTAGACCAGCGAGACGAGACCCGCGACCAGCGGCAGGTCGATCGCCTTGCCACCGGTGCAGACCGTCTTGGAGGCGTCGACGTCGGCGGGCTTGAGCGCGAAGTCGGTGCCGGCGAAGGCGACCTTGCCCTGGTTGAACTGCTGGACACCGGCGCCGGAGCCGCCACCGCTGTAGTTGACGGTGGTGCCGGAGCAGGACGCGCCGTAGGTGGTCTTCCACACGTCGATCGCGTTGGCCTGAGCCGTCGAGCCCGCAGCGAGCAGCGTCCCGCCCTTGCCACAGTTGACCGCGGCGGCCGAAGCGGAGCCGCTGGAGCCACCGGCGGCCTTGGCGCCGTTGTCGTCCGAGCCGCAGGCAGCGAGCGACAGCGAGCTGACGAGCGCCATGGCACCGATGGCGAGGGCCTTGGAGCGGCCGTTCCGCTGGAGCTTCACAGGGGTGTCCCTTTCTGTGGCATTGCCCGTCGCGCGGGCCGTGCGAGGACGGCGGAGCGCGGGTTCTGCTGTGGTCCGGGGCCCGTTCGGCCCTCCGGTAAACCCGAAGTTAGGCCGGGTAGGTGACACGACAGCCGGTCACAAGTGAACGGAGAGTGAACCTCGAAAGGATGACAGGAAACTACGTCAGGTAGTCACGGTTGCGTCACGGCAAGGGCGCGACGAGATCACTTCCACCGTTCCTTCACCGATGGTGACCGCTCGTCCTTCACCGATGGTGACCGCTCGCCCGTACGGGCTTCGCACCCAGGATCGCCAGCAGGGCGTCGACCAGCAACCGGTCGCGGTCGTGCGTCAACCGGGCGCGGGCCTTCCCGGCGGGCAGCCACTCCAGCCGGTCCACCTCGCGGTTCGGCCGGAACGCCCCGCTCGACGGCACCGCCGCCCAGTAGCGCACCTCCTTCGGCCGGCCCTGCGCCAGGTAGTGCTGGGCCGGCAGCTCCGGACCGAGCAGGCAGGCGAACCCGGTCTCCTCGCGCACCTCGCGCAGCGCCGCCGCGACGACCCCCTCCCCCGGGTCGAGCTTGCCCTTCGGCAGGCTCCAGTCGTCGTACTTGGGCCGGTGGATCACCGCGATCCGCGGCCGCCCCAGCCGACCGCTCTTCTTCGGCCGGCCCGGCAGCCACAGCACCGCACCCGCCGCCAGGATCACCCGGGCGTGCCCCGCCCCGGTCGCGGCCGCGTCCACTGCCGGCCCGGTGCTCAGGCGATCGCGCAATTCAGGCCGTCCGTGGTGCGGGGGAATGCCCCCAGCCCTCGGCAGGGGGGAGGTCCGGCCAGCCGTCCGGACCGGGCGGGAGGTCGGGCCACCGGCGGCCGAAGGCGTACCGCGCCGCCTCCACCTCCAGTCGCTGATCAGCATGCACCACGCCCAGCACGTAGGCGGTCGCCGGGGTGATCCGCGGGGTCCGCGCGGCGGTGGCCGCGGTGACCGCGGCGTCCGCCGCCTCCTGGTGCCGGCCCAGCACCCCGTCCAGCTCGTCCAGTTCGGCGGACCCGCGACCGCACACCTCCAGCGCGTACCGGGCCCGCTTCACCAGGATCCGCGTCCGTGCCCACGGCGCGTCGTCGGCCGCCAGCGCCGTGTCCGCGTCCACCGCGCCGCGCGCCGCCGGGACGGCGCCCAGCCGGCGCAGCCCGTCGCCGCCGTACGGCGTGGCGGCCCGGTGCAGCGGCAGCTGCTGAGCGCTCGCCGACAGCGCCGTGAACGCGGCGGCCGCCTGCGGCAGCAGCACCGCCGGCGCCCGGCCACCCGCCGACTCCAGCAGCGGGGCATCGCCGACCAGCAGCGTCATCCGGTCCGCCAGCGCGTGCAGCCGGGCCGACCGGAGCTCCTGGAGCACCGAGGAGTGCGCCCTGGTCCGGGCCAGGGTCAGCTGCCGGTCCAGCAGCGCCCGCGCCTTGGGCGCCCCGACGTGCCCGGCCAGCATGCCCGTCCCGTCCGGATCGCTGCCGCTCAGCGAGTCCAGCGCGCCCAGCAGCCGGGCCGAGCGGCGGACGTAACCGGGCTCCAGCGCCAGCAGGTTCAGCAGCCAGCGCAGCTCGGTGCGCGACTCCTGGGCCCAGGCCTGCTCGAAGACGGAGCCGAAGGTGTGCAGCAGCCCGCCGATCCGCCGGACCGCCCGCAGCAGGTCGGCGGTACCGGCCGCCGGGACGACCGCGGCCGTCCCCGGTCTGGCGCCGACCTCGCCCACCGTCAGCGGCAGGGCGCGCAGGAACGCGCCGGCCTGGGCGGTGAGGTGGCTGGAGAGGATGTCCCCGGCGGTCGTGGTGGCGGCCGCCTGGGCCGTCATCGGCGCATCGGTCATGGCGTGGTAGATCCCCGTTCCCCCGGGTTCGTCCCCCCGGGGCTGGTGGCCGACCGCTGGAACCGGTCCCCTGCGGTTCCAGCGGCTCGCATCAGTGGTCGCGTCAGCGCGAGGCGGCGGCCCGGCGGCGCAGGCGCGAGTCGATCAGCAGATCCTGGACGTGCCGCAGCGGCCGGCCCTCGGCGTCCTGCGAGTGGCGGGTCCACGTGCCGTCCTGCCCCAGGTGCCAGGACTCGGTCTCGTCCGACATCCCGAGGTCGATCAGGCCGGACAGCTCGGCCCGGTGGGCCGGGTCGGTGATCCGCATCAGCGCCTCGATCCGGCGGTCCAGGTTGCGGTGCATCATGTCGGCGCTGCCGATCCAGACCTCCGGATCGCTGTTGTTGCCGAACACGAAGACCCGGGAGTGCTCCAGGAAGCGGCCCAGGATGCTGCGGACCCGGACGTTCTCGCTCAGCCCCGGCACGCCCGGCCGGATCGCACAGATCCCGCGCACCCAGACGTCGACCGGCACGCCGGCCTGCGAGGCCCGGTACAGCGCGTCGATCACGGCCTCGTCGACGATCGAGTTGACCTTGAGCTTCACGTACGCCGGCCGGCCGGCCCGGTGGTGGGCGATCTCGTTGTGGATCCGGGAGACCAGCCCGTCGCGCAGGCCGCGCGGGGCGGTCAGCAGGCGGCGGTAGGACTCCCGGCGCGAGTAGCCGGACAGCCGGTTGAAGAGGTCCGAGAGGTCGGCGCCGACCTGCGGGTCCGAGGTCAGCAGCCCCAGGTCCTCGTACAGCCGGGCGGTCTTCGGGTGGTAGTTGCCGGTGCCGACGTGCGAGTAGCGGCGCAGGGTGTCACCCTCCTGCCGGACCACCAGCGACAGCTTGCAGTGCGTCTTCAGCCCGACCAGGCCGTAGACCACGTGGCAGCCGGCCTCCTCCAGCTTGCGGGCCCACTTGATGTTGGCCTGCTCGTCGAAGCGCGCCTTGATCTCGACCAGGACCAGCACCTGCTTGCCCGACTCCGCCGCGTCTATCAGCGCGTCCACGATCGGCGAGTCGCCGGAGGTGCGGTACAGCGTCTGCTTGATCGCCAGGACGTCCGGGTCGGCGGCGGCCTGCTCCAGGAAGGCCTGCACCGAGGTGGAGAAACTGTCGTACGGGTGGTGCAGCAGGACGTCCCGCTCGCGCATCGCGGCGAAGATGTCCGGCTGGGACGCCGACTCGACGTCCGTCAGCCCGCGGGCGGTGCCCGCCACGAACTTCGGGTATTTCAGCTCCGGGCGGTCCAGTTCGGCGATCCCGAACAGACCGGTCAGGTCGAGCGGACCGGGCAGCGGGAAGACCTCCGCCTCGGTGATGTTCAGCTCCCGCACCAGCAGGTCCAGGATGTAGGGATCGATCGACTCCTCGACCTCCAGCCGCACCGGCGGGCCGAAACGCCGCCGCATCAGCTCCTTCTCCAGGGCCTTGAGGATGTTCTCGGTGTCGTCCTCCTCCACCTCCAGGTCCTCGTTGCGGGTCACCCGGAAGGCGTGGTGGGCGAGCACCTCCATGCCCGGGAACAGCTCCTCCAGGTGCGCGCCCATCACGTCCTCCAGCGGGACGTAACGCTGCGGCGAGGCCTCCAGGAAGCGGGCCAGCGACTGCGGCACCTTCACCCGGGCGAAGTGCTTGTGCCCCGACACCGGGTTGCGCACCACCACGGCCAGGTTGAGCGAGAGCCCCGATATGTACGGGAAGGGGTGCGCCGGGTCGACCGCCAGCGGGGTGAGGACCGGGAAGATCTTCTGCCGGAACAGGGTGTGCAGCCGGGCCTGCTCCTTCTCGGCCAGCTCCGGCCAGCGGACCACCTCGACGCCCTCGGTGGCGAGGTCCGGCAGCACCTCCTGCTGGAAGGCGGCGGCGTGCCGCGCCATCAGCTCGCGCGAGCGGGTCCAGATCAGGTCCAGCACCTCGCGCGGCTGGAGGCCGGACGCGCTGCGCTGGGCGACGCCCGTCGCGATCCGGCGCTTCAGCCCGGCCACCCGGACCATGAAGAACTCGTCCAGGTTGCTCGCGAAGATGGCGAGGAACTTGGCCCGCTCCAGCAGCGGGATCCCAGGGTCCTCGGCCAGTTCCAGGACCCGCTCGTTGAACGCCAGCCAACTGCGCTCGCGGTCCAGGAAGCGGCCCTGCGGCAGTGCGTCGAACTCCTGCTCGTCCTCGGCCGGCAGCTCGGGCGGTATCCCCAGCGCACCGGACATCCTGGCCGGCGGGGACAGCGAGGCAGAGACGGGGCGGGGGATGCTCATGGGCTCCAGCTCCTCCAGCAGCAGGACGTCGTCCGGACGCGAATGGCTCTGCGGGCCGTCGTCCTCGCCCAGGGCCAACGCCCACCCGCCGGGCGCGGTCCGTACAGGGCCGGCCGGCACGTGGCGGTCGACTCTGCACGAGCGAGACACTACGGACTTCATCCTGTGATCTTCGCGGCAGCAATTGAATCCACGGTAAACACCGCATGGCCAGGAGGAAAGCTGAGTCGGTCGGGGCAAGGGCCGGTGACGTCCGACCCCTTGCCCCGGACCGCCCGGAGCCGCTAGGCCCTGCCCGGTCCTGTAGGTCCTGTCCGGTCCTAGGCCGCCTGGTCCGCGCGGTACTGGACGCGGTACATGAGGTCCACCTCGTGGATGGTGAACCCCAGTCGTTCATATACCCGCACCGCGGCCGGATTGTCGGCGTCGACGTAGAGCAGGACCGTCTCCAGTCCGTGCTCGCCGGCGTCCGAACCGGTCAGGTGACGCAGACCGGCAGCGGTCAGGGCACGGCCGAGACCGCTGCCCTGCTCCGCCGGGTCCACCCCGACCACGTAGACCTCGCCGAGCGCCGGCTCGGTGGCGGTGGCCGGGTGCACCTTGGTCCAGTGGAAGCCGACCACCTTGCCGCCCCGGGTCGCGAGGAAGAAACCGGCCGGATCGAACCAGGGCTCGGCCAGCCGCTCGGCCAGGTCCCGCTCCGTCCAGGAGCCCTGCTCCGGGTGGTGGGCGAAGGCCAGCGCGTTCAACCGCAGCCACTCGGCGTCGTCCTTGCCGGGGCGGAAGGTCCGGAGCTCGACGCCCTCGGGGACGGCGACGGCCTCGGTCTGCGGCCCGGTGCGGCGCATCTGCCGCAGCTCGCGGACCAGCTCGGCCCCGTACCGGCCGGCCAGGTGCCGGGCCGCCGGGTGACCGCCGTGCACCCAGAAGTCCACCGCGTCGCGGCCGGCCCGGTGGGCCTGTGCCAGCACCGCGTCCACCAGCGGCCGGGCCAGACCGCGGCCGCGGGCGGCCGGGTCGACCACCAGCTCGGCGGCGGGGTTCGCGGCGGGATTGGCGGCGGAGCCCTCCTGGACTTCGAGCTGTCCGTAACCGACGGCGGTGGCGTCCTCACTCTCGATGAAGTGGCTCACGCCGGGGCGCGGCGTATCCGAGGAACGCAGCCGAAGCCGGCCCTGCTCGGACACGGCAGCCCGGCCGTCCACCGCTTGGGCGTCCGCCAGAACGCGCAGGGCGCCGTCGCGCTGCTCGGGGCGGAGCACACTGTTCGCAATGACCGCTGTCTGATCGTCCATGCCCCGACGATACGTCACCGGAAATGCAAAGAACCCCCATCCGGTTTCCCGGATGGGGGTTCTCTGTGAATGATTGTTCGGCGGCGTCCTACTCTCCCACAGGGTCCCCCCT
>NZ_JBFBNR010000040.1:0-70136 GCF_040687675.1 Kitasatospora sp. NPDC056731
CTGCTCCGAAAAGCGAATCGGCCGCAATCCAATAAAACGAACACGCCGAATAAGAACCAAGCCGCGACAAGACGCGACCCAGCCCGAACCGGGAAGTGGTGTTTCGAAAGGATTGGCTACCGCGGGACCGTCCGCGCTGATGCGTGTCCGGTGCTCCCTGCCAGGCAGCTCGAAGAACACTAGACCTCGGGGAAGGCCGAGTCAAGCGCCGGTTCCGCCCCGGCGACGCTCTCTTCCGCCGCCTTCTCCTCTGCCTCCTCCGCCGGCAGGTGGAAGGCCAGGACGGCGACGTCGTCGTCGTGCTCGGAGGTCACGCCCATCGCCCGCAGGAGGCGGGCGCAGATCACCTCGGGGGCCCCGACCGCGCCGGTGAGGGTGCGGGCGAGGAGGTCGAGGCCCTGGTCGATGTCCTCGTCGCGGCGTTCGACCAGGCCGTCCGTATAGAGGACGCCGGTGGTCCCGGGCAGCAGGCGCAGGGTGTGCGAGACGTGGAGGCCGTCGCCGGTGCCGAGCGGCGGGCCGTTCTGCTCCTCACTGCGCAGAACCGTCCCGTCGGGGCAGCGCAGCAGCATGGGGAGGTGTCCGGCGGAGGCGTAGGAGAGGGTGCGGCGCTGCGGGTCCCAGACGGCGTACGTGCAGGTGGCGATCTGGTTGGCGTCGATCTCCATGGCGAGGCCGTCGAGTAGGCGCATCACCTCGTGCGGGGGCAGGTCGAGCCGGGCGTAGGCGCGGACGGCGGTGCGCAGCTGGCCCATGACGGCGGCGGCGCGCAGGCCGCGCCCCATCACGTCGCCGATGACCAGGGCGGTCCGGCCGCCGTCGATGGCGATGACGTCGTACCAGTCGCCGCCGACGGCGGCCTCGGCGCCGCCGGGCTGGTAGGTGGCGGCGACCCTCAGGTCGGCCGGCTGGTCGAGCTTCTGCGGGAGGAGGCTGCGCTGGAGGGTGACGGCGGCCTCGCGCTGGCGGCGTTCGGCTTCGCGGAGCCGGGCGGCGGCGAGGACCTGGTCGGTGACCTCGGCGGCGAAGATCAGGACACCGGCGGGCGGTCCCTCGGCGGGGGTGTCCCCCGTGTCGCCGGGGCCGCCGGGGCCGCCGGGGCCGAGCGGGACGCAGGAGACGTTGTAGTAGCGGTTGCCGGTGAGGCCGAGGATGCAGCGGGCCTTGACGCTGCGCGGGCGGCCGCCGCGGATGACCTGGTCCATCAGGGCCAGGACGCCCATGGTGCCGAGTTCAGGGAGGGCTTCTCCGGCGGGCAGGCCGGTGGTGCGGTCGCCGAAGAGTTCGCGGTAGGCGCGGTTGGCGTAGCCGAGCTGGTGGAGCGGGCCGTAGGTGACGGCCACCGGGGCGGGGATCCGGTTGAGGACCTCGCGCAGGTTCTGGGGTTTGTGCAGGTCGAGGAGTTCGGCGGCGGTGGCCAGGTTGGTGGGGTCGCGGGGGCCGGGGACGACGACGCCGTCGGCGGAAGGCGCGCCCTCGTCGGTGCCGGCCCCGGTTGGCGGGGCGGCACGCCAAGGGACTCCGGTGAGCCGGGCGCTCCAGCGCATGAGGTTCAAACGACGGCCGCTTCCTCGATTTCCAGGCATATCATCACTTTTTGTGTGCACATCAGCACACGGGGTAATGACTAGGTTGGGCTGATCCTGTCAGGCAAGGGCCCGATTCCGGAAGTCGCCCGCCCGGCGTGGCCGCCCGTTCCGCCCCGGCACGGGGCGCCGGGGCGCTCACCGCGGGGCGTCCGGACCGCCGTCGGGCCGCGGCCCGGACCCGGCCTCGAACTCCGGATGCGGATGCTCCGCCGCCCCCAGCGAGACCACCTCGCGGGAGAACAGCCCGCCCAGCACCCAGTCCATCAGCACCCGCACCCGGCGCTCCGCGCTCGGCAGGCGCCGCAGGTGCCGGGCCCGGTGCAGCCACCAGGCCCGCCGCCCGGTGATCCGGCGGCCGCGCCGAGTGTGGGCGACGGCCCGGCGCAGGCCCAGCGAGGTCGAGCAGGCGGCGTGGCCCGGCCGGTACTCGGCGAGGCCGGGGGCGTGCGGTCCGGCGTCCAGGGCGACCGCGATGTTCCGGGCGAGCAGCTCGGCCTGGGCGAAGGCGTGCTGGGCGTTGGGCGCGCAGGGCGCCCCGTCCGCGTCGGGGTCCGGGACGGCGGCGCAGTCCCCGGCCGCCCAGACGCCGGGCAGCGCGCGCCCGTCCGGGCCGACGGCTTGCAGGGTGGCGAGGCAGCGGACCCGGCCGAGGGTGTCCAGCGGCAGGTCGGTGTCGCGCAGCAGCGGGGCCGGCCGCACCCCGGCCGTCCAGACCAGGGTGCGGGCACCGAAGCGGGTGCCGTCGGACAGGGCGACGACCCGGTCCGCGGCAGACGCCAGGGTGGTGCGCAACCGGATGTCGACGCCGCGTTCGCGGAGCTGGCCGAGGGTGTGCTCGGCCAGCTCCGGCGACTCCTCGGCGAGGATCCGGTCGGTGGCCTCGACCAGGACCCAGCGCAGGTCCTCGGGGCGGACGTTGTGGTAGCCGCGCACCGCGGTCCGGGCCATGTCCTCCAGTTCGGCGAGCGCGCCGACGCCCGCGTACCCGGCGCCGACGAAGACGAAGGTGAGCGCGGCCTGGCGCAGGGCCGGGTCGCGGGTGGCGGAGGCGAGGTCGAGCTGCTCCAGGACGTGGTTGCGCAGGCCCACGGCCTCGCCGACGGTGGAGAAGCCGCGGCCGTGTTCGGCCAGGCCGGGCACCGGCGCCGTCCGGGAGACCGAGCCGGGCGCCACCACCAGGACGTCGTAGGGGAGTTCGATCGGTGCGGCGGCCTCTCCGGGGCCCGCGGCGTCGGCGAAGGCGCGGCGGGCGGCGTGTTCGATCCGGGTGATCCGGGCGGTCAGCACCCGGCAGTCCGGCAGGGCCCGGCGGAGCGGGACGACCACGTGCCGGGGGTCGATCGAGCCAGCCGCGACCTCGGCCAGCAGCGGGTGGTAGGTGAAGTAGGCCTGGGGCTCGACGACGGTGATCTCGACCTCGCCGCGTCGCAGGCGTTCCCGCAGGCCGCGCTGGAGGTGCAGCGCGGTGGCCATCCCGGCACAGCCTCCGCCGGCGATCAGGATTCTGATGGTGCACCTCCTGCCGATTGGCGCTTCCTCCCGGCCCCGCGGCCGGGGGTGTCCCCCCTCGCGCCCCCCTATGAAGGACCGGCAGGGGCGGTCTTGTCCACAGTCCGTACCGCGCCGGATGTGACGGGAGTCGACGGGTGGGGCCAGTTGTGCTGTCCGGGCGACTTTCTGACGGACTTTCGGCCGCGAACAGGCGTGAACTATGGTCGGATTGTGTGCCGGAGCGGTTACCGCCATGACAATCGGCGGCGACGCACCGTGGAGCGGCCACTACGGCCAGTTCCAGCGTTGGCTCGAGAACCCGACTGCGGGACAGTCATCCGGGGAAGGGTAGTTCCCGGACAAGGCCCCGGACGGTGCCGACGCGCCGAGCCGGACGCGAGCCGGCCCGGAGGCACGAACCGTGGTCACGAAACGGGACGGGCGGCAACGAGCGATGGGTCATCAGGTCATTTCTGACGGGCTGAGCTGCACCGGGGGGTGCAGGGGCGGGCGACGACAGGGTCCGGGTTCGGGCGCCTGCGGGGGAGAGTTGGGATGATGGAGCAGGAGCAGGTGTTGGGGCGAACGGGAGCACCGCACGCCGGCCAGGGCATGGTGCCGGAACAGCGCGGCCCGGTGGACCTGCCGCCGGAGGTCGGGGCCGCCTATCCGGGCGTCCCCTACCGGGTGGAGCCGCCACCGGTCGTCGTGCACGTCCCCGGGACCCGACTACGGGTGGACGCCCGGCGGAATCTGGAGAGCGTGCTGCGGGCCGCCCGCGAGGTGTTCGGCGAGTTCGGCTACGGCGCGCCGATGGAGGAGGTCGCGCGCCGGGCCGGGGTCGGCGTCGGGACGGTCTACCGGCGCTTCCCGAGCAAGGAGGTGCTGGTCCAGCGGATCGCCGCCGAGGAGGTGGCCTGGCTGACCGCGCAGGCGCGGGAGTCGCTGTACGGCGGCGGCGGAGCCTGGGAGTCGCTGGCCGGCTACCTGGCGCGGGCGGTCGGCACCGGCGCCGGGCGGCTGCTGCCGCCGGAGGCGTTCCGGTACGCGGAGGAACTGGGCCGGGTGCCGGAGCAGCGGGTGCCCGAGCCGGCCGCCGTCCGGTTCGACCTGCGCGGCGAGGACGCGCAGAACGGTGCGGCCGTCGAGCCGTCGGCGGCCGACGCCGATCCCCGGCTGCTGCTGCAACTGCTGGCCGCCCTGGTCGCCCGGGCCGGCGCGGCCGGCGAACTGCGGCCGGGCGTCACGGTGTCGGACGTCGTGCTGGTGCTGACCGCCTCGGTGCCGGTGCACGCGGCCCGCACCGCGCCGACCACGGCCGGTTTCTCGGCCGGGGTCCAGCAGGCGGAGGGGCAGCCGACGGCCGGCCCCTCGGAGCGGCTGCTGGAGATCCTGCTGGACGGCCTGCGGGCACGCTGACGCGCCACCGCGGGCGCGGCCGCCGCAGCTGGCGGGGACGGGAGTTGGACGGGAGACCGGCGCGCGGACCAGTCACGCGCGCCGGGTGCGGGCGGTGCACAACCACCCGCCCTGTGCTGGCCGAACACATCCGCGACGGCTCCTCGGAAGAGTGGGTCCCGGCCGGTCCGGCTACCGCCCATCTCTGCGCTATGCCATCCTTTGCCCGTGGTTGGAGCCAATGTCCCGATGCGCGCCCTTCGCGCGCCCTCGGCGCCGTACAGCGCGGAACCGTGCGCCCACGCGCTCCCGCGCGCCCTGCCACACTGCGGGGGCTGTCGTGGAATCTGGGGTCCGTTGTGAGCGCCGAGGAACAGAACGACTACGGGTACGGCCTCGACTTCGGCCCGTCCGGAGGCTTGACCGGGGGACTGGCCGACGGCTCGTCCGGCAATACGTCCAGTACGTCCAGCACGTCCGAAGGCCCCGCCACGGCCTCCGGCGGCCCGGCCCAAGTACCCGGCGCCGCGCCGGGTTCGGCCACCGGCCCGACCGCCGGACACGTGCCCGACCAGGCGGGCATGCCCAGCCGCGAGTCCCTCTCCGCCTCCGCCGCCGCGCTGCCCCCCGGGCGGGTGCCCGGCCAGGCCCCGGCCGGCCGCGGCGGCGTCGCCCCCGAGGCGTTCGTCGGCGCCGGCCGCCCTGCCCGCCCCACCGTGCCCGCACCCGCCGACCCGGTCGACGGCGAGCGCCCGGCCTCCGACGCCGAGTTGACCGCCCGGGTCCGGGCCGGCGACGACACCGCGTACGAGGAGATCTACCGCCGGCACGCCGACTCGGTGCGCCGCTACGCCCGCACCTGCTGCCGGGACAGCTTCACCGCCGAGGACCTCGCCGGCGAGGTCTTCGCCCGCACCCTGCAAGCCCTGAGGGCGGGCAAGGGCCCGGAGTTCGCCGTCCGCGCCTACCTGCTGACCGCCGTCCGCAACGTCGCCGCCGCCTGGACCCGCAGCGAGCGGCGCGAGCAACTCGTCGACGACTTCAGCGTGTTCGCCCAGACCTCGGCCGCCGTCGTCGACCTCGACCTGGCCGACCCCGGCGCCGATGCCTGGGCGATGGCCATGGCCGACCAGCGCATGGTCATGCAGGCCTACGCCGAACTGCCCGAGGACGACCGGATGGTGCTCTGGCACACCGAGGTCGAACGGGAGTCCCCGAAGACCGTCGCCGTGATGCTCGGCAAGACCGCCAACGCCACCGCCGTCCAGGCCCACCGGGCCCGCGACCGGCTCGCCGCCGCCTTCCTCCAGGCGCACGTCTCCGGCAGCCAGGACCGCACCTGCGAGGCGTACGCCAACCGGCTCGGCGCGTACGCGCGCGGATCGCTGCGCAAGCGCGCCTCGGCGGAGGTCGGACGGCACCTCCAGGAGTGCGACCGCTGCACGGCCGCCTGCCTCGAACTCACCGAGATCAACACCGGCCTGCGCGCGCTGCTGCCCGGCGGCGTGCTCGTCTGGATCGGGGTCGGCGGGTTCAGCGCCGCCGCGGCGGCCGTCGGCGGGGTCGCCGCGGTCGGCGGCGCGGCTGCGGGCACCGCGGCGGCCACCTCCGGAACCGCGGGTGCGGGTGCGGCCTCCGGCGGAAGCGGGGCCGGCGCCGGCGCCGCGGCCGGCGAGGGCCTGGGCACCGCCGCCAAGGCCGGGATCGCCGCCGCCGTCGCGGTGGCCGCGGCCGCCGTCGCCGCGTACGCGCTCACCGGCTCACCCGAGCCCAAGCCCCCCACGGCCGCGCCCCCCGCCGCCGGCGCCCCCGCCACCCCCCGGCCGCAGGCCCCCGCACCCGCACCACCCGCGCCCGCCGACCCGGCGCCAAGCAGCGCCGCGGCCGCCCCAGCACCGTCCGAGCCGAGCCCGAGCCCGAGCGCGACGCCGGTCACCCGGTCGACGCCTGCCCCGGCAACCGCCCAGACCACGACGAAGGCCGCGTCGCCGGTCACGCCGAGCTCGACGACGCCCAAGCGGACCCCCACGCCGCCGGCCCCGGCCGTCCCCGCCCTGCCGACACCCAGCGTGCCGCCGCTGCCCACACCCGAGCCGCCGGTCGTCCCCGTCGTCCCCACGCCCACCGTGCCGCCGCTGCCCACCCCGACGGTCACCCCGCCCTCGCCGCCCGCGCCCGCCGACTTCTGGGCCGACTCACTGCCCGTGGTCAAGCCCGGCAACAACCGGGTGCCGCCGCCCGGCCCCAGCATCCGGCAGAAGGGCAGCGACTGGTTCTGGCAGCACGACAGCGCCTGGATCGGCGGCGAACGCCACGGGCACGCCATCACCGTGCACGCCCCGGCGACCACCCTGATCGACCTCAACCGCAGCTGCACGTCCTTCGACGCGGTCGCCGGGGTCGACGACGCCACGCTCTCGCCGGGCGGCGTGGTCTT
The DNA here is from genome assembly GCF_040687675.1 of Kitasatospora sp. NPDC056731. Taxonomy (NCBI): domain Bacteria; kingdom Bacillati; phylum Actinomycetota; class Actinomycetes; order Kitasatosporales; family Streptomycetaceae; genus Kitasatospora; species Kitasatospora sp. NPDC056731. The sequence goes on from NZ_JBFBNR010000040.1 coordinate 6,916, forward strand.
CTCCGTCCAGGGCGGCGACGGCAGCACCCTGTGGCGCTCCTCCCCGCTCGCCGCGGGGGACGACGCGGCACCGGTGCACGTGTCGCTGGCCGGGCAGAAGTCGATCCGGCTGGTGGTCACCCCGGTGCACGGGATCTGGTCGGCGCTCAACGTGGCGGACTGGGCCGAGGCCCGCTTCAGGTGTTCCTGAAACGGGCCTCGGCGGGGGCTGTGCGGGGTGGGGCCCACCCGGGGTAAAGCTGTGCGGGGTGGGGCTGTGCGCAGTGGTCCTGTGCGGGGTCAGATCGCGCAGGAGCCGTCCGCACAGGCCTCCCCCGCCGGGGCGACCTGCACCGGCGCCGGGCGGGTCTCGCCGATCTCGGCGGCGACCTGCTCCAGCACCTTGCGGAAGGTCTCTTCGTCCTGGCCGCCCTGCACCGCCCACTTGCCCTCGAACACGAAGGTCGGCACGGCGGTGATGCCCAGCTCCCGGGCCTCGGCCAGCTGCGCGCTCACCTCGGTGGCGCCCTCGTCGCCCGCCAGGTAGGCGGTGACCCGCGCCCGGTCCAGGCCGGCCGCCACCGCGACGTCGGTCAGCGCGGCGCGGTCGCCGACGTCGACGCCGTCGGTGAAGTGCGCCTTCAGCAGCTCCTCCTTCAGCCGCCCCTGGACGACCGCGCCGTACTCGGTCTCGGCGAGGTGCAGGAGGCGGTGGCCCAGGAAGGTGTTGGCGTGCAGCGCGGCGTCGAAGTCGTACGTGATGCCCTCGGCGCGGCCCAGCTCGGCCACCCGCGCGTCCATCGCCACCGACTGCGGGCCGTAGCGCTCGGCCAGCCACGCGCGGTGCGGGCTCGCCGTCGCCGGCGCGTCCGGGACCAGCTGGTACGGCCGGTAGACCACCTCGACGCCCTCCTTGCCGGCGAAGCCCTCCAGGGCCTGCTCGAAGCGGCGCTTACCGATGTAGCACCACGGGCAGGCGATGTCGGACCAGATCTCGACCTTCATGAGGGGACTCCAGGGGTGGGGCGGGGACGGGTGTCGGGATAGGTGAACGATGAACCATCTCGGTACATTCCCGGCACCCCGGTCAGCTTCCCTGGTCAGCGCCCCGACCGGGCTGGTCAGCGCACCGGCCCCGCCCCTGGTCAGCCCTCCGCGGGCGCCGGGACCACCAGCACCGGGCAGGCCGCGTGGTGCACCGCCGCCGAACTCACCGACCCCAGCAGCAGCCGCGCGAACCCCCCGTTCCCCCGCGTGCCGAGCACCAGCGTGTGCTGCCGGGTCGAGGCCTCCAGCAGCACCTCGATCACGTTCCCCAGCACCACGTGCAGCGACATCTCCCCCGCGTACGGCCGGGAACGCTGCCCCTGCACGGCCACCACCGCCCGGCGCAGCCCGTCCGCCATGCTCTCCACCAGCGTCTCGACGCTCTCCTGCACCAGCTCCGCCATCCCCGGCGGATAGCCGGCCGGCGCCGGGTTCACCACGGCCAGCACGTACAGCGGCAGCCCGAACAGCTCCGCCTCGGTCATCGCCCGGTCCAACGCCCACAGCGACCCGTCCGACCCGTCGCACGCGGCCAGCACCCCCGGCGGGCGCCCCGTCGGCGGCCGTCCCAACACCGACAGCACGACGGGAACGGACTGCTCCGGGCTCACGCTGGCCACCACGGCTCTCCTCACCGACGGACTCGTTGCCCGCCATCATCACCTGCCCCAGCTCCCGGACCCCGCCGCCCGGCCGGGCGCGGCGCGGGGGCGTGGGGCGCGCGGCGCCCGGCGGGGTCAGGAGGGACGGACGGGGCTGAGGGCCGGGGGTTGGGCCAGGGGAAGGCCGGTCCAGCAGGCGCCGTGGCGGCGGGCGCGGATGCGGCGGAGCCAGAGTTCGGTGGAGACCAGGTCGGCGAGGCCCGCCAGGGCGGCCGGGGAGAGGGGGGTGGCGGGGTCGGCGAGGCCGGCGCGGACGGCGGGGAGGTCGATCAGGCCGGCTTCGGCGAGGAGGGGTGCGTCGAAGAGTTCGGCGAGGCCGTCGGCGGCGAGGCGCAGGCCGGCCCGGGCGGGGGCGGTGCGGTCGGGGCGGGGGCCGCGGCCCCAGTCGGGGGGCAGGTCGGTGCGGCCGGCGCCGGTGAGGACGGCGTGCAGGAGGGCGTGCCGGGCGCCGGGTTGGAGGCGGACGTCGTCGGGGAGCAGGCGGGCGGCGCGGACCACCTGGTTGTCGAGGAACGGCGCGTGCAGCCGCTGGCCGGGCTGTTCGGCGGCGTGGACGAGGGTGCGGTAGGAGCGCGCGTGCCGGTAGAGGGCGTGCCGGGCGCGGTGTGCGCCCGGGCGTTCGTCGGGCGCTGGTCTGCGCGCCGCCAGTCGCAGCCGGAGGGCGACGGAGGAGAGCGCCTCGTCGGAGAGCCAGCGGGCGGCCGGGCCGGGGACGCACCAGGCGAGGTCGCCGGCCGAACGGTCGCCCGCCGTAAGGCCGTTGCCCGGAAGATGGCGGGCCGTCAGCTTGACGGCGGCGTCGTCCAGCGCCTCGGCGTACCGGACCCGGGAGAGCCGGTGGGCGGCCCGGACCACGGTGAGCGGGGTGCGCAGCGCGCCGGCCAGGACGCCGACGACGGCCCGGTCGGCACCGGCCAGCGCGGCGACCGGGGGCAGCAGTTCGCGCGGGCGGCCGGCCCGAATGAGGTCGGCGAGCCGGGCCGGGTGGCCGTCGAGGACCTGGCGGGCGCCGTAGCCGGTGAGGTGGTCGGTGCCGCCGACGTCGAAGCGGGCCTCGGCGCGGGCGGCGGCGACGAGTTCGGGCCCGGGCTCGTCGGTGAGCCGGCCGGGCGGTGCGTCGGCGTGCAGTCCGGCGTACGGGAGGGTGTCGGGGCCGGGGTGGAGCACGGTGTGCCGCAGCCGGGGGGTGTCGGGGGCGAGCGCGAGGGTGGTCGGGGGTTCGGTCTCGCCGAGCGTGACGGCGGCCAACTGTTCCGGGGCGGAGGGTTCTTGGGCGGCGACGCGGGTCCAGGAGCCCTTGACCGCGCCGTTCCGGGCCCCGGCGCGGACGGCCGGCAGGCGCTCCGGGCCCGTGCTCGCGGGCACCGGCGGCAGCGGTACGGCGGCGGCGAGCAGGGCGACGGTGGCGGAGGCGGTGCCGTAGGAGAGGTCGACGCCGAGCCGGGCGCGGCCGGCCGAACCCGGCACGGTGGCGGGCGCGGTGGTGCGGACCCGGGAGCGGACGGACTCCAGCAGCGCGCGGGTGAGTTCGCGGACGGCGGGCGCCTCGTCGCGCGGCTGCTCCCGGACGGCGGGGTCGTCGTAGGCGGAGAGGTAGGGGTGGCCGCCGCGGATGGCGAGCACGTGGCCGGGCGGCACCCGCTGGACGCCCAGGTACGGGGTGCCGGTGCCGAGCGCCTCGGGCGATTCGGGGCAGGCGAGCCGGGCGGCGAGGTGGCCGGTGTCCAGTGGGGCGCCGACCAGGTCGGCGAGCGGGAGGGCGGCGGTGGCGTACGCGGTGCCGCCGGCCCAGGGGGTGTGGAAGACCGGCTGGGCGCCGGCCAGGTCGGTGAGCAGCAGGGTGGAGCGGGTGCCGGTGCGCAGGACGGCGGTGTAGCTGCCGGGCCAGGCGGTGAGGTGGCGGACGGCGCCGCCGCGGGCGGCGGCGAGGCCGGCGGCGAGTTCCGCGTCGGTGGCGCCGCAGTGGCCGAGGACGGCGAGACGCAGGGTGGCGGGGGTGTCCTCGACGGGGTCGGGGGCGGCGGGGCCGGTGGTGACCGTGGCGGGGGCGCCGGGGCGGAGGGTGGCGAGGCGGATCTCCTCGGGACGCCAGTCCCCGACGGCCCAGAGCGGGTTGGGTCCGGTCCACAGGGGGCGCGCGGCGATCGGTGCGACCGTACCGAGTGCCTCGTGCGCCGGTGCGCCCGCCCGGGGCGCGCCCGTGCTCCAGCCCGTCAGCCACCGCATCGCGCCTCCACCGGACGAGGACCTGCACCCGTACGGCGCGTCCGCCGCCGGGCGGCTCCTCGCCGGTCCGCGGTGTGCCGTGGCGGCGGCCCCGGGTACCGGCGCGCCGTCAGGAGACATCGTGCCACCGGTTGGCGCTCCCGTGGCCCGTGTTGCCGGTTCCGGTTCCGCCGGTGACCCCGGTGCGGGGTGGTTCCGGCCCCGGCGGCGATCCCGGTGCGGGCAGCGGGTGTTGACGTGTTCGCGTGGTCCGCAGGGCGGGCCGGGCCTTCCCCTCCCCGGCCCGGACCGCCCGCCGCGCCGCCTTTGACATGGGCATCGCGAGATGGCCGAAAGGCGTCGCCCGGCCCGGGAGGGCATCCGCATGCCCTCCCGGACTCAGCCACCACCCGCGGGGATTGAGGCGGCGGCGTCCCCCGGCCCGCCGGGTCCTCGACGGCGGGCCGACCCACGACCACCAGCGAATCGCCGACCAGCCGGTCGAGCCAGGGGGCACGGCCGGGCGCACGTGAACACAGGACCGGAGCATGACGCTCCGGCGCGCGGCACCCCCGGCCCGATCCGAGTGGTCCGGACCAACCCCGGCGAGGAGCCGGCGCCGCACCGCCGGGTGCACGATCCCGCCATCCGGAATGCGGCCTCTTAACCGTCGGAACGCGTCCGACTACTCTAGGTACAGCAGCTACGGCCCGGTGCCGCCCGGGCCCCGCGCACAAGGCCGCAGGAGGTGCCGCCGCCACCATGACCGTCAGCCCACGAGGACCGAACGAACGGCTCGGCACGCTCCTGACCCTCGCCCAGATCAGCAACGCCGGACTGGCCCGCCGGGTCAACGACCTGGGCGCCCAGCGCGGGCTGACCCTGCGGTACGACAAGACCTCGGTGGCCCGCTGGGTCAGCAAGGGCATGGTCCCGCAGGGGCCCGTCCCGCACCTGATCGCCACCGCGATCGGCGGCAAGCTCGGCCGCCCGGTACCGCTGGAGGAGATCGGCCTCGGCGACACCGACCCGGCCCCCGAACTCGGCCTGGCCTTCCCGCGCGACGTCGCCGAGGCGGTCCGCTCCGCCACCGACCTGTGGCGGGTCGACCTCGACCTGCGCCGCGGCCCCGGCGGCGGCCGCTGGAGCGACAGCCTGGCCGGCACCTTCTCGGTCGCCGCCTACGCGACGCCGGTGTCCCGCTGGCTGATCACCCCGGCGGACGGTTCGGTCGCCCGGGAGGCGCCGCGCGCGCCCAGCGAGGCGTCCTCCTACCGGGTCGGCCACTCGGACGCCGCCAAGCTCCGCGAGGCCGCCCAGGAGGCCCGCCGCTGGGACTCCAAGTACGGCGGCGGGGACTGGCGTTCGTCGATGGTGCCGGAGTGCCTGCGGGTGGAGGCGGCCCCGCTGCTGCTGGCCTCGTACAGCGACACCGTCGGCCGGGCGCTGTTCGGCGCGACCGCCGAACTGACCAGGCTGGCCGGGTGGATGGCCTTCGACACCGGGCAGCACGAGGCCGCCCAGCGCTACTACATCCAGGCCCTGCGGCTCGCCCGGGCCGCCGCCGACGTGCCGCTCGGCGGCTACGTGCTCGCCTCGATGAGCCTCCAGGCCGGCTACCGGGGCTTCGCCGAGGAGGCGGTGGACCTCGCCCAGGCCGCCCTGGAGCGCAACCGGGGCCTGGCCACCGCCCGGACGATGAGCTTCTTCCACCTGGTGGAGGCCCGGGCCCAGGCCAAGGCCCGCAACGCGGCAGCGTGCGCGACGGCGCTCGGCGCGGCGGAGAGCGCACTCGAACGGGCCCGCGCCGGGGATCCCGATCCGGCGTGGATCGACTTCTACGCCTACGACCGGCTCGCCGCCGACGCCGCCGAGTGCTTCCGCGACCTCGGAGTGCCCTCCAAGGTCCGCCAGTTCACCCGCGAGGCACTGGCCAAGCCCACCGAGGGCTTCGTCCGCTCGCACGGCCTGCGACTGGTGGTCTCGGCGATGGCCGAGGCCGAGGCCGGCAACCTGGACGCCGCGGTCGCCGCCGGCGAGCGCGCCGTCGAGGTGGCCGGCCGGATCTCCTCCCAGCGCAGCCGGGAGTACGTGGTGGAGATGCTGCGCCGCCTGGAGCCCTTCCAGGGCGAGCGCCGCGTCCGGGAGCTGACCGAACGGGCCCGCGCGGTCCTGGTCGCCCCGGCGTGACCGGGGGCGGGCCCGGCGGTCGTTGAGGTGCACCGGTGAGAGGGGCCCCGGGCACCCAGGCACGACACCGCCCGGCCGACGCCGTCACCCGCCCCTCGGCGCCCTCGACCGGCCCCGCCCGGCGTGGCAGCATCGGCGGCGGGGGGAGCCGGGCGGACTGCGAGGAGCGGGCGGTGGCGTACGACTTCGACGTGCTGGTGGTGGGCGGCGGGATCGTCGGCCTCGCCACCGCGTACGCGCTGACCCGGGCCCGGCCGGGGCTGCGGCTCGCGGTGCTGGAGAAGGAGCCCGGCTTCGCCGCCCACCAGACCGGCCGCAACAGCGGGGTGATCCACAGCGGCGTCTACTACCGGCCGGGCTCGTACAAGGCCCGCTACGCGGTGGCGGGCGCCGCCGAGCTGGTGGCGTTCTGCCGCGAGCAGGGCGTCCCGTACGAGGTCACCGGCAAGCTGATCGTGGCCACCGGCCCGGAGGAGCTGCCCCGGCTGGCGGCGCTGGCCGAGCGCGGGCGGGCGAACGGCATCCCGGTCACCGAGGTGGACCGGGCCGGGATCGCCCGGTACGAGCCGCAGGTCACCGGGGTGGCGGGGCTGCACGTCGGCACGACCGGCGTCTGCGACTTCCCGGCCGTCGCCACCGCCTACGCCCGGCTGGCCCGGGAGGCGGGTGCGGAGCTCCGGCTCGGCTGCGAGCTGCGGGCGGTGGCCCGGCGGGCGGACGGCGTGACGGTGCAGACCTCCACCGGGGAACTGCGCTGCCAGGTGCTGGTGAACTGCGCCGGGCTGCACAGCGACCGGATCGCCCGGCTGGCCGGGGACGAGCCCGGGGTGCGGATCGTGCCGTTCCGCGGCGAGTACTACGAACTGGCCGAGGGGCGACGGGACTTGGTGCGCGGCCTGGTCTACCCGGTGCCCGACCCGGCCTTCCCGTTCCTCGGCGTGCACCTCACCCGGGGCGTCCACGGGGACGTGCACGTCGGTCCGAACGCGGTGCCCGCGTTGGCCCGCGAGGGCTACGACTGGCGCACCGTGCGCCCGCGCGACCTGGCCGGGACGCTGGCCTTCCCCGGCGCCTGGCGGATCGCCCGGCGGCACTGGCGGTACGAGGTGGGCGAGTTGCACCGCTCGCTGTCGAAGCGGGCGTTCACCGCCGCCGTGCGGCGGCTGCTGCCCGCCGTCGCCGCCGAGGACCTGGTGCCGGCCGGCGCCGGGGTCCGGGCCCAGGCCGTGGCCCGGGACGGCTCACTGCTGGACGACTTCGCCTTCGCCGGTTTCGACCCGGCCGACCCGCGCTCCCCGCGCCGCGCGGTGCATGTCCTGAACGCCCCCTCCCCCGCCGCCACGGCCTCGCTGCCGATCGGCCGCGAGGTGGCCCGCCGGGCGCTGGCGGCGCTGGAGGCCGGCGGATGAGCCCGGTCACAGCACCTTCGGGAGGGGCCCGGGGTCCCCGTAGACTCGGGGAATTGTGACTGCCACCGCCCCGATCCCCCAGCCCTCGCCGTCCGCCCGGCTGTCCGCCGCGCCGGCTGGCTACCCCGCGCCGATGTACCCGCACAAGGCCACCGAGGCCCAGCACCGCGAGCGGCGCATCCGCAGCTTCCAGCCGCGCCGGGGCCGGATGACCAACGCCCAGGCGGGCGCCCTGGACCGGGGCTGGGAGGCCTACGGCATACCGATCGACGGCAGCCCGCTCGACCTGCGGGAGCTGTTCGGCGAGCTGCCGGTCACCCTGGAGATCGGCTTCGGCATGGGCGAGACCACGGCCGCCATGGCCGCCGCCGACCCGGCCATGGGCATCCTCGCCGCCGACGTCCACACCCCCGGCCACGGCAACCTGCTCGGCCTGCTGGAGCGCGACGGCTCGCGGAACGTGCGGCCGGCCGCCGGCGACGCCGTGATCCTGCTGCGCGACATGCTGCCGGACGCCTCGCTGGCCGGCCTGCGGGTCTACTTCGCCGACCCGTGGCCCAAGCCCAAGCACCACAAGCGCCGGCTGGTCCAGCCGTCCTTCCTGGAGCTCGTGCTGCCCCGGCTCGCCCCCGGCGCCCTGGTGCACTGCGCGACCGACTGGGAGCCGTACGCGGAGCAGATGCTGGCCGTGCTGTCCGCCTCGCCGGAGCTGGAGAACCTGCACCCCGAGGGTGACGGCAGCGGCTGGCTGGAGCCCGCGGACCACCCGGACGGCAGCACCCCCGGCTACGCGCCGCGGCCGGACTGGCGCCCGGTCACCAAGTTCGAACGGGCCGGGCTGGCCAAGGGGCACGTCGTCCACGACCTGCTGTTCCGCCGCCGCTGAGCCGCCGTCGGCCGTTCGAACAGGCCACCACGCGCTGACCGGGGGGCCGTTCCCCGGACGGACGGTTCGTCCCGAGTCCTCCCGACGGGCGGGTGCGGTGGCCTACCCTGTGCCGCATGGGCAGCCCGGCCGGCGGCGGGTCCCGGGCCACCGTCCAGGCCGCCGCTGACGCACCGGAGACGGTCCCGCGCACCGGCGACACCCGGACCATCCCGGGGCCCCGGAGGCGCCGGGCCCACCGCCTCGTGCCCTGGGCCGGCGCCGCTTCACCACCACCACCGCCGCCGTCCGGAGCCGCCGCACCGCCCCGGCGCGGCCGCTCGGTGGCGGTCTCCTCCGTCACCGCCACCGCCGTACTGACCCTGGCCGGCTGCGGGGTGCTGATCCTGCACCTGGTCCAGCGCCAGACCGGCACCGTCGGACTGCTGGTCGGCGTCGGCCTGGCGATGGTGCCGCTGCCGTTCGTGCTCGGCGCCCTGGCCTGGCTCAACCTGACCGCCCGGGTGCCGCTGCGGCACACCGTGTTCTGCCTCGGCTGGGGCGCCTGCGCGGCCACCACCGTCGCCATCGTGGCCAACAACTGGACCGCCAGCTACCTGACCTCGCACCAGGGCCCGCTCGGCGAACTGCTGGGCGCCGGCATCGCCACCCCGCTGATCGAGGAGACCGCCAAGGCCACCGCCCTGCTGGTGCTGCTGCTGCCGCTCGGCCAGCGGCTACGCTGCCACGGCCGCCGCACCGGCCGCCCCTGCGCTCCGCTGCTGCACCGGCTGCCGGCCTCCCGACTCCCCCGGACGTACGCCCGCCGCCCGGCCGGTCCGCACGCCCGGGGCCGGCTGCGGCTGCGCCCGTACCTGCGCCCGCTGCCGTACCTGCGCCCGGCCCCGCCCTCCGGCGGCGGCCCGCACCGCCGCTCCCGGCCCCGCACCCTGGCGGCCGGAGTGGTGCTCGGCGGCATGACCGCCTGCGGCTTCGCCTTCACCGAGAACGCCCTCTACCTGGGCCGGGCGTTCACCACCGACCAGCGGCAGCGGCTGGACAGCATCGGCCTCGGCGATCCGCCCAGCCTGCGCGACTTCGACGGCACCGTGCAGACCTTCGTGCTGCGCGCCCTGCTCTCCCCCTTCGCGCACCCACTGTTCACCGCGCTCACCGGGATCGGCCTGGCCGTCGCCCTGACCACCGGTCGGCGCTGGCTGGCCCGGCTGGCCGCGCCGACGGGGCTGCTGCTGGCGATGGCGCTGCACGGCACCTGGAACGCCGCCGCCGACCTCGGCACGGACGGCTTCCTGGTGGTGTACGGGGCGCTGATGGTGCCCTGCTTCGCCGCGCTGGTCTGCTTCGCGGCCTGGGCCAGGTCCCGGGCGGCCCGGCACGCCGCCCGGCGCGACAGGCGCTCCGCCGGGGTGGTCTGAAGAACCGATTTCCCATCTCGGCGACTTCCCCGTATTGTTGTGTTTACCGACGCGGGGTGGAGCAGCTCGGTAGCTCGCTGGGCTCATAACCCAGAGGTCGCAGGTTCAAATCCTGTCCCCGCTACTCAGTAGCAACGAAAGGCCCGGAGGATTCGTCCTCCGGGCCTTTCGCGTTCCCCGGCACGGCGAAGGAACGTTCTGCCGCGAAGCCGCAACAGGACCTGGGCCCCCGTCAGCGGAGACCTCCCGAACGACGGCGGCCCGGCCGTCGGCCGCCGGGCGGGCCACCGATAAATCCGTTGCCCTCCGGCCGGTGGGCTGCCTATCGTGGCGGCACACTGAAGGGAGGTGATCCTGAATTGAGTTCCATCAGGATGCGTGAGGTGGCTGCTCGCTAGAGCCGCCCCTGCCTGCGCGGGGTGAGGCCTGAGGCCTCCGGCAGGCGAAATCCATAGCAGTCACCCGGCCCGCAGGCTCACCGGCACATCCCCGGTGCCTCGGCGCCAGGCCAGTGCACGGGCCGGCGCGGAGGAGCAGCCTGCGGGCTGTCTGCGTTCTCCGCCGCTCTCCGCCGCTCTTGGTCGTCACCCGCGCCCTGTCCGCGGCGCCCCCGGGTCGTTCCCGCGGTGGGGCCGCGGCGCTAGAGTCGGCGCGGGTTCCGGAGCGGAGCGGCGCGGGCACAGGGGGTAGGCGATGGCGAAGGCGCGGCGGCGGAGCGGCACGACGGCCCTGCGGACGGCACGGTGGGCCGCGCCCGGGGCGCTGGCCGGGACGGGCCTGCTCGGGCTGCTGCTCTTCTCGCTCGGCCGGGAGCAGGCCTGGCAGGCGTTCGGCGGCGGGCTGGTGGTGGCCGGGGCCTCGACGGTGCTCGGCGGCGCGCTGGGCTTCCTGTTCGGAGTGCCCCGGGTGCGCAGCGGCAGCGGCGAACCGCAGGGCTCGTACGCCCCGAACACCAACCTGGAGCAGGTGTCCGACTGGCTGACCAAGGTGCTGCTGGGCGTCGGGCTGACCCAGCTCGGCTCGCTCGGCGAGCGGCTGCACCAACTCGGCACCGCACTGGCCCCCGCGCTGGGCGGGGAGGACGCCGCAGTGCCGTTCGCGGCGGCACTGGTGCTGTACTTCGTGGTCTTCGGCTTCCTGGCCGGCTGGCTGGTGACCAGGCTCGCGCTGCCGCAGGTGCTGACCGACGCCGACCAGGCCCTGGATCTCTTCCTCGCCGGGCAGGACCGCGACCGGCGGGGCGACAAGGTGGGCGCCGACGACCTGCGGGTCCAGGCGATGCAGCAGCTCGGGCTGCTGGGGGGCAGCGCGGAGCAGTCGGCCGCGCTGGCCGCGCAGTTGCCGCCCGCCTCCTCACCCTCGTCCGGGCCGGAGGGCGTGGTGGCCGAGGTCCGCTCGACCGCGCGCCGCTCGGCGCTGACCGCCGACCAGGTGCGGGCGCTGTACGCGGACGGCTCCGAGGGCCGCCGGATCCAGGCACTCGCGCTGATGCAGGGCGACCCGTCGCTGGCCGACCTGCCGAGCCTGCTGGACGCGATCGAGCGCCCGCGCTCCGGCTTCGAGCAGTACCACGCGCTGCTGGCCGCCCGGGGGCTGCTCTCCCGGCTGCCCGGCGCCGAGGCGCAGCGGCTGCGGGACGCGGTGGCCGGGCAGTTGGTGCTGCCGGAGGGGATCCCGTACGGGTCGGACCGCAGCTGGCTGGCGGAGAAGATCCTGTCCCGACTGGAGGCGACGGCCTTCGTCCCGACGCAGCCGACCCCACCCGCCGAGCCTGCCCATCGGGGACAGCCGGGACAGTCGGCCCCACCCGCTCAGCCCGCTCAGCCCGTCCAGCCCGTCCAGCCCGCTCAGCCCGCTCAGCCCGCTCAGCCCGTCCAGTCGGCTCAGCCCGTCCAGTCGGCTCCGTCGGCGGGCGACCAGAGCTAGCTGCTGAACTCCTTGACGGTGAAGCGCAGTTCGGGCTGCTCCCAGGGCGTCTTGACCTGCGGCGGGCGGGTGCCCGTGCGCTCGGCGCCCATCTGGAGGTAGAAGCCCTCGGCGGGCGGGTGGGACACCACCTTGACCGAGGCGATCCCGGCCGCCCGGGCGCGCTCCAGCATGTCCGCGATCAGCTTCCGCCCGATGCCGAGCCCCTGGGCCTCGTCGGCGACGAACATGAGGTCCAGTTCGGCCGGTTCGCGGATCAGGCCGTAGAAGCCGAGCAGTCGGTCGGTGGTCGGGTCCGAGGCCAGGAACACCTCGTGCCGGGCGACGTACTCGGGGGTGACCCGGTAGCCGTCGATCATCGCCGCGTAGTCACCGCGGTAGGCGGTGGAGGCCTGGATCAGCTCGGTGAGCCGGTCGGCGTCGGCCGCCCCGGCGCGCCTGATGGTCGTCTCGCTCATGCGGGCGAGTATAGGGGTGCTAACCAGGAGAGACCATTACCTTTCGGCGGCGGACCGACGGCGGTGGTCGGCGGCCCGCAGGACCAGGACGCGGCGGGTGCGGCCGTCCGCGGCGCGGGGGAAGCGGCGGATCTCGCTGGCGACGCGGCGCTCGCCGAGCGCGTACCGCAGCGGGTCGAGGTGGGCACAGCGGAGGCCGTGGCCGTCGTGCAGCGGCTGGACGCGGACCTCGCCGTCCGGGGAGGTCACCCGGACGAGTTCCACCAGGGCGGCCAACTGTCGCTCGGGGCCGAACAGTTCGGGGTAAGCGAAGAGCAGGTAGCCGCTCAGGGTGAGCGCGAAGGCGCCGTCCGCGAACGGCAGTCGGGGCAGCGCGGCGGCCACGTACTGCTGCGGGTGCGCGGCCGAGTCGGCGGCGAACAGGCGGCGGGCGCGGTCCCAGCTGCGCAGGTAGCGGTCCGGCCGGCAGGAGCGCGGCGACGGGTACAGGTGCGGGCGGGCGGCCATCGCGGTGGCCATCGACGCCCGGGCCGTCAGCGCGTGGGCCGCGACCTCGGGTGCGGGGAGCGCGTACGCCGGGTCGGCGGCGATCACCCGGCAGCCGAGCCGGCGCGCCTCGGCGGCCAGGCCGGCCGCGCCGCCCGGGCAGTCCAGCACCGGGCCCGGCAGCGCGGCGAGTTGGGCCCGGGTGAGGTCGAACAGGTCGCAGTACTCGTCCAGCGGGCGGGAGGTGACCAGGATGTCCCGGCCCAGGGCGCCCGGGTCGGCAGGGGTGTGTGCGGCGGCCACCCGGCCATCCGAACACGGGCTGGCCCCGCCCGCATCCGGAGCACGTCCGGGGCGCGGGCGGGGCCGGGAAGCGGGCGGGGCCGGGGAGGGCTGCGGGGCCGGGAAGGCCCGCGGGGTTCAGCGGCCGAGCAGGCCCTGGGCAGCGGCCCGGTTCACGTTGGTCAGGCCGCGGACCAGCTGCGCGGTGAGGATGATGAGCAGCACCCCGACCAGCGAGAAGCCGGCGATCTGCCAGGCCCCCTCGACGTAGTAGACGTGCTGGACGTTGTCGCTGTCGTAGAAGTCGAAGATCCGGTACCCGCGCCACGGGGTGAAGGCCGGGAAGACCCACTGGTAGAGCGGGTACAGCGCCATCGCCCAGCCGAGCAGCAGGAACACCAGCGACAGGACGAAGCTGAGGACCGCCCACGGGAACATCACCACCTGGTAGAACGCGGCCTTCCACCCGGCCGGGTCCGCCAGCCGCGCGGTGATCGCCCCCCAGGTGCCCGGGCGGGTCTGGCGCACCGGCGCCGGGGCGGGCACGTCCAGGGCCAGCATGCCGCGCACCCGGGCCCGCTCCATCCGGCCCATGCCGCGGGCGACGGTGGTCAGGAGGGCGAGGATGGGCAGGCCGAGGACGGTGACGAAGGTGCCGACCCCCATGCAGAACAGCACGATCGAGACGGAGAAGCCGATGACCGACAGCGGCAGGCCGGTGAGCGTGTAGCCGATCTCGCGGTAGTAGTGCTTGGAGAACGGCGCCCGCCAGACGGCCGGCGGCTCCTCGGTCCGGTGGGCCCGAGCGGGACGCGGGTCGTCGCCGTAACCACCGAGGACGTCCCACTCACGGTCCTGCGTGCTTCGGCTGATGCTCATGTCCCGGCCCCGGTCCCTCGTTCTCGGCTGCTGATGGCATCAGTCTGGTCGAACGGCGGGCCGGGGAGGATCCGGAGGCCTGGCGGATCGGGGGTGGGGTTAACCCCCCGGGCCTGACCCGGCAGGCCTGCCCCGGGTCCGCGCCGGATGTCCACTCCGGACGTCCACGCCGGATGTCCACGCCGGACGTCCGCGCCGCAAGGTCAGCCGGCCGCGCCGGTCCACTCGTCGGCGAGCAGCGAGTACAGGTACGAGTCGGACCAGGCGCCGCCCTTGTACTGGTCGTGCCGGACCCGCCCCTCCAACTGGAACCCGAGCCGGAGCAGCACCTTGGCGGAGGCGGCGTTGTCCACGTCGACCCGGGCCGCCAGCCGGTGCAGGCCGAGGGCCTCGAAGGAGAGCTCGCAGAGCAGGCCAGCGATCTCGCCCGCGTAGCCGCGGCCCCAGACGTCGCGGCCCAGCACGTAGCCGAGGTGGGCGGAGCGGTGTTTGCCGAGGGTGAGGGAGGCGTGGGCGATCGGCACGGCGTCCACCGGGTCCTCGGCGTCGTCGCGCCGGGTGACGGCCAGCCGGTAGGTGTCCCGCTCCGGCGCCATCGCCTCCTCCAGGTAGAGCTCGATCTGGTCGGCGCAGGTTTCGCGGTCGCGCGGCTCGAAGGGGAGGTAGCGGGTGACCTCCGGATCGCTGAACAGCCCGTGCAGCGCGTCCACGTCGCCGGGGGTGTGGTGATACTCGCGGATGGCCAGCCGGGGGCCGGTGAGTCGTACGGGGACCATGGCAGCCGACCCTACTCCCGGCCAGCGGTTACCGTTCGAGCTATGAACGACGAAGACCTGCGGCTCGCCCCGCGCACCAGGGCCGCCGACCTGCTCGCCTGGGCGGCGGAAGAGGACCGCACCCCGGTGGCCGAAGCGCCGCTGCGCGCGGTACTGGCCCTGCTGGAGCTGGGCGAGGGCAGGATGCACGACGGCTGGCCCGAACTGACCTCGAACGCGGTGGAGCACCTGCTGTACGAGCGGCTCTACCTGTACGTCCAACCCGAACCGGAGGCGGACCCGCTGGCATACGGCAACGCCGTCCGGCTGCTGACCGACCACCAGCGGGCCGCCAAGCGGCTCAACGCCAAGCGCCAGGAGCGGCTGCACGCCGAGGCCGAGTGGCAGGGCGAGGTCGCGGCCGGGCTGCTGCGCCGCGCCGACCTGGTGACCTGGCCCCGGCTGTACGCGCTGCTGCTGCACGCGTACGGGGCGGACGTCGCGGATCCGGAGGCGGTGCGGGAGTGGCTGGCCGGCTTCCGGGAGCTGGCGCAGGAGGAGCGGCTGGCCAGGTTCGCCGCACTGGCGCAGACCGGCTGGCTGGACGAGGTGGACGAGCAGGGCTGGAGCCCGACCCGGGTGATCTCGGTCGGCATGGCCACCGACGGCGCGCGCCGGCTGCTGGAGCAGGGCCTGATGCGGCGCAGCTACCGCAACCTGACCGAGCTGACCGCGCTGGGGCGGCCGATGCCGGACGAACTGGCCGGGGACTTCGGGGCGTTCGAGGAGGCGGCGGTGGAGGCCGCGCTCGACCTGTACGGGGAGTGGACGGTGCCCGGGCTGCCGCGACTGCTGGTGGAGGAGTTCCCGGACCTCGCGCCGGAGCCGGGGCAGGAGGAGATCGACGCGTACCTGGCGGGGCTGGCGCAGGAGGAGTTCGACGCCCGCCTGGAGGAGCTGGCGGGGCCGGCGCAGGAAGAGTCCGACGCGCACCCGGCGGGGCCGGCCGACCCGGCGGACCAGGAAGACCCGGCGGCGGACCCGACGCAGGAGTGACGCGGCGAAGCCCCGGCCGCCGGTGCCTTTCGGTTCCGGCGGCCGGGGCTTCGCGGGTGCGTCAGGGGTTGAGGCCGCGCTGCTGGAACCAGGTCTCCGGGTCGACGGGGGCGCCGCCACCGGGGCGGACCTCCACGTGCAGGTGCGCCCCGGTGACGTTGCCGGTGGCGCCGACCTTGCCGATCTGCTGGCCGGAGCCGACCTTGCCGGAGCCCTTGATGATCGAGGAGAGGTGGCAGTACCAGATCTCGGTGCCGTCGGGCAGGGTCTCGACGATCCGGTAGCCGTACGAGCCGGACCAGCCGGCCGAGGTGATGGTGCCCTGGCCGACCGCGTAGACGGGGGTGCCGGTGTCGGCGGCGAAGTCCAGGCCGGTGTGCAGGTGGGCCCAGTAGCGGGCGCTCTGGCCGTAGTGGGCGGTGAGGTGGTAGTCGCGCACCGGCAGGGTGAGGGCGGCGGCCTTGGCCCGCTCGGCCTCCTCGGCGGCTCGCTTGGCCTCGGCCTCCTTGGCGGCGGCCTTGGCCTCCGCCTCCTTCGCGGCCTGGACGCGGGCGTCCTCCTCGGCGGCGGTGCGCTGGCTGTCGGCCTGCAGCTGGATGCGGGCGGCGAGCGCGAGGCCGGGGTCGGCGGAGAGGGCGACCGGGGTCTCGTCCGGGGTCTCGATGGCGGGGGCGGCGGCCGGGGTGGCGGAGGCGAAGCCGGTGGCGCCCAGGGTGGCGGCGACGGCGGTGACGCCGAGCAGCGGGGAGGTCCCACGGACCTGACGCGGCATCCGGTGCCGGTTGGTCTCGGCGTCGGGGCCCGCGTACTCGGGGCCGTCCGGGCCGGGGTGGTCGAGGAGCCGGGTACCTGCTGCGAGGCCGGCCGGGTGTGCCGGGGTGTGCGTCGACGCCACGGAGGCGCGCTCCTTTCCTTCCTTCGCGCCTACCGGGTTAGCTGACGGGTTCGGAGCAGGAAGGTCTCCTACGGCTGGGCCGGAGCCCTGCCGATTCACCCCAAGGAACGTGGTTCCCCGGCTCCCTGACCTGCCCGGAGGCCGGTCGGCGGGATTAGGCGACGGCGCACGGTGCCGTCTGGGTACGGCGTTGAGGACCGCGCTGCGTTATCAAACGTTAATCCTAGGAGGCCCTGATTCCAAGCCGTTCGCCCGGGACGACCGGAGACGGACGGGGCACTCTGGGATGCGAAGGGCGTTTTGTCCCCCTTGAGCCCCTTGGGCACGCTTGAGCACCATTGACGCCACCTCACGTGATCGGACGTCAACGGACGGCCCTTCATTCAGGCGCTCCCCGCCGACCTCCCCCGCCCCACAGGGCGCGAAGGCTTGACGGCTAAGGCTATTAGCCTTAGCTTTATGGCTATCGGCAGCACCGTCGAAGCCCCGCACCGGCAGCCCCCGGAGGCCCACCATGAACGCCACCAGCGCCCCCACCACCCAGTACCTCGACGTCACCGGCGGCCGCCTCGCCTACGACGACACCCGGCAGGGCGACGGCACCCCCGTCGTGCTGCTCCCCGGAATGCTCGACACCCGCGCCGCCTACCGGCACCTCCACCCGCTGCTGGCCGCCGCCGGCCGCCGGGTCATCACCATGGACCTGCGCGGCTTCGGCGAATCCTCGATCATCTGGGACGACTACTCCCCCGCCGCCATCGCCACCGACGTCCTCGCCCTGCTCGACCACCTCGACATCGAGCGCGCCGTCCTGGTCGGCAACTCCTACACCGGCGCGACGGTCGTCAAGGCCGCCGGCGACGCCCCGGAGCGGGTCGCCGGCATCGCCCTGATCGACGCCTTCGTCGAGAACACCCCGCCCGGCGCCCTCATGCGCGGCGCCCTCCGCGTCATGGGCGCCCTGACCGTCCACTCGCCCGCCTTCTGGGGCCTCTACCACCGCAAGCTGGCCTACCCGGGCGCCAAGCCCGCCGACTTCGACACGTACGTGGCCGGACTCGTCGCCGCCATGCGCACCCCCGGCCGCAAGACCGCCACCCGCGGACACGTCGGCGGGGACTCCGCGCCCGTCGGCTGGACCGCGGCCGTCCGCTGCCCCTCGCTCGTCATCATGGGCAGCAAGGACCCCGACTTCCCCAAGCCGGAGGCCGTCGCCGACCGGCAGGCCGCCGCGCTCGACGCGCGGAAGGTCATGATCGACGGATCCGGGCACTACCCGATGGCCGACAACCCGCAGGCCACCGCCGGCGCCCTGCTGCCCTTCCTCGCCGAACTCGCCTGAGCCCCGCCCACCCCGTCCGCCCACGTCAGCCCCGCCCCCACGCGCCGCCCCGCCCCGCCCCGCCACGTACGCCTTCCACCGACGGAGAGCCCACACCATGCCCCGAGTAGGACTCACCCCCGAGCAGGTCGTCGACCACGCCCTCGCCCTCATCGACGAGCAGGGCGCCGACGCCCTCACCCTGGCCGCCGTCGCCGCCCGGGCCGGGGTCGCCACCCCGTCGCTGTACAAGCACGTCAGCGGCGGCCTCGCCGAACTGCGGCGGCTCATCGCCGTCCGGGTCACCGAGGAACTCGCCGACCGGCTCGCCGAGGCCGCCGTCGGCCGCAGCGGGGACGACGCCGTCGCCACCGTCCTGCGCGCCTACCACGCGTACGCCACCGAGCACCCGCACCGCTACAACGCCCTCCCCCAGGCCCCGCAGCCGGACGACGACCTCACCCGCGCGGCCGGCCGGCTCGTCGGGGTGATCATCGCCGTCCTGCGGGAGTACGGCCTCGACGGCGCGGAGGCGATCCACGCCGCCCGCACCGTCCGCTCCGTCGCCCACGGCTTCGCCTCCCTCTCCATCGGCGGCGGCTTCCAGCTCGCCGAAGACCTGGCCACCACCCAGAGCCGCCTCATCACCCTCCTCACCACCGGCCTCCGCAGCTGGCCCACCCCCTGAGACGCCGGCTACCGCACCGACCGCGGCACGACCCGCCCGGCCTCCCGCAACGGCGGAACCACCACCACACCGGGTGAGGCATGCACGAGAAGTCGGGCCCGCCGACTTCCGGTGCGGCGGGCAGGCAGCGGGCCTGGGGGTGGTGGGGGTGGACGGGTTAGTGTGGCCGGGCTGACTGGTGGTCATGACAGGGGACCGCCGACCCCTTGGCGGAGGTCCACGTGCCCGCACCGATAGCGAGGGCGCGGCGGTGGTACCTGCGGCTGCTGGACGGGAACGCCCGGGCCGCGCGGTACGCGCTGGGGGTGCTGCTCGGGGTGACGGCGGTGCTGAGCGTCCTGCCGATCGTGCTGCCGTACAGCTGGCCGCCGTCGGCGCTGGTGCTGCCGCTGGTGGTCGGCGGGCTGCTGTTGCGGCGCGGGCAGCTGCTGGTGCTGGTGTGCGCGGCGCTGGCCGGCGGGGTGCTGGGGGCTGTGGTGCGGGATCCGCTCGGGGTGCGGATCGGGGTGACGCTGGTACTGGCCGCGACCGCGGTGACGGTGCTGGCCGCGAACCGGTTCCGGCACCGGCTGGGTCTGCGCGGGACGCAGGGCGATTCGATGCTGCTGGAGCTGGCCGAGCACACCCGGACGCTGGCCCGGCTTCCGGAGCGGCTGCTCGACTGGCACTTCGACAGTGCGCTGGCGCCGGCCGGCGACACCTCGTTCTCGGGTGACTTCCTGCTGTGCGCGCACCGCCCCGAGGAGGATCTGCTGGAGCTGCTGCTGGTGGACGTGTCGGGCAAGGGCAGCCGGGCGGCGGCCCGCTCGACGCACCTGTCGGGCGCGTTCGCGATGCTGCTGGGGCGGGTGCCGCCGGAGGCGTTCCTGCCGGCGGCCAACGACCATCTGGTGCGGATGGGCTGGGAGGACGACTTCGCGACGGCGGTGCACCTCGCGCTGCGCCCGGCGACGGGCGACTACCTGCTGTTCAACGCCGGCCATCCGGCGCCCGCGCAGTTCCGCCGGGCGGACGGCGGCGGCTGGGCGCGGTCGGGGCACGGCGGTCCGGCGCTGGGGCTGGTGTCGGGCGCGCTGTACCCGGCGGTGTCGGGGCGGCTGCGGCGGGGCGATTCGCTGCTGCTGTTCAGTGACGGCCTGGTGGAGGTGCCTGGTCGGGATCTGGACGAGGGGGTGGGTCGGCTGCTGGCGGCGGCCGAGCCGGTGGTGCGGCCGTGGCGGACGCAGCAGCAGCTCACCCGGGGTGCGGCGGAGCGGCTGGTCCGGACGGTGGCGCGGGACGCGGCGGACGACCGGACGCTGGTGCTGGTGCGCCGTCTGGGCCACCATTCACCCGCTTCAGCACCTGCTTGAGAAATAAGGTATTAAGAATTAAGTGCCCGTTCGGGCACCCAGAGGGCACCCACCCCCCGAGAACGGAAAGGCCGGGTATCCGATGGACCTGACCTCTCCGTGGGTTCCCCCCTCCGAGGACGAGAGCCGGACGCCGCGCAGCAGTCCCACCGCCCGCAGCCCCATGCGCTGCGTGCGCTTACTGCTCGGCTGCACCAGCGCCGCCGAACTGCTCGGCACCGTCCTCGCCGAAGGGCCGGGCTGGATCACCGGCGAGGGTTCCGCGCTCTACCTGCTGGATTCCGCCGGAATGCTCCGGCTGACCGCCTCGCACGGGCTGCCGGACTGGACCCACGAGCGCTACAGCATCGTCGATCCGGCCGGTGACCTCCCCGCCGCGATGGCCCTGCGGTTACGCCGCCCCTACCTGCTCAGTCCCGAGCACACCAGCGTCGACTACCCGAACAAGAACGCCGGCATGGGCACCGGCATGGTCGCCGTGATCACCCTGCCGATGGTCGTCGACGAGCGGCCGGTCGGCGTCCTCGCCCTCGCGCTGGCCCACCGGGGCACCGTCCCCCGCCGCGACCTGGACGTCCTGGAGACCATCGGCGAGGCCTGCGCCCACCGGCTGTCCCACCTGCTCGACCACGCGGACGCCCGGATACCCCAGGATCCGGCCGGGGCGCCGCCGGACGGGGCCGGGAGCCTCCCCGCCGGGCTGGCCCACCCGATGCTGTCGCTCGCCGTCCGGGCGGCCGGGCACGGCGCCTTCGAACGCGATCTGGTCACCGGCGAGAGCTACTGGGACGCCGCGGCGTTCCGGGTCACCGGCCAGCCCGCCACCGCCGACGGCTCCGCCCCGGAGCTGGACCGGATCGTCCACCCGGAGGACCTGCCGGACGTGCAGGCGGCGCTCGCCGAGTCGCTCACCACCGGCGGGTGGTACCGGATCGGGTACCGGGTGCTGCGCGGGGGCGGCAGGGTGGCACGGATCGAGGAGACCGGCGAGGTGATGCTGGACGTCCACGGCCGGCCGGTCCGGGTCGCCGGGCTGCTCTCCGACCGGGGCCAGGGCCGGGGCCGGGAGCACCCCGGGCAGCAGGCCGGGCAGCAGCCCGAGGAGCAGGCCACCCCGGCCGGGGCCCGGACGGCGCTGCTGCTCGCGCTCACCCGGTCGCTGTCGCGGGCGGTGACCGTCCGGGACGTCACCACCGCCGTCACGGACGTCGCCCGCCCGGCGTTCGGCGCCGCCAGCATCGTCCTGGACCTGGTGGACGAGGGCCGGCTGCTGCCCGTCTCGCACACCGTGTACGGCGGGCCCAGACGCACCGAGCTGACCCGGCTGGCGGACCTCTCCGAGAACGTGATGCAGCACGCGCTGACCCGCTCGGCCCCGCTGTTCAGCGAGCCCGGCCCGGACCGGGGCCGGCACGGCCCGCTCACCCCGGCCTCCTGGGCGGTGCTGCCGCTGGTCGCCTCCGGGCGGCAGGTGGGCTCCTGCCTGATCACCTTCTCCGCCGAGCGGGCGTTCGGCCGGGAGGACCGCACCCTGTACTCGGCGTTCGCCGGGATCCTGGCGCAGTCCCTGGAGCGGGCCCGGCTGTACGACACCCACCACCACCGCGCCACCGAGCTGCAGCGCGCGATGCTGCCGCGCACCCTGCCCCGGCTGCCCGGGATCGCCAGTGCCGCCCGCTACCTGCCGAGCACCGAGGGCATGCAGATCGGCGGCGACTGGTACGACCTGCTGAGGCTGCCGGACGGCCGGATCGGGCTGGTGATCGGCGACGTCCAGGGCCACAACGCGGAGGCGACGGCGGTGATGGGCCAGCTGCGCAGCGGCCTGCGGGCGTACGCGACGGACGGGCACGATCCGGCCGCCACGCTGGCCCGGACCAGCCGGCTGCTGACCGAGCTGGACACCGACCTGTTCGCGACCTGCCTCTTCCTGGCCCTGGACCCGGCCGACGGCGCGCTGACCGCGGCCCGGGCCGGGCATCCCGCGCCGGTGCGGATCGCGGACGGCAGGGCCGTCGAGCTCGACCTGCCGGGCGGGCCGCCGCTGGGCGTGGACCCGGGGCAGCCGTACCCGCTGACGGTCGGCCGGCTGGCGGTCGGCGAGACGCTGCTGGTGTACACCGACGGGCTGGTCGAGGACCGCGAGGAGGACTACGACGAGTCGGTGCAGCGGATGCTCGGCGGGCTGGAGCTGTGGGCCCGGCAGACCGGCCCGACCCGGGTCGGCGCGGCGCCCGCGCTGGAGCGGCTGGCCGACCTGCTCACGCTGAACGTGACCGAGCGGCGGTCCCGGCCGGACGACGTGGCGCTGTTGCTCCTGCACCGGACGTCGCCCCTTCCGTAACACCGTGCACACGTTCCCCACACATCCCGGGACGTGACTCGGCCATCTCCCGCCCGGCCCGGCCGACGCGCCGCAGGCGCCCCACCGGGGACGAACGTCCTCGGGCCGTCCGGATCGCGGTCGAACGGCGCCGGTTTGACGCCGTATTGACTGGATATTGACGAGATCCGGTCACTTGGCGAGATCCGTTCACACCTTCGTAGGATCATCACCCTAGAATTCGCGGCGTGACGATGACTCAGTGGTGCACAACGGCAACCGGCGTACTCGCCGCCCTCGCCCTCGTGGCCACCGCCCGGTACCGCGCCGTGTCCGTCACCCAGCGCCGCCGCGCCGACCGGCTGCGACGCGACCTCGCCCGGCTCCAGGAACAGCTGGGCGCCGAACTCTCCCGCCGCGGCGCCGACCTGGCCGCCGTCCAGCAGGAGCAGGAACTCACCGCCTCCACCCAGCGGGCCTTCCTCAGCGTCGCCCGCCGCATCCTCGTCATGGCCCACGACCAGCAGGCCCTGCTCGACGAGATGGAACGCACCCACGACGACCCGGCGCTGCTGGAGGGCCTGCTCAAGGCCGACCACGCCGCCGCCCAACAGGCCAGGCTGGCCCAGACCCTGGCCGTGCTGTGCGGCGCGCGGGCCGGCCGGCACTGGCCCGAGCCGGTCTCGCTGGAGGACGTCGTGCGCGGCGCCCAGTCCCGCATCCTGCCGTTCCAGCGGGTGGTGGTCCGCAGCCGGATCGAGACCGCGGTGGTCGGCGCCGCCGCCGAGGCCCTGATCCACGCCGTCGCCGAGCTGCTGGACAACGCCACCCGCTACTCCCCGCCCAGCACCCAGGTGTTCGTCACCCTGATGCCGGTGCACAACGGAGCCGTCATCGAGATCGACGACGGTGGCGTCGGCATGCCGGAACAGGCCGTCGCCAAGGCCGCCGCCGCCCTCGCCGGCGGCACCAGCCTGGAGGTCTCCCGGCTCGGCGAGGTGCCGCAGCTGGGCCTCGCCGCGGTCGGCCGACTGGCCGAGCAGTACGGCTTCCGGGTCACCCTCAGCTCGGCGCCCTCGCCGTACGGCGGCGTCCGCGTCGTCGTGATGCTGCCGAACGCCCTGCTCACCGAACCGCTGCCGCCCACCGTCCCCGGCCTCGGACCGGACGACCGGGCGTTCAGCACCGACCTCCGGCCGACCGGACACCCCGCCGGACACCCCCTGGTGGAGACCCCGCCGGCCGGCCGACCCCCCGCGGCCGCCGACACCCCGCCGCCGCTGCCCCGCCGGAGCCACCGACGCGACCGCGCCGCCCGCCCCGCCCAACACGCCTCTCCCGCGCCGCCGCCCGCCCCGCCGTACCGCTCGGCCCGGGACGCGCAGGCGTTCATGGCGATGTTCCAGGCCGGCACCGCCAGCGGCCGATCGGCCGCCCGGGTCCAGGCCCAGCACGACCCTTCCCTGCCCGCTTCCCCCCGACTTCCCCAGCGCTCCGGAGAGTTCCATGACCACCACCCCTGATCTCGGCTGGATGCTCGCCGACATCGTCAACGTCCCGCAGGTCCAGCACGCCGTCGTCGTCTCCAACGACGGCCTGGAGATCGGCCGCAGCGCGAACATCGCGCGCGAGGACGCCGAACGGCTCGCCGCCGCCTGCTCCGGACTCCAGTCGCTGGCCCGCGGCGTCGCGACCGGGTTCGGCGGACCGGGCAGCGCCACCCGCCAGATCATCATCGAGTACGGCGGCGGCTACCTGTTCATCGTCGCCGCCGGGGCCGGCGCGCACCTGGCCGTGGTGACCAGCGACGCCGTGGACGCCGGCCTGGTCGCCTACCAGATGCAGGTCCTGGTCGAACGGATCGGCAGCCACCTCACCAGCCCGCCGCGGGTCGACCACGCGGCGGGGGGGCACCGGTGAGCGGGCCGGTCCGGCCCTACGTCATCACCGGTGGCCGCAGCCGGTCCACCCGGGCCGAGCTGGCCGTCGAGAGCCTGGTCAGCGCGTTACCCGAGCCGCCGGAGCTCCCCGACCACGCCCTGCTCAACCGCGAGCACCGGCGCATCCTCGCGCTCTGCCACAGCCTGCTGTCGATCGCCGAGGTGGCGGCCCACCTGGGGCTGCCGCTCGGCGTCGTCAAGGTGCTGGTCGGCGACCTCTGGGACCTCGGCGCCGTCCAGGTCCTCCCGCCCGTCCCGCAGGCCGAACGCCTGCCCGCAACCCTTCTGGAAGAGGTGCTCGTTGGCCTCCGCCAACTCCGCTGAAGCCCCCGGGGCCACCGCCGACCTGCCCGCCGAGCCGCGGTACCTGCCGTCCTCGGTCCAGGGCGCGGTGAAGATCCTGGTCACCGGCCCGTTCGGGGTCGGCAAGACCACGCTGGTCGGCTCGCTCAGCGAGATCACTCCGCTGCGCACCGAGGAGACGATGACCGCCGCCAGCAGCGGCATCGACGACCTCACCGGGCGCGCCGGCAAGACCACCACCACGGTCGCGCTCGACTTCGGCCGGATCACGCTCAACCCGCGGCTCGCGCTGTACCTGTTCGGCACGCCCGGCCAGCGGCGGTTCTGGCCGCTCTGGGACGACCTGTCGCGCGGCGCGCTCGGCGCCATCGCCATGGTCGACCTGCGCCGCCCGGACGAGAGCTTCGACGTGCTCGGCCGCCTGGAGGAGCAGCGCATCCCGTTCGCCGTGGCGGTCAACACCTTCTCGGACACGCCGAGTTACCCCGAGGAGGAGCTGCGCTCCGCCCTCGACCTGCTGCCGGAGGTACCGATCCTGCACTGCGACGCCCGCGACCGGCGGCAGTCCTACGACCTGCTGATCGACTTCGTCGACCACCTGCACCGCAGCTCGATCCTGGAGCTCCAGGGATGACCGCGCCCGAACCCGGCACCGCCTCCCCCGGCTGCCCGGTCCCGCACGGCGGCGGCCTGCCCGCCAGCCTCCCGCTGACCCCGCTGTACGGCCACGCCGTCGCCGAGGACCCGCACGGCCTGTACGCCCGGCTGCGCCGGCGCTACGGCCCGGTCGCGCCGATCGAGCTGGAGCCCGGGGTCGAGGCCTGGCTCGTCCTCGGCTACGCCGAACTGCTCGAACTCACCCGCAACGAGGCGCTGTTCTCCAAGGACTCGCGCCGCTGGCGGGTGCCCGCCGAGGGCCGGCTGGCCCCCGACTCCCGGCTGCTGCCGATGACCTCCTGGCGGCCCACCCTGCTCAACCTGGACGGCGCCGAGCACCAGCGGCTGCGCTCCGCCGTCTCGGACACCCTCGCCCAGATCGACCACCGCCAGCTGCGCGAGACCACCGAGGCCTGCGCCAACGACCTCATCGACAGCTGGGGCCCGGACGGCACCGCCGACCTGATCTCCCAGTACGCCCGCCCGCTGCCGCTGCTGGTCTTCACCCAGCTGGTCGGCCTGCCCCGCGAGGCCGGGCCCCACCTGGTCGAGCTGATCAGCCACTTCGTGGACAGCGGCCCCAAGTCGGTGCGCGCCAACGCCGAGTTCCAGGCGATCCTGGTCGACCTGGTCCGGCGCCGCCGGACCGCCCCCAGCGCCGACCTCACCTCCTGGCTGCTCGCCCACCCGGCCGGGCTCACCGACGAGGAGGCCGTGCACCACCTGGTGGTGATGCTGGTCGCGGGCAACGAGACCAGCATCAACTGGACCGGCAACACGCTGCGGCTGCTGCTCACCGACCGCCGGTTCCGGGCCACCCTCACCGGCGGGCGACTCACCGTCTCCGACGCGCTGGAGGAGGTGCTCTGGCGCGACCCGCCGACGCAGAACTTCCCCGGCCGCTGGGCCACCGGCGACACCGTCCTCGGCGGCCAGTACATCAGCGCCGGCGACATGCTCGTCCTCGGCCTGGCCGCGGCCAACGCCGACCCGGCCGCCCAGGGCGTCGCCTCCGCCGCCCAGGGCTCGCTCGGCGGCAACCGGGCCCACCTCGCCTGGGGCGCCGGACGGCACGTCTGCCCGGCCCAGCACCCGGCCCGGATCATCGTCGAGACCGCCGTCGAGACCCTGCTGCACCGCCTGCCCGATCTCCAACTCGCCGTCCCCGCCGGCGACCTGGGATGGCGCCCGTCCCCGTGGTCACGGGCCCTGCTCGGCCTGCCGGTGCTGTACAGCGCCTTCACCCCGCCCCGCCCGCCAGCCCCCGAAAGGCCCGCATGGACACCGCCGTCGACCCCCGACCCGAGCCCGTCAGACTCGACCCCTTCGGACGCGACCAGCACCAGGAGAACGCCCGCCTCCGGGCGGCCGGCCCCGCGGTCCTGGTGGAGCTCCCTGGCGGGGTGGTGGTCTGGGCGATAACCCACCACGACACCCTCCAGGCGCTGCTCGCCGACCACCGGGTGGGCAAGAACGCCCAGCTGTGGACGACCTTCCGGGAGGGCCGGCTGCCCCAGGGCTGGCCGCTGCTCAACTTCGTCACCGTGCCCGGCATGGTCACCGCCGACGGCGACGACCACCGGCGGCTGCGCGGCCTGGTCAGCCAGGCCTTCACCCCGCGCCGAATAGCCGACCTGGCGCCCGCGATCGAGGCCCGCACCGTCTCGCTGCTCGACCGGGTCGCCGAGCTGGACGGCGCGTTCGACCTGCGCGAGCACTTCGCCTACCCGCTGCCGATGCAGGTGATCGGCGAGCTGCTCGGCCTGGCGCTGGACGAGCAGGACAGGCTGCACGAGCTCTCCGACACCCTGGTCTCCAGCTCGGCCACCCCGGCGGCGGCCGCCGCCGCGCAGCAGGCCCTGTACGCGCTGCTGGGCTCCGTGGTGGCGGCCAAGCGGGCCGCGCCCGGCGACGACCTCACCACCGACCTGATCGCCGCCCGCGAGGCCGGGGACCGGCTCAGCGAGGCCGAACTGGTCGGCACCCTGCTGCTGATGCTGGTCGCCGGGCACGAGACCACGCTCAACCTGATCACCAACGCCGTCCGGGCCCTGCTCGCCCACCCCGACCAGCTGCGGCTGGTGCTCTCCGGCGAGCAGTCGTGGTCGGCGGTCATCGAGGAGACGCTGCGCTACGACTCGCCGGTCGGCCAGTTCCCGCTGCGCTACGCGACCGAGGACATCGAGGTCGGTGACGTGGTGATCCGGCGCGGCGAGGCGCTGCTCGCCTCCTACGCGGCGGCCGGCCGCGACGCCGGGCACCACCCGGACGCCGACCGCTTCGACGTCACCCGGCGGCCCAACCGGCACCTGTCGCTCGGTCACGGCCCGCACTTCTGCCTCGGCTCCGGACTGGCCCGGCTGGAGGCCGAGACCGCGCTGCGGCACCTGTTCGGGCGGTTCCCCGGGCTGGCCCTCGCCGAGGGCGACGCGCCGGAGCCGATCGGCTCCTTCATCAGCAACAGCGTGCGAACCCTGCGGGTGACGGTCTGAGCCGCCCGGTTACCTGAAGGCGGCCCGGGTCGTTCGGCAGTGCATGAAGAAACTCGCCACCCTGGCCGCCCTCACCATGGCGGGCCTCGCGCTCGCCGCCCCGGCGGCGTCCGCCACCACCCAGACCGCGAGCTCCCCGGACGCCACCGGGGGCCTCACCGACGGTCTCAACCTCTCCCCGGCCGACCTCGCCATCCACGCCGCCGGCAAGTTGCCGGTGGTCGGCCACACCGCCCAGGAGGTGGAGGCCGTCGGCACCAACCAGATGACCCACCCGGGGCTCAGCGGTCAGATCGGCTGACCCGGATCGGCTGACCACGCCCACCGGGCACCGCCCCGGTTGCCGCCACCCCCGTCGGCGGCAACCGGGGCTTCGCCGTTCCCGGGCCCGCCCGGCCCGCGTCTCCCGGCCTGCCCGGACCACCCGGCGCCGCCGAACCGCCCGGCCCGCGCCGCCGGGCCCGCTCAGCACCGGTCGGACCGCGAGAAGCCCGCTCAGAAGAGGCCGTTCAGCTCCTGGTAGGTCAGCCCGCCCTCCAGCGCGGTGTAGGTGCCGCTCGCGTACACCTCCGCGGCGGCCCGGCGCACCGCCGCGTACGCCACCTCGGCCAGCCCGGGGCCGAGGCTCACCCGGGCCACGCCCAGCTTCGCCAGCTCCGGGACGGACGGCGCGCCCGGCCCCGCCAGCACGTTCAGCGGCACCGGGACGGCCGCGGCCAGCGCGGCGATCGTCTCCCGGTCCGCGACACCGGGCACGAACACGCCGTCCGCACCCGCCTCGACGTAGGCCCGCAGCCGGCGCACCGCGTCGTCCAGCCGGCCCTCCGGCGCGCCGATCCCGTGCAGGAACACGTCGGTGCGCGCGTTGACGTAGGCGGGCACGCCCGCCGCGTCCGCCGCCGCCCGGGCCGCCGCGATCCGCTCGGCGGCCTCGGCCACCGGCCGGCCCTCGTCCTCCAGGTTGACGCCGACCGCGCCGGTGGCCAGCAGCGCGGCGACGGACTCGCCGACGCCGGCGGCGGTCCGCGCGAAGCCGCTCTCCAGGTCGGCGGTGACCGGCAGGTCCACCGCGCGGACCACCTGCGCCGTCCGCACGAGGACCTGTTCGAGGTCGGCGCCGCCGCCGTCCCGGCTGCCGAGCGACCAGGAGACGCTCGCGCTGGCCGTTGCCACCGCCCGTGCTCCGGCAGCGGCGACCAGGCGGGCGCTCGCCGCGTCCCACACGTTGGCGAGCACCAGCGGCTCGCCCGGCCGGTGCAGTTCCCGGAGCAGCCGGGCCTTCTCCTGCTGGACGACCGCCATGTCCGCCGTGTTCGTCATGTCCCCGGGCCTCACTTGGCGGCCGGGCTGAGCCGGGAGGCCACCCCGATCCGGTTCCAGGCGTTGATGGCGACGATCAGCGCGATCAGCTGGGCCAGCTCGGTCTCGTCGAACTGGGCGGCGGCCTCGGTGTAGACCGCGTCCGGGACGTGGCCCTGGGTCAGCAGGGTGACCGACTCGGTGAGGGCCAGCGCGGCCCGCTCCCGGGCGGTGAACCAGGGGGTCTCGCGCCAGGCCGGGAGGGAGAGCAGCCGGTGGTCCTGCTCGCCGCCCTTCAGGGCGTCGGTGCTGTGCATGTCGATGCAGAAGGCGCAGCCGTTGATCATCGAGGCGTGCACCTTGACCAGCTCGGCGAGCGTGTGGTCGAGGCCCTGCCGGGCGGCGCGGTCCACCGCGATCATGGCCTGGTAGAAGTCGGGGGCCAGGCTGGGCAGCGAGAGGCGCTGGGCGGGGGCCGGGACCGGGGCCTCGGTCGGCTGGTGCTCGTTCGTCGTCATGGCCACCAGCCTAGGGACCCGGTGGACCTGTTCCCTGGTGCATTTGAACCGCAGAATCCTGGGCCACTTCGTGTGAGCCCGGCCGTGGGGCGAGTGTGCCACGGCGGCGGCCGAAAAGGGAGGGCTCTGGGGCGCCTCCGGGCGCGGACGCGCACTCCCGGCGCGCGAACGGGAGTGCGAGGATCGACCGCGGGGGCGCCACCACGCGTGCCCCCGCCGGGCGAGGTCAGGGGGCCGCGATCGTGTGTACGGCGTTCGTCAGCATCGAACCGGGAGCGGCCGTGCCGGTGCTGCTCCTCTCCGTCCGGGACGAGTACCTCGGGCGCGGCTGGCTGCCGCCGGACCACCACTGGCCGGACCGGCCGGCCCTGGTCGGCGGACTCGACCTCGCCGCCGGCGGCACCTGGCTGGCCGTCGACCCCGGGCGGCGGACCGCCGCCTGCCTGCTGAACGGCTTCGGGCCGCTCGCCCCCGCCGACACCCGGCTGTCCCGTGGCGAACTGCCGCTCACCGCCGTCCGGGACGGCGGGATCGGCCACCTCGACCTCACCCCGTACGACCCGTTCCACCTCGTCCTGGTCCGGCCCGACGGCGCCCGGGTCACCAGCTGGGGCGGCGGCCGGCTGGAGGAGCGCGACCTGCCGGTCGGCCTCAGCGTGGTGCTCAACGACGGGCTGGAGGGCACGGCCGCCAACCGGACCGCCTCCGAGTGGATCCGCGCGCTGATGGCCGCCCGCGCCGACCGCTTCCGGGCCCGCCTCGCCGCCGCGCCCCGGCCGGAGCCGACCGGCGACGGGCCCGCCGAACAGGCCTGGGGCGACTGGCTGCCGATCGTCGCGGGCGACGGCCTGCCGCTGGACGACGACGCGGCGCTGATCCAGCGGCGGGACTTCGGCGACGGGCGGATCTGGGGGTCCTCCTCGATCTCGCTGCTCGCGCTCGGGCCGGACGGGCCGCGCTACGACTTCGCCCCCGCGCCGGTGCCCGCCGACGGCGGGGCGTGGCGGCGGGTGCCGCTCGGCGGAGGCGGGCCGGCGGCGCGGTCCGGCGGCTGATCGGCTGCCAACCGGCGGCTGGCCGACAGCGGTGGCGCCCAGACGTCCGCTCGATGAACTTCTGGCGGCGGGGCTGCCGGGCGTCTACATGCCCGTAGTAGCTTCGCGGGGCTCCCCCGGATCCAGACCCCCGAGCGAAGGTGCGCGATGTCCACCCTGACCTACCCGGAAGCGATAGGCGTCGGCCTGCTGCAGGGTGTGACGGAACTCTTCCCGGTCTCCAGCCTGGGCCACAGCATCCTGCTCCCCGCCCTGATCGGCGGGAAGATCCAGCGGGACCTCGACATGACCGCCGAGGGCTCCTCCTACCTCGCCGTCCTGGTCGGCCTGCACCTGGCCACCGCGTTCGCCCTGGTGGTGTTCTTCCGCAAGGACTGGGTCCGGGTGATCGGCGGCTTCTTCAGCTCGATCCGCCGCCGCCGGGTCGAGAGCCGGGACGAGAAGCTCGCCTGGCTGCTGATCATCTCCACCATCCCGGTCGGGGTGGCGGGCCTCGCCCTGGAGAAGGCGCTGCGCAACGCGCTCGGCAAGCCCGTCCCGGCCGCCGTCTTCCTGGCCCTCAACGGGCTGGTGCTGCTCGGTGCCGAACGGCTCAAGCGCGGCGGCACCGGCCGCCGGCGGGCCGGGCACACCGCCCCGCCGGCCGACGAGCCGGGCCTCGACCCGGCGATCGCCTCCGACCACCGCCTCGCCCGGCTCAGCTTCGTCCAGGGCGCCTGGATCGGCGCCGCCCAGATCCTCGCGCTCTTCCCCGGCATCAGCCGCTCCGGTGTCACCATGAGCGCCGGCATCCTGCGCGGCCTGCACCACGAGGACGCCGCCCGCTTCTCCTTCCTGCTCGCGACCCCGGTCATCCTGGCCGCCTCCGTGCTGAAGGTGCCGGAGCTGTTCAAGCCGGAGAACTCCGCCGTCCTCGGCCCGGTCGTCGCCGGCAGCATCGCCGCCTTCGTCGCCGGCTACGTCTCGGTGCGCTTCCTCACCAAGTACTTCGAGACCCGCAGCCTGACGCCGTTCGCGCTCTACTGCTTCCTCGCCGGCGTCGGCAGCGCGGTCTACCTGTCGGTCTGATCCGCCCCCACCCCGGGGTCGAGGATGCCGGGCCGCGCGATAATCGGGCCCGTGAGCAGCTCCTGGACTTCCTTCGGCGGCGACTTGCACCTGGACCTCACCGAGCGGCGCGCCGCCGGGGCCGGGCTGCGGGCCGCCCTGGAGGACGCGCTGCGCGAGGCCGTCCAGGACGGGCGGCTCGGGCCCGGCACCCGGCTGCCGTCCTCGCGGGCCCTCGGCGAGGACCTCGGGATCGCCCGGAACACCGTGGTCGAGGCGTACGGGCAGCTCACCGCGGAGGGCTGGCTCACCTCCCGGCAGGGCTCCGGCACCACCGTCGCCCGGCGGGCCGCGCCCGGCCGGAGCCGGCGGGCCGCCCGGCCCGCGGCGGGGCGGCGGACCGTCCGGCACGACCTGATGGCCGGGCGGCCCGACCTCTCGCTCTTCCCCCGCACCGCCTGGCTCGCCGCCGCCCGCCGGGCCCTCGCCACCGCGCCGCACGAGGCCTTCGGCTACGGCAGCCCATTCGGCCGGATCGAGCTGCGGCGGGCGCTCACCGACTACCTGGCGCGGGTTCGCGGCGTCCGCACGGACCCGGACCACCTGCTGATCTGCACCGGTGTCTCCCAGGGCCTGGGCCTGCTCTGCGCCGCCCTGCGGGAGCGCGGGGACCGTGCCCTCGCGGTCGAGGAGTACGGGCTGCCGCCGCAGCACGCCGTCGCCCGGGCGGCGGGGCTGGCCACCGTCCCGGTGCCGCTGGACGAGGCGGGCGCCCGGGTCGAGCGGCTCGACGGCCGGTGCGGGGCCGTCCTGCTCACCCCCGCGCACCAGTTCCCCACCGGTGCGCCGCTGGCCGCCGACCGGCGGGCCGCCGCCGTGCGCTGGGCGCGCGAGCGGGACGGGTACGTCGTCGAGGACGACTACGACGGCGAGTTCCGCTACGACCGGCAGCCGGTCGGCGCGATGCAGGCGCTCGACCCGGAGCGGGTGGTGTACGCCGGGACGGCCGCCAAGAGCCTCGCGCCGGGCCTGCGGCTGGCCTGGCTGGCCCTGCCGGACGCGCTGGTCGAGCCGGTGGCCCGGTTGAAGAGGCTGGCCGACACGATGTCCCCGGTGCTCGACCAGCTGACCCTCGCCGAGCTGATCACCTCCGGGACGTACGACCGGCACGTCCGCCGCTGCCGGCTGCACTACCGGCGTCGGCGGGACCAGTTGGTCGCCGCGCTCGCCGAGCACGCCCCGCGCGTGCGGGTCACCGGGATCGCCGCCGGGCTGCACGCCGTTCTCCAACTGCCGCCCGGTTCCGCGTCCGAGGCTGAGCTGCTGGCCCGGGCCGAGGCCGTCGGTCTGGCCCTCGAAGGGCTGTCCTGGCACCTCGCCGACCGGTCGGCCGCCGACCCGGACGCCGCCCCCGCTCTGGTGATCGGCTACGCGTCCCCGCCCGAGCACGCCTTCCCGGCGGCGCTGGACGCCCTCTGCGAGCTGCTGCGCGAGCGGTGAGGGCCGCGGCCGCCCCGGTGGACTACTTGTTGCGGTTGCCCAGTTCGAACAGCAGCATGATGAAGCCGGCGACGGCGTGGATACCGGCGGTGTAGATCACCAGGCGGACCCCGACCCGGCGGTTGGCCGAGATGCCGGCGTCGACGGTCACCGGGGCGGGGGTCGGAGCGGCCGGGGCGGTGGCCGCGGCGGCCTGGTCGGGGATGGTGGGATCGGCCATGAGGGATCTCCTCCAAGGGTTCTGACGTCGGGTCAGTGGGTTGCTGCGGGGCCGCCGAGGCAGAGTTCGCCGCCGGGGCTCTGCAGCAGGGTGTGGACGAAGAGCAGTTCGACGCCGTCCGGCGCGTCGGCGGCGATGCAGTGCGGGGTGAGCGAGTCGAAGTGGGCGGAGTCGCCGACGTCGAGGCGGTGCACGCGGTCGCCGAGGGTCAGCTTGAGCCGGCCCTGCAGGACGTACAGCCACTCCTCGCCGGGGTGGACCCGGACCACCGTGTCCTGCACGCCCGGGGGCACGTGGACGCGCAGCGCCTGCATGGCCCGGCCGGGGGCGCCGGCCCGGCGGTAGCCCCAGCCGCCGGCGCGGCCGGGTTCGATGGCGCCGCCGCGTACGACCGGGTCGGGTTCGGCCATGGTCTCGCCGAGCAGGCCGGAGACGGAGGTGCCGTAGGCGCGGGCGAGGCCGAGCAGGACGGGGAGGGAGGGCTGGCGGCGGCCGGTCTCCAGCCGGGACAGATAGGCTGGGGAGAGCCCGACCCGGGCGGAGGCCACTTCGAGGGTCAGGCGGCTGCTGAGCCGGTGTTCCCGGAGGCGGGCGGCGAGGCCGACCACTTCCTGGTCGTCGAGCCGGTCTTCCGGGGCGGCGTCCCCGGTCGGGCTGGTGGTCATGTGACCAGTGGACACCCGCCGTGCCGCTCGGGCAAGAATTTTGCCTCAGAGGCAAGAGGGCTCGAAGTCCCCCTTCTCGGCCGGACAGGGCCTACGGCCGCGGGATGTTGCGCAGGTTGCTGCGGGCCAGGTCGATCATGCGCCCGACCCCGCCGGAGAGCACCGTCCGCCCGGCCGCCAGCGCGAAGCCCTTCAGCTGGGCCGCCGTGATGTACGGCGGGATGGACAGCGCGTTGGGGTCGGTGACCACGTCCACCAGGGCGGGGCCGGGCCGCTCCAGCGCCTCCGCCAGCACCTCCCGGACCCTCCCCGGCTCGGTGACCCGCTTGGCCGGGATGCCCATCGCCCGCGCGATCCCCGCGTAGTCGACGTCCCCGTTGTCGATCTCGTACTCCGGGTAGCCCGAGACCAGCATCTCCAGCTTGATCATGCCGAGCGCCCCGTTGTTGAAGACGACGGTCTTCACCGGCAGCCGGTGCTTGGCCACCGTCAGCAGTTCGCCGAGCAGCATGCCGATCCCGCCGTCGCCGGCCATCGCGATCACCTGCCGCCCGGGGCAGGCCAGTTGGGCGCCGATGGCGTGCGGCAGGGCGTTGGCCATCGAGCCGTGCAGGAAGGAGCCGATCACCCGGCGGCGGCCGTTCGGCTGGAGGTAGCGGGCGGCCCAGACGTTGTTCATGCCGGTGTCCACGGTGAACACCGCGTCGTCGGCGGCCACCTCGTCGAGCACCGAGGCGACGTACTCGGGGTGGATCGGCAGGTGCTTCTCGATGTCCCGGGTGTAGGCGCCGACCACGTCCTCCAGCGAGCGGCAGTGCTTGCGCAGCATCCCGTCGAGGAAGGCGCGGTCGCGCTTGGCGTCCAGCAGCGGCAGGACGGCCCGCAGGGTGGCGGCGACATCGCCGTGGACGGCCAGTTCGAGCGCGGTGCGGCGGCCCAGCCGGGTGGCGTCGTGGTCGACCTGGACGGTGTGCGCCTGCGGCAGGAAGGAGTCGTACGGGAAGTCGGTGCCGAGCAGCAGCACCAGGTCGGCGGAGTGCAGCGCCTCGTGGCAGGCGCCGTAGCCGAGCAGGCCGCTCATGCCGACGTCGTACGGGTTGTCGTACTGGATCCACTCCTTGCCGCGCAGGGAGTGCCCGACCGGCGCGTTCAGGGCCCGGGCCGCCTCCATCACCTCGCCGTGCGCCCCGCGCACCCCCGCGCCGCAGAACAGGGCGACCTTGCGGGCCGCGTTGAGCAGCCGGGCCAGCTCCTGCACCTGGGACCACGGCGGCGCGGCGACGGCCTGCTCGGTGAGGAAGTGGCTGGTCCCGGTGGGCCCGGCGGCGGGGAGCGCGGCGACGTCCCCGGGGAAGGCCAGCACCGAGACGCCGTGCGAGCCGAGCGCGTGCTGGATGGCGATCCGCATCAGCCGGGGCAGCTGGGCAGGGGTGGAGAGCATCTCGCACCAGGAGCTGCAGTCGGTGAACACCCGCTCGGGGTGGGTCTCCTGGAAGAAGCCGGTGCCGATCTGCCCGGACGGGATGTGCGAGGCGAGCGCCAGCACCGGCAGGCCGCTGCGCTGGGCGTCGTACAGGCCCTGGACGAGGTGGGTGTTGCCGGGCCCGCAGGAGCCGGCGCAGACCGCGAGCCGGCCGCTGAGCTCGGCCTCGGCGGCCGCCGCGAAGGCGCCCGCCTCCTCGTTGCGCACGTGCACCCAGCTGATGCCGTCGGTCCGCCGGATCGCGTCCACGACCGGGTTGAGGCTGTCTCCGACCACGCCGTAGACCCGCTCGACCCCGGCCTGCCGGAGCACCTCCACCATCTGTTCGGCCACGCTCGCCACGGGTGCTCTCCAATCACCGGCCGCCCGCTGCCGCAGGACACCTGCACCCTCCGACGGCCGGGCCCGCCCCGCACCCGGAGCGGACCCGAACAGGTGAACGACCGGCCGGTACGGCTACTCCGCCGCCAGGTGGTCCTGCTGCCCGAGCTTGCCGCTGACCAGGCCCGCCTGCGCCTGCCGCCGGGCGGGCTCGCGGCCGGGCGGCTGGCCGCACCGCTCCTGGGCCGGCGGCGCGGTGGTCGGCAGGGTGACCGGCTGCCCGGCCTTCACCTGCACCGGCTCGCCGTCGTGCCACAGGTGCAGCACCTCGCCGCGGCGCAGCGCGTACGTCGTCCCCTCGTGGGTGATCTGGACGCCCAGCAACTGCCCGCGGACCATCAGCGAGAACCCGAGCCTCATCAGCCCGCCCGGCAGCCGGGGCCGGAAGGACAGCGAGTCGCTGTGGTCGCGCAGCCCCCCGAAGCCCGCCACCAGGGCGATGCAGGCGCCCGCGAGCGAGGCCATGTGGAGGCCGTCGCGGGTGTTGCCGCCGAGGTCGTGCAGGTCCATCAGCGCCGCCTCGGCCGTGTAGTCGTACGCGAGGTCGAGCTGGCCGACCTCGGCGGCGATCACCGCCTGGGTGCACGCGGAGAGCGAGGAGTCGCGGACGGTGAGCCGCTCGTAGTAGGCGAAGTTGCGGGCCTTCTGCTCGTCGGTGAACGCGTCGCCGCGGACCTGCATGGCGAGCACCAGGTCGGCCTGCTTGACCACCTGCTTGCGGTACAGGTCGAAGTACGGGTAGTGCAGCAGCAACGGGTACTTCTCGGGCGGGGTGTGCTCGAAGTCCCAGACCTGGTGGTGGGTGAAGCCGTCGGCCTGCGGGTGCACGCCGAGGTCCTCGTCGTACGGGATGTACATCGCGGCCGCGGCGTCCCGCCAGGCGGCGGTCTCCTCGGTGTCGACGCCGAGTTCGGCGGCCTCGTGCGAGTGGCGGGCGGCGGCCTCGGCGGCGGCGCGCAGGTTCGTCTGCGCCATCAGGTTGGTGAACACGTTGTTGTCGGCGACGGCGCTGTACTCGTCCGGGCCGGTGACGCCCTCGATGCGGAACTTCCCCGAGACGTCGTGGTGGCCGAGCGAGCGCCACATCCGGGCGGTCTCCACCAGCAGTTCGAGCCCGTACGCGCGCTCGAACTCGGCGTCCCCGGTGGCCCGGACGTAGCGGGCGACAGCGGCGGCGATGTCGGCGCCGATGTGGAAGGCGGCGGTACCGGCCGGCCAGTACCCGGAGCACTCCTCGCCGCGGATGGTGCGCCAGGGGAACACCGCTCCGGCCAGGCCGAGTTGGGCGGCCCGCTCGCGGGCCAGCGGCAGCGTGGTGTGCCGCCAGCGCAGGGCCTGGTTGACGGCCCCGGGCAGGCAGTAGGTGAGCACCGGCAGGACGAAGGTCTCGGTGTCCCAGAAGCTGTGCCCGTCGTAGCCCGGGCCGGTCAACCCCTTGGCGGGGATGGCCCGTTCCTCGCTGCGGGCGCCGGCCTGGAGGACGTGGAAGACGGCGAACCGGACGGCCTGCTGGAGTTCGACGTCGCCTTCGATCTCGACGTCGCTGGTCTCCCAGAACTCCTTGAGGTAGTCGGCCTGTTCGGCGACCAGACCGTCCCAGCCGGTGTACCGGGCGGCGGTCAGCGCGGCCTCCACCTGGTCCCGGACGGCGGGCAGCGAGCGCGTCCCCGACCAGCCGTAGGCCATCAACTTGACCAGCCGCAGCCGCTGTCCGGGCCGGAGCACGGTGGTGACGCTGATCCGGCAGTGGTCGGCCTCGGCCTCGGCGACGGTTTCGAGCTCCTCCGGGCCCTCGATCACGTGGTCCATCCCGGCGGCGACCCGGATCGCGCTGTAGCGGGTGCGGTGCACCAGGACGGCCTTGGTGCCGCTCGCGTGGTGCACCTCGGGCTGCAACGGCGCCTCCAGCACGGCGGAGGCCCGCGGATCGCCCTCGGGGCCGCCGGGCAGCTGCTCGTTGGCGACCAGCTCGGACTGGAGCACGATCCGCACCGGCCCGTCCACCGCCTCGACGCTGTACTCGACCGCGGCGACCGCGCGCTGGGTGAGCGAGACCAGCCGGGAGGAGCGCACCCGGATGGTCCGGCCGGCCGGGGAGGTCCACTCGGCCTCGCGGTGCAGCATCCCCTCCCGGAAGTCCAACCAGCGCTTGTGGCAGATGAGTTCGCCGTAGCGCAGGTCGAAGGGCTCGTCGTCGACCAACAGCCGGATGATCTTGCCGTTGGTCACGTTGATGACGCTCTGGCTGGACTCCGGGTAGCCGTAGCCGCCCTCGCCGTACGGCAGCGGGCGGAGCTCGAAGACACCGTTCAGGTAGGTGCCGGGGAGGCCGTGCGGCTCGCCCTCGTCCAGGTTGGCGCGCAGGCCGATGTGGCCGTTGGAGAGCGCGAACAGCGACTCGGCGCGGGCCATCGCGGTCAGGTCCAGGCCCTGCTCTGCGATCTGCCAGGGGTCGACGGAGAAGTTGTCCAAGCCACTCATGCGACTACCCCGCTCCACTCACTCATGCCTGCTCCTCCAGCAGTTCGGCGAGGTCGTCGACGACCACGGTCGCGCCGTCCCGGCGCAGTTCGGCGGCCTGCCCGGTGCGGTTGACCCCGACCACGGCCCCGAAGCCGCCCGCCCGGCCGGAGGCCACCCCGGCGAGCGCGTCCTCGAAGACGGCGGCGTGCGCGGGCTCGACGCCGAGCGTGCGGGCGGCGTACAGGTAGGTGTCGGGGGCGGGCTTGCCGGGCAGGCCCTCGCGCTGGGCGACGACGCCGTCCACGATCACGTCGAACAGCCCCTCGATGCCCGCCGCCCGCAGCACGTCCCGGCAGTTGGCGCTGGAGGACACCACGGCGCTGGGCAGCCCGAGCGCGCGCAGCCGGTGCACGTACGCGACCGAGCCGTCGTACGGCTGGACGCCCTGCTCGCGGATCAGCCGCAGGACGGTGTCGTTCTTGGCCCGGCTGATCCCGTGCACGGTAGGGGTGTTGGGCGGATCGGCGTCGGTGCCCTCGGGCAGGTCGACGCCCCGGCTGTGCAGGAACGCCCGGGTGCCGTCCAGTCTCGGGCGGCCGTCCACGTAGGTGTCGTAGTCGGTGACGGCGTCGAAGGGGACGAACTGCCCGCCGGTGCAGGCGGCTTCGGCGCGCAGGAAGGAGTCGAAGGTGTCCTTCCAGGCCGCGGCGTGCACTTTGGCGGTCTGGGTGAGGACCCCGTCGAGGTCGAAGAGGAAAGCGCGGATGTCGTCCGGTAGCCCCAGCATGGGTGCAGTCTTACCCGGGAACGCGGGGAAGCCGCCCATTTCCCGGCGGCGCGTCGCGGGAAGGGCGGCTTCCGGTTGCCCGGGTGCTCGTGGGTGGCCAGGTGGGCTCGTGGGTGCCCGGCGCTGGTACGGCGAGGGGTGCCCGGCGCTGTTACGGCGAGTCGGGCATCTGCGCCTCGGCGGCCTCCGCCACCGCGAACACCGCGCCCTGCGGGTCCTGGACGACCGCCATCCGGCCGGACTGCATGTCGAACGGCGGCTGGATCACCGAGCCGCCCGCCTTGACCAGGGCGTCCACGGTGGAGTCGGTGTCGTCCACCGAGAAGTAGGCCATCCAGTGCGAGGGCGTGCCCGCCCCCAGGTACTTGGGGATCGGCTGCATGCCACCCACCGTACGGTCGCCGGCGTTGAGCGAGAAGTACCCCTCCATGCCCTGGATGGTCGCCGGGCGCAGCCCGAGCGCCGGGAGGTAGAAGCGGCCGGCCGCGTCGGTGTCGGCGGTGTTGAGCTCGTTCCAGACCAGTGCGCCGGGCTCGTTGACCACGCCCGCGCCGATGAAGTCCATCGCCTGCCAGACGCCGAACACCGCGCCGGTCGGGTCGGCGGCGACCAGCATCCGGCCGATCACGCCGACGTCCATCGCCGGGTAGAGGATCGTGCCGCCGTGCTCGGCGATGGCGGCCCCGCTCACGTCGGCGTCGTCCGAGGCCAGGTAGGTGGTCCAGGCGACGGGCGGCAGCGGCTGGCCCTCGGGCGCGGACCGCGCCATGATCCCGGCGACCGGTCGGTCGTTGAGCATGCACACGGCGTAGCCGCCGAACTCGGCCGGGCCGACCTCGCCCTGCCAGCCGAACAGGTCGCGGTAGAAGTCGAGCGCGGCCTGCTGGTCGCTCGCCATCAGGTCGATCCAGCACGGGGTGCCGGGCTTGTACGGAGCGGTGACTACGGGCATTGCTGGGCCTCCCGAAGGCAGTGGTCGCCGGCGTGGTCGTCGGGGCGGGCGGGTCCCGGCCGCCCGGTGCCGGGCTGCCGGTGCCGGCCGTCAGCGCGAACGGCGGGTACACCGCCCACCATCGGCCCGGCGCCGCGATCCCGCCACCGGACGGCGCCCTGGCGGGCGATCGGACGGGCCCGGGGCCCGTTGGCCGCCGGCGGGCCGTTCGCGCGGCGTCGTGCCGCTCACGCCGCCGCGGGGGCCGTTCACGCGGCGTCGTGCCGCTGGGCCGTGACGAAGTACGGCTGCACCTTGCCGCTCTGCGCGTAGTCCTTGAGCCGGACCAGCAGTTCGGCCCAGGTGCCGGCGACCAGCGGGACACCGTCCTCGCTGCCCGGCTGCCAGCCGCCGTGCCGGAACAGCAGCCGGGTGCGGCCGGGCTCGTCGGGCTGGTCGGCGAGGTCCCAGCTGATCCAGGTGCCGGCCCAGTGCGGCGGGAAGGCCCCGGCGTTGGCCCACACCACCCGGTCCAGGTCGGCCCGCTCGCGGCGCAGCCGGAACGGCTCGGGGACACCGGGGAAGTCGAACAGCAGGACGTCGCCCTCCCGGTCCACGCCGGTGGTCCACCAGCTGGTCAGCCCGCCGTGCGTGTTGAGCGCGGCGAGGACGACGGCCCGGGGTGCGGCGATGTCGAACTGGAGGGCGATCTCGGGCATGGGGGTCCGCCTTTCGGTGCGCGCCCCCCTTGTCCGTGGGCCGGGCCCGGTGTGCCGGGGTCCCGCGCGTCGGGCCCCCGTCCCTCGGGTCGCCCGTCCCTCAGGTCGCCCGTTCCTCAGGTCGCCCGGGCCGGGCGCCTCCCCGGTTTCTCCGGCCACCATGGCACGACCCCCGGGCCCGCGCGCCCTGGACGGCGCCGGCCCGGGGGTCGTCCCCACGGCTCGGGTGCGGTCAGCCCCCACGGCTCGGGTGCGGTCAGCCGCCGCTGCCGTAGGTGGTGTTCGCGCAGATGTCATCATCCGCCGAGCGGGCGTCGTTGGTGACGGTGGTCGGCAGCGGCGCCGGGGGCGCCGGGGTGCCGTTCGCGGCCGCGCCGCCCGTCCCGGCGGCCGGGCCGGTGGCGCCGCCGCCGTTGGCCGCCGAGAAGTCCTTGCCGACGATCAGGGTCACGCCCGCCGAGTTGCCGGCCTCGACGCTGGCGCCCGGGAACAGCGCGGCGACCTTGTCGGCGTTCGCCTTCTGCCCGGAGCCGTACTCGATCATGGTGGTCTTGTACTTGGTGCTCGCCGCCTGGCCCGCCGTGGTGGCGACGAACTTGGCGGCCTTCAGCTGCGCGGTCGCCTTGCCGGCCAGGCCGTTCTCGGTCGTCCCGTTGTAGACCGCCACCTTGATCGACGAGTTGCCGGCGTCCGCGGCCGGCGCGGCGGGCGCGCTGGGCCCGGCCGACTGCGACGCGGCCGGTGCGCTCGGGCTGGCGGCGGCGTCCGGCTGCTGGCCGGTGGCGTTCTGCCCGTCGATGGTCTGGTCGGCCTTGAGGGTCTCCCAGAGCTTGTTGGCGTCCGGCTGGACCAGGTCGAGGTCCTTGTCCTGGGTGCGGTAACGCCAGGGCGCCGTCACGAACTTGAGGTCGTGCATGTCGATGTTCTTGAGCGACAGCCCGAAGGAGAGCAGCTTGTCCGCGGAGGCCAGCCCCGGGTCGACCACCAGCGACTTGGTCGCGGCGTCGGCCAGCGGCAGCAGGTTGGTGGGGCTCAGCCCGTCCTTCTTGACCTTGCTCGCGAGCGAGCTGAGGAAGGCCTGCTGGCGCTTCATCCGGCCGATGTCGGAGCCGTCGCCGATACCGTGCCGCAGGCGCACGTAGTCCAGCGCCTGCTGGCCCTGCACGGTCTGCTTGCCCTGCGGCAGGACGAGGTCGCCCTTCTTGTGCAGGTTGGGGTTGACGTCGCCCTCGTAGATGGCCTTCGGCAGGCAGACGTCGACGCCGTTCACGGCCTTGGTCATCGCGGAGAAGCCGTTGAAGTCGACCACGATGGTGTGGTCGACCCGGATCCCGGTGAGCTTCTCCACCGTGTTCTGGGCGCAGGCCGGGTTGCCGCCGTCGCTGCCGCCGACCGAGAAGGCCGCGTTGAACAGGTCGCTGGACGCCCCCTTGGTCCACTTGCCGTTGGGCAGCTTGCAGGGCGGGATCGGGACCTTCGCGTTGCGCGGGATCGAGATGCCCACGGCGTGCTTGTGGTCGGCGTAGACGTGCAGCAGGATCGTGGTGTCCGAGCGGGCGCCGCCGTCCTCACCGCCGCCGAGGTCCGAGTTGTTGCCGCCGCGGCTGTCCGAGCCGATCAGCAGGACGTTGACCGGCTTGTTGCCGTCCGCGTCGGCCTGCGCCTCCGGCGGGCGGTCGGTGGCTATCGCGTCGCCGTCGAAGGACTTGATGTTGGCGTTCAGCTTGAAGTAGATCGCCCCGCCGGCGCCCGCGATCAGCACCAGCACGCCGGCCGCCGACCAGGCGACGATCTTCTTCACGTTCTTCTTGGGCTTGCGGCTGTTGCGCGCCGCCGCCCGGCCGCCACCGGCCGCCGCCGCCTCCGGCCTGCCGCCGTCCTTGCCCGCGCCCCGACCGCCGTCCTTGCCCGCGTCCTTGCCGCCGTCCTTGCCAGCGCGGCCAGCGCCCTTGCCCTGGGCGGCGCGTCGGGCCTCCGCCCGGCCCCCGGTACGCGGAGGCGGCACGGACCCATCGCTCCCCGTCGTGGGCGCGCCGGGTGCGTTCTCCCCCCGAGCCGGGCCCTCGCCCCACTGACCTGACATGCGCGTACCTTTCACCGACGGAAGCGACGCCCCGGACGATCTGGCGCACCGCACACAGGGAGACGGTCGGAGCCGTTCCCAGGTTGCACATACGAACATCGGTACAAACAGATGAACGTGGCTTCCGATCATATTTAGGCCCGACGCGGTCACCGACCTCCGGTCCACCACCAACCCCGGCCACCACGGCGCAAGCTCGCCACAGAACGCCCGAAACCAGCCGATTACGACGTGACCTACGCCACCTCTCCCCGCCCCTTCGGCACCATCCGGCACCACGCGCCGCACGTCCGCAGCCGCCCGGGACGGTCCGGGGGTTATCCTCACCCCGCCCCAGGGGGATGCCCCCGTTTCTCAAGGCCCGTTCGCTAGACCAGACTCAGCACCATGACCACCGATACCGCGGGGACGCCGACCGCGAAAACCCGGCCGCAGCCGCCCGCCGGACCACCGGACACCGCCCCGCCCGGAACCGGCGGGAGCGACTTCGCCCAACTGCTCGGCCGGATCAGCGCCGAGGCCCTGCTCGACCGACGCCCGGTCTACTACACCGTCCGCGCGGGCCTCGTCCTCGCCGCGTTCCTCGGCGGCTGGTGGGCCATGTTCGCCCTCGGCGACACCTGGCTCCAACTCGGCCTGGCCGCCGCGATGTCCATCGTCTTCGCCCAACTCGGACTGATGGCCCATGACCTGGCGCACCGCCAGGTGTTCACCGGGCGCCGCGCCGGCGAGATCGGCGGCCGCATCGTCGCCAACCTCCTGATGGGCATGAGCTACGGCTGGTGGATGAACAAGCACACCCGCCACCACGCCAACCCCAACCACGAGGAGCGGGACCCGGACGTCTCCCCCGACCTCGTCGTCTGGTCCCAGGACCAGGCCAGGAGGGCCAGCGGAATCGCCCGCTTCATCGGCCGCCGCCAGGCGTTCCTCTTCTTCCCGCTGCTCCTGCTCGAAGGCCTCAACCTCAGCTACAACAGCTTCCGCGCGCTGCGCAGCCCGATCATGAAGCGCCCGTACCTGGAGGGCTTCCTGCTGGTCGCCCACTTCGCCGCCTACCTCGGGCTGGTCTTCGCCGCCCTCCCGGTCGGCAAGGCCTTCGCCTTCCTCGCCGTCCACCAGGCGCTGCTCGGCGTCTACTTGGGCTGCGTCTTCGCCCCCAACCACAAGGGCATGCTGATGGTGACGCCCGGCATGCGGCTCGACTTCCTCCGCCGCCAGGTCCTCACCTCCCGCAACGTCCGCGGCGGCTACTTCATCGACGCCCTGATGGGCGGCCTCAACTACCAGGTCGAGCACCACCTCTTCCCCAGCATGCCCACCCCGGCCCTGCGCCGCGCCGCCGTCCTCACCCGCGACTTCTGCGCCGAGAAGGAGATCACCTACTACGAGACCGGCCTCTTCCGCTCGTAC
Source organism: Kitasatospora sp. NPDC056731 (assembly GCF_040687675.1). Taxonomy (NCBI): domain Bacteria; kingdom Bacillati; phylum Actinomycetota; class Actinomycetes; order Kitasatosporales; family Streptomycetaceae; genus Kitasatospora; species Kitasatospora sp. NPDC056731. Next base: position 51,086 of record NZ_JBFBNR010000040.1, read on the forward strand.
CGCGAGATCCTCACCCACCTCCACCAGACCGGCGCCCCGATCCGCGCCGCGGGCTGACCCGCCCCACGACCCGCACCACACCGCGGCACCCCGGCTACTCGACCAGCCGGGGTGCCGCAGTGCGTTCACCGGCCGCGGACATACAAAAGGCCAGGTCAGAGGGTTTCTGACCTGGCCTCGGTTCGGTGGGCCACCAGGGGCTCGAACCCTGAACCTACGGATTAAAAGTCCGCAGCTCTGCCAATTGAGCTAGTGGCCCGTGGCCCTCGTCCCGGTTGGGGAGGGCCACCGTGATCCTACCCGGTGGGGCGCAGGGCTCCGCCAGTGGATTGCGCGGGCGCGCCGGGGGCGGGGGGCGGAGCGTAGTGGGCGGCGCGGACGCGGCGGAGCCAGGATTCGGCGGGGCGCGGGTCCGGGGCGGCGGGGAGGACGCCGGGGCGGGCCAGGCGATCGGCGGCGTCGGCGAGCAGGGACTCGGCGACGGCGGGGCGGTCGGCGATGCGTTCACCGAGGTCGCGGACGTGTCCGGGGTCGGCGAGGCGGACCAGATTGTGGCCGGTCTCGTGCAGCCGGACGGCCTGCGCGACCAGCCGGACCAGGTGCCGGGCGTGCTTGGCGGCCCGGCCGCGGGTGACCGGGTCGGTGGTGTCGCGGGTCAGCAGTTTGCGGAACTGCTGCTCTGCGTAACCGAGATAGGCCTTCCGGACAGCCGATTCGCTGAGGAAACTCGAGCGGATCTCGACCAGTTCGGCACCGAGCGGGGTGCGGATCTCGTACAGGTCGTCCGGCAGCCAGACGAGCTCGGAGGCGGTCGGGTTGCAGGACAGCGCCAGGCGGCACCACTTGGCGGCCTCGTGCAGGGTGACGTCGGGCCCGGTGGTGACGTGCGACTCGGCCGGGCGGTGCAGGCCGTGCAGTTCCTCGGTGGGGGCGGCGTACAGACCGAGCCGGTCGACGTCGGAGCCGGCGTGGGCGAAGCCGTACGCGGTGGAGCCGACCACGCCGGAGAGCAGGACGGTGCCGGGGACGGCGGGTGCGGATGCGGATGCGGGTGCGGGTGCGTCGGGCATCGTCGGTCTCCTCTCGACCAGCAGGCTGGCAGGACGGTGCCGGCGGTGAGGGTGGTGGCGGCGCCGCTACCGCATCCTCGCCGGTCCGGGCCGCTCCGGGCGAACGATTTCCGCGCCGGGGCCCGCCCCGGCCGGTCCGCCGGGTAGCGTACCGACCATGTCGACCACCATCCCCGACGCCGGCGTCCTGATCGTCACCGGCGCCGGCCGCGGCATCGGCGCCGCCACCGCCCTGCTCGCCGCCCGGCGCGGCTACCGGGTCTGCGTCAACTACCGCACGGACGAGGCCTCGGCCACCGCCGTGGTGGACGCCGTCCGGGCCGAGGGCGGCACCGCGCTCGCCGTCCGGGCCGACGTCACCCGCACCGCCGAGGTGGAGCGGCTGTTCACCACCGTGGACGCCGAACTCGGCCTGCTCACCGGCCTGGTGAACAACGCCGGCACGCTGGAGAAGCAGTGCCGGCTGGAGGACATCGACGAGGACCGGCTGAACCGGATCTGGGCCGCCAACATCACCGGCCCGTTCCTGTGCGCGGCCCAGGCCGTCCGCCGGATGTCCACCCGGCACGGCGGCCGCGGCGGTGCCATCGTCAACGTGTCCTCGGCCGCCTCGCGGCTCGGCTCGCCCAACGAGTACGTCGACTACGCGGCCGCCAAGGGCGCCGTCGACTCGATGACCCGCGGCCTCGCCCTGGAGGTCGCCGCCGAGGGGATCCGGGTCAACGCCGTCCGCCCCGGCCTGATCCACACCGACATCCACGCCCTCGGCGGCGAACCCGGCCGGGTCGACCGGGTCGCCCCCGGACTGCCGATGCGGCGCGGCGGACGGGCGGAGGAGGTCGCCGAGGCGATCCTCTTCCTGCTCTCCCCCGCCGCCTCGTACACCACCAACGCGTTCCTGGACGTCTCCGGCGGGCGCTGAAAGGTTCCCTCCGGTTTCCTTCCGCCGGCCCGCCCGCCGCCCGTACCGTGGGGCCATGACCGACGCCTTCATCGACATCCCCGGTGTGCGCAACTTCCGTGACGCGGGCGGGATCGGCGCCCTGCGGCGGGGCGTGCTCTACCGCTCCGGCTCCTTCCACACCCTCACCGACGAGGGCGCCCGGCGCCTCAAGGCCCTCGGCCTGCGCACCGTCCTCGACCTGCGCAGTCCGGTCGAACTGGAGGTCTGGCCCGACCTGCGGCACGGCCTCGACCACGAGGCCCTCAACCTGCCGACCCTGCCCGCCAACCGCGAGGACGTCGACCAGCCCTGGCCCGAGGACCAGGCGGCGCTCTACCCCTTCATGGCCCAGACCGCCGGCCCGTCCCTCGCCGCCGTCGTCCGCCGCCTCGCCGCCCCCGGCGCGCTGCCCGCCCTCGTGCACTGCGCCGTCGGCAAGGACCGCACCGGCCTGACCATCGCCGTCCTGCAGTCCCTGCTCGGCGCCTCGGAGGCCGACGTCACCGCCGACTTCCTGCTCTCCAACGTCGGCCTCGGCCTCGACCGGGGCCCCACCCCCTACGTCGACGAGACCGGCACCGAACGCGTCTCCCGCCCCGTCACCGCCGAACTCCTCGCCTCCGCCCTGGGCTGGATCCACACCCGGCACTCCTCCCTCCCCGCCTACCTCCGCGCCCACGGCGTCACCGACGAGGAGCTGACCGCCCTGCGCGCCAACCTGTCGGCCTGACCGGCCCGGGGACGCACCTGCTCCCGGCCTTCGAAGCGCCACCGCTGGGCGGGCGGGCCGGTGTCCTCCCACGGGTGGACGGCGGGGTCGGGGGGCGTGCGGCGCGAAGGCCGTGGCCCGGCAGCCGACCCGGCACCCGCCACCGGGCCCGCCCGCAGCGCCGCCTATGCTGCGGCGGTGTCTTCCGACCATGATGCGCCGCACCGTCAGCAGCCCACCCTCCTGGAGGCGGTGGCCGGGCTGGAGGCGGTGGCCGCCGCCGGGGACGACGACCGCTTCGGCCCCGCCCTGGCGCTGGTGGGCGGGCTGTTCGGGTCGGCCGGTCCGGCCGAGGCCGCCGCGGCCGGTCCCCGGCTGGCCGCGCTGCTGCCGGGCACCCCGCCGTTCCCCCGGGCGCACCTGGCGATGGTCGTGGGCGCCTGCGTGGAGAACGGCGCCGACCCGGTCGGCTGCGCGGGCCCGGTGCTGGCAGGCCTGCGCGGGGCGCTGACCGGCACGCAGCGGCTGACGCGGCGGTGGGCGCAGACCGGCGGCGGACCGCTGCCGGACCCGGAGGGCGACGACCCGGTCGAGGCGCACGACCGGGTCGCGGATCCGGCACACCTGGACGCGTGGCACGCGCACCTGGCCGTGGTCGGCTGGTGGACGCTGCACCTGTGGCAGCGGGCCGCCTGGGTCGTGTACGCGCACCCGCCGGTGCGCCGCGAGGCGCGCACCTCGGGCGTGACGGACGTGCTGCTGGAGCTGTTCGAGCGGTACGACGGCGGGCGGCACGACTTCAAGGGCCTGGCGCACCTGGCGCTGGTCCTCGACGACGAGCCGCTGCTGGTGCTGGACCGCCCCACCGGCACCGGTTACCTGCTGCGCATGGACGGGCTGGGCGACACCTTCCAACTGCACACCCTGCTCGCCGAGGTGCTGATCGGCGGCGGCCACCTGCCGGGCACCCGGCCGGACCCGGAGGTGGTGGCGCTGGCCCGTACCGCGGTCCCGGACGACCGCCGGGTGGTCGCGACCGGCGCGTTCAACCTGGTCGCCCCGGACGGCTCGTGGCTGTGGAACGAGGGGACGCCCAGCGACATCCCGGTGGTGGACGGCGTACGCACCCTGGTGCTGGACCCGCCGCCGTACGAGCGCAGTTGGTCCGCCGGGCGGTTCCTCCAGGAGGTCCCGGGGGACCTGCGGCTGGAACGGGTGCTGCCCCCGGCGGAGGCCGCGCAGCGGCTGGCCCGCACGGTGCCGGCGCAGCCCGCCGAACAGGCGTTCCGGTAACGCGCCCGCAGGGAGGCCCGAAAGCGGGGAGGCCCGAAAGCGGCGGGACCCGACGGCAGCGGGGCCCGACGGCGGGGAGACCCGGACGGGCGCGGGGCGGGCGGGCTATGGTCGGAAGCCGGAACAGGAAGTCAGGACAACCTCTACGAGTGGAGTCGACGATGGCGAAGGTCCCCAACGTGCTCTCGGCCGCCGCGCCCGCCGCGCTGACCGCGGCGAGCGGCCTGGTGGGCGGTTACGGCGTCGCCCGCTGGAGCGGCCGGCGCGAACTGGGCGGCGCGGTGCTGGCGGTGGCCGGTGCCGGGGCGGCCGCGCAGTGGCACCGCAGCTCGGGCGCGGCCACCGCAGCGGCGCTGACCGGCCTGTACGTGGCGGCGTTCGGCGGCTCGCATCCGCTGGCGAAGAAGATCGGCGCCTGGCCGTCGGTCTTCGCCGTCACCGGTGTGGTCGCGGCGGCCTCGACGGCCGCGACGGCGCTGGCCGCCCGCAAGCGGTAGCGGCACCCGGCGGCACCCGGCGGCGGCCTCAGCGCACCGCCGCGCCGGACTGCGCCGCCCCGCCGAACCGCGCCTCGAACGCGGCCCGGTTCGCCGAGACCGGTGAGCGGTCCCAGACCGCGAACACCACCCGTTCGAAGGCCGCCCCGTACCGGGAGAGCGCGCCCTCGAAGGCCTCGGCGACCTGGGCCGGGTCGTTGCGGAACACCCCGCAGCCCCAGGCCCCGAGCACCAGCGTGCGGACCTCGTGCCGGGCCGCCGCCGCGAGCACCCGGACGGCCCGCTCGGCGAGCACGCCCCGGACGTCCACGTCGGCCGAGCGCCGTTCCAGCTGGCCCGCGTTGGGTGCGGGCGAGGTCAGGAAGGTGACCGGGTACGGCCGCGCCAGCAGGTCGCCGCCCCGACCGCGGATCACCGGTACGTCGGGCGAGACGATCACCCGGTGGCTGTACCGGAGGTCGGTGGAGGCGCGGTGCGCCTCGTAGTAGTCCGGCGCCTCCAGCAGGCAGGTGTAGAGCAGCGCGCTGCGGCAGAGGTCCTCCTCCTGGGCGCGGGCGCCGCGCAGGTAGCCGCCGCCGGGGTTGCGCGCGGAGGCGAAGTTGAGCACCCCGACCGGGCCCGCCCCGCCCTCGACCAGGCGCCGGGCGGCCTCGATGCTGCCTTCGGCCGTCACCTCCACCGCCCCGACGGGCCCACCGGGCCGATCCGGCCCTGGCCCCGGGCCCCCGCCCCGCAGCAGCGCGTCCAGCGCCGGCGGCGCGTACGACACCGTGCCGGCCCTGGCGGCCGCCAACTGCTCCCCCACCATGACGAGTTCGCCACCGGCCGCCCGGTAGCTCCCCCGCTCGGCGATCTCCTCGTTCACCCGGGCCACGTCATGCAGTCTGCTGCTCATGTCCGGGACGCTACGGGACTTCCGCCGGGCCGCGCCACAGGTTATTCTCAGCTGCAGAACAACACCTCGGGGGTACGAGGGGTACCGGGGGAGGTACCCGGGGGTATCGGGGGAACGCGACGGGCCCGCTCCAGTGCATGGAGCGGGCCCGTCGTGTGTGTTCAGCTGTTCAGCTACCGGTGGTCAACCACCGGCCGTACGGCGTCAGTTCTTCCAGCGCGGCTTGCGGTCGTCGCGGTTGAAGCCACCGGAACGGTCGCGGTCGAAGCCACCCGAGCGGGCGCCGCCACGGTCGTCACGGTCACGGCCGAAGCCACCACCGGAGGCCTGCGGACGGCCGCCGGAGCGGTGGTCGTCACGACGCGCGAACGGACGGTTGTTGCTGCCGCCGCGCTCGTCACGGTCCCGGCCGAAGGACGGGCGGTCACCGAAGGTGCGGGCCGGGCGGTCACCGAAGGAACGGCTGCCGCGGTCGTCGCGGTCACGGTTGAAGCCACCGGAACGGTCGCGGTCGAAGCCACCACCGGTGCGGGCCGGGCGGTCGCCGAAGGAACGGCCGCCGCGGTCGTCACGGTCACGGTTGAAACCGCCCGAGCGGGCGCCGTCACGGTCACCGAAGGAACGGCCACCACGGTCGTCACGGTCACGGTTGAAGCCACCCGAGCGGGCGCCGCCACGGTCGTCACGGTCACCGAAGGAACGGCCACCACGGTCGTCACGGTCACGGTTGAAGCCACCGGAACGGCCACCACGGTCATCACGGTCGCGGTTGAAGCCACCCGAGCGGGCGCCGCCACGGTCATCGCGGTCACCGAAGGAACGGCCACCACGGTCGTCACGGTCACGGTTGAAGCCACCGGAACGGCCACCACGGTCATCACGGTCGCGGTTGAAGGCCGGACGCTCGGTGCGCGCCTCGCGGTACGAAGTCGTGCGCTCCTCGGCCTGCGGCGCGGCGGCCGGAGCCGGCGCCTCGATGGCCGGGGCCTCCGCAGCGGCCTCGTCGCCCGCCTCGGCGGCCGGGGCCTCGTCCTCGATGCCCAGCTCGGCCCGCTCGCGGGCGGCCCGCGCGGCCAGGCGGTCGGCCTCCTCGCGCAGCTCGGTGGTGCGGCGCTGCGCGCGCTCCAGCTGGCGGGTCATGTCGGCGAGCTCGCGCTCGGCGGCACCGGCGATGCCGGCCGCGCTCTCGGCCTGGACCTCGATCAGCGAACGGGCGCCGGTGATCTTGGCGACCTCGGCGTCGAAGGCGTGGTCGAGGATGTGGCGCGAGGCGTCGACGCCCGCGTCCTCCATCAGGCGGAAGACGCCGCGGCGCTGGTGCGGCAGCACCAGGGTGACGACGGCGCCGGAGCGCCCGGCCCGGGCGGTGCGGCCGGAGCGGTGCAGGTAGTCCTTGTGGTCGCCGGCCGGGTCCACGTTGAGGACCAGGTCGATGCCGTCGACGTGGATGCCGCGGGCGGCGACGTCGGTGGCGACGACGACGTTGACGTAGCCGTCCTTGAAGTCGCCGAGGACGCGGGTACGGGCGCCCTGGGTCATCCCGCCGTGCAGCGCGTCGGCCTTCACGCCGGCCTCGATGAGCTGCTCGGCGACGCGGTCGGCGCCCATCTGGGTGCGGACGAAGATGATCGTGCGGCCCTTGCGGGCGGCGATCGCGTTGGTGATCGGCGCCTTGTCCTTGGGCTTCACCACGAGGATGTGGTGGGTCATGGTGGTGACCGCGCCGGCCGACGGGTCGACCTCGTGGGTGACCGGGTTCTTCAGGTAGCGCTTGACCAGGGTGTCGATCTCGTTCTCCAGGGTGGCGGAGAACAGCAGGCGCTGGCCACCGGCCGGCACCTGGTCGAGGATCTCGGTGACCTCGGGCAGGAAGCCCATGTCGGCCATCTGGTCGGCCTCGTCGAGCACGACGGTCCGGACGTCGCCCAGCTTGGCGCTGCCGCGGTTCAGCAGGTCGCGCAGGCGGCCGGGGGTGGCGACCAGGACGTCGACGCCGCGCTCCAGCGCGTAGATCTGGTTCGACATCGAGGTGCCGCCGCAGACGACCTTGAGCTTGAGGCCGAGCACCGAGCCGAACGGCTCCAGGGCGTCGGCCACCTGCATGGCCAGCTCGCGGGTCGGGACGAGGATCAGGCCGCGCGGGTGCTTGGGCTTGGTGCGCTCGCCGTCGGCGAGGCGGGTCAGCAGCGGCAGGCCGAAGCTGAGGGTCTTGCCGGAGCCGGTACGGCCACGGCCCAGCACGTCCTTGCCGGCCAGGGCGTCCGGGATGGTCGCGGCCTGGATCGGGAACGGGGTGGTGACACCGCGCTTGGCGAGGGCGCGCACGACGTCGTCGTGCAGGCCCAGGTCGCCGAAGGTGATGGTGGGCTCGGCGGGCTCCTCGGCCTCGACGGCGTCGGCGTTCAGCTCGACGTCGGCGTCGGTGGGCTCGACGGCCTCAACGGCCTCGACGGTGTCGGTGAGGGTGTCGGCGGTGTCGGTGACATCGGCGGCGGCCTCGCTCGCGGGCATGGCGAAGCGGGCGTCGTCAACGAGAGACATGTAAAACCTTCCGGAAGTGGCACGCGCCAAAGTCCGGGGGTTCTGTTTCACAACCGCCTCTATGCGGTCAGCCACGGATCGCCGGAACGCGCCAAGGGCGCCAGATGGGAATAGGGCGCCAGTCAAATGAATCAAACGAACGATCTACCACCATAGACGAACCTCGGGATCAGAGGCAAATGCCCTGGCCAGACCGCTAATGCCCACCCGCATGCGGGCTCGGGGCCGAGGAACCGGAGTTACCGGCCGAGGGCTCCGGGGTCGGTGGGACGGTCGCGGCCGGTGAGGTGTGCTCGGGCTCGGGGGACGTCGAGGGGCGGCTGCTCGGCGTGGCCGACGGCGTGCCCGCCGTACCGCCGGAGCGGCCCTCACCGGTGCCGCCGGCCCCGCCCGCGCCCCCGGTACCCGCCGCACCGCCGGTACCGGCCGACGCGCCGCCGCCCGGCCGGGGAGCGGGGCTGGCACTCACGCCCCCCGCCGAACCGTTCGCGCCGGTGCCGGCCGGCGCGGGGTCCACGGCGGGCGCCCCCGGCACCGGGACCACGCCGGCGGCCGCGCCGTTCACGCCGGGCGCCACCTCGCCCGCCGCCGTGGCCGTCGCCCCGGCCGGCGCGTTCTCGCCCTGCAAGCCCCCCGGACGCTCCGGGCGCCCGGACGCACTCCCCGGATGCGCGCCGCTCGGCGAGGCCGACGGCCCGCTCGTCACCCCCGGCTTGCCCGCCGGACCGACCTGCCCGACCGGCGCCACCCCGCGCTTCACCTCCGCCTCCGGACCGACCGACATGCACCCCGTCAGCCCCAGCCCGGCCACCGCCAGCACCGCCGCCGCACGCACCGAAGCCGTACGCGCCGAAACCGCACGCGCCGAAGCCGTACGCACCACCGCCCGAACCGCCCGCACCGAAGCCACCGAGCTCCCTCTCCACCGCCCCACCCGGGCCGCCCACTGCTCGCGCGGCCGCTTTTCGGTGCCCAACGCGCGCCCGCCCCGACGGGACACGGGCAGCGCGCCAGGAAGCGCCCGGGACGCGCCGCCACAGCCCGCCGAACCGGCACGGCCCGCCGAGGCAGACCGGCAGACCGGCGGCCTGCTCAGCCCCAGAACGCCGAGGCCAGCCCCGCCCCCGCGTACACCGCGGCCAGCCCCACCACCACGCTGCCCACCACGTTCGCCAGCGCGTACCGCCCCGCCCCGGTCTCGACCAGCCGCAGCGTCTCGTACGAGAAGGTCGAGTACGTGGTCAGCGCCCCGCACAGCCCCGTCCCCAGCAGCACCTGGACCTGCGGGGACGCGGCCCCCGCCGCCACCGCCCCGGTCACCAGGCCGAGCACCATGCAGCCGACCGCGTTCACCGCGAACGTCCCCCAGGGGAACACCGAGTCGTGCCGGGCCTGCACCGCCCGGTCGGTCAGGTACCGCAGCGGCGCGCCGACCACCGCGCCCGCCACCACCAGCAGCCAGTTCACCCCGAAGCCCCTTCCCGCCCCACGTACCTGACCACTTCGCAGTGGTCCAGCAGCACCAAGCCCTCCGCCACCAGCCCGTCCAACTGCGGCAGGAACGCCCGCACCCGCTCCTCCTCGTCCACGATCACCACCGCCACCGGCAGGTCCTCGCTCAGCGACAGCAGCCGTGCCGTGTGCACCAGCGACGACGCCCCGAACCCCTCGATCCCCCGGAACACGCTCGCCCCGGCCAGCCCCTCCGCCCGCACCCGGTGCACGATCTCGCTGTACAGCGGCCGGTGGTGCCAGCGGTCGTTCTCCCCCACCAGCACGGTCAGCCGCAGCGCCGGCCCGCTCAACCTGCTCACCGCACGCCCCCGCCCCCACGGGCGATCAGACGGCGCGTCAGCCCGGCCGCCACCCACACCGCGCCGAGCGCGCCCAGCAGCGTCAGCCCCAGGTACGCCAGCCCGAGCCCGAGCCGCCCCTCCTCCACCAGCCGCCGGATGTCCACCGCGTACGTCGAGAAGGTGGTGAAGCCGCCCAGTACCCCGGTGCCGAAGAACGGCCGCAGCAGCGGGTGTGCCGGACGCCCCTCGGTGATCACCACCAGGAACACCCCGATCACCGCGCACCCGACCACGTTGATCAGCAGCGTCGTCCACGGGAACGCCGCCGGGCCGTTCGCCCAGGCCAGCCCGGCGCCGTACCGCGCCACCGACCCGATCGCCCCGCCCACCGCGATCACCGCCACGGCCGGCCCCTGCCCGCGCCACACCGGCGGCCGTCTCCGGGCGGCCGTCCCTTCGCCCACCGGCCGGGTCCGCGCCGGGCCGTCCACCGTGCCGTCCGAGGTCGCCATAACCCCATCAAACACCGGCTCCCGCCGTCTGGCACAGCGTCACTCCAGACCCGACAATGAACCGGTGGAGATGACCCGGGACGAGTTCGAGACGCTGGTCAGCGACGCCCTCGACCAGATTCCCCCGCAGCTCGCGGCCATGATGGACAACGTCGCCGTCTTCGTCGAGGACGAGCCCGACCCCGCCGACCCGGAACTCCTCGGCCTCTACGAGGGCACCCCGCTCACCGAACGCGGCGAGTGGTACGCGGGCGTCCTGCCCGACCGGATCCTCATCTACCGCGGCCCCACCCTCCGGCACTGCGAGACCCACGACCAGGTCGTCGCCGAAGTCCGCACCACGGTCATCCACGAGGTCGCCCACCACTTCGGCTTCGACGACCACGAACTCGACGAACTCGGCTGGTCCTGACCCCCGCCCCGAGCGGCCCTCGGGCGGCCCCCACCCACCCGGCCGAAACCCGTTTTGGCGATCCGCCCTACATCCCATATGCTTCTCGACGTCCCCGAACGCTGGGAACAGCGGGACAGGCCGCAAGCCCTCATCGTCTAGTGGCCCAGGACGCCGCCCTTTCAAGGCGGTAGCACGGGTTCGAATCCCGTTGGGGGCACGCAGTACCGTAGTAAAAAGCAGTGCCGCAAGACCTTAGTGGGAAACCACTACAAGGTCCCGTGGAGCAGTTGGTTAGCTCGCCACCCTGTCAAGGTGGAGGTCGCGGGTTCAAGTCCCGTCGGGATCGCTCGTCTCGCAAGAGACGGTGCAGTACGGCCAGGTAGCTCAGTTGGTACGAGCGTCCGCCTGAAAAGCGGAAGGTCGCCGGTTCGACCCCGGCCCTGGCCACAACGTATGACCAGGCATTATGCCCCCGAAGCAGCTCGCTTCGGGGGCATTTTCGCGTTGTTTGACGCCAACGGCACAGCCGACGGTCACCACCCTCCCGCATGACGTCAAGTACGCTACGTACTTGACGTACTTCACCGGCCGCGCGACCCTGGTTCTCGGACGAGGAGGCTTCCCATGACAGCAGTCCACTACGAGAGCTACACCGAAGCCCGAGCGCACCTGAAGGATCTGCTGGACGCAGCGGGGCAAGGCCGGATCGCGACCGTTCGCCGGGACACCGGATACGCGGCCGTAGTCGACGCAGGGCGGCTACGCCGTGCCCTCACGCTGTTGTGCCCCTCCAAGGCCGAGGTGGTCGCCGAGGGCGGTGGCTGGTCGGTGTTCTTCCCCGGCCTGCCGGTCGCAGCGGACGGCGGCACGTTCGACGAGGCCATCGACGAGATGATCGACGCGCTCCGCGAGTATGCGGAGGACTGGCAGGACCGACTGCTGAGCGCTCCGAACCATCGCGACAACTGGGGCCTGGTTCAGCTGATCGGTCTCAGCGACGACGCACAACTCCGTGATTGGCTGCTCGGAGTCGCGAAGTGACCTGGCCCCAGCCGACACGCGAACGGCACGAGCAGTTCTGCAAGGTTGAAGGCTGGGAACGCGTACGTGACGCGCGCGGCCGCACCGGCACCCACCACGTCACCTATGAATTCGGGCTCCCCGACGGGCGGATCCTGCGTACTCGGGTGTCGCATCCGGTCGACCGCACCGTGTACGGCGCGGGCATGTGGGCGCACGTCCTCCGCGATCAGCTGGATGTGACAGAGGATGTCTTCTGGCCGTGCGTCCTGGACGGCGCGCTTCCCGATCGAGGCGTGCCCGAGCCACCACGCGAGGCGCTTCCCGCAGATCTGGTCCACATGCTGATCAACCGTGTCGGACTCACCGAGAACCAGGTCGCCGAGCTGAACAAGGCCCAGGCGATCGCGCGACTCCAGCAGTTCTGGACCGAGGGCCACTGACACCAGTTGCCGCGTCACCGCCTGGGCCGCTGCGGCTTCCGGTCCCCGCAGATCTCGAAGTCCATCGCACACCTTGAACTGGGGTGTTGCGACGACCGTTGGAACCCAAGATTTCGCTGCGGGGCTTCCGCCGTTCCGGGGGCCTGGGGCCTGGGGCCGGGCGCCGACTACGCTGGGTGCCGGACACCGGTGGATTCGGTTCGGGAGGCGTCGCACTCATGACCCCGGAACACTTCGAGCTCCTGGAAGCGGCCCGCAGGAGCCTGCCCGATGGCTTCAAGGTGGAGCTCTCCGGCGACACCATCACCATGATGGTGAGCCCCTCGGGGATCCACCAGCGCAACCTGCTGGTGGTGCGCCGGCAGTTCGACGCCCACACCCCGGCCGGGCTGCTGCCGAGCGAGAACACCGATCTGATCTCGCCCAACGTCGGGAAGAGCCGCAATCCCGACCTGACGTACCTTCCGGACGACGCGCTGGCCACCACCGACAACCAGGTGCCCGCCGAGCTGGCCGCGATCGCGGTCGAGCTGGTCTCGCCCTCCAACCCCGAGAACGACTGGGTCGGGAAGGTGCGGGACTACCCGCTGATGGGGATCCCGCTGTACCTCCTGGTCGACGCGCGGGAGAAGACCGTCACCCTCTTCAGCAGGCCGGACGGCACCCGGTACCACCGGCGCGAGGACATCGCGTTCGGCGAGACGATGCGCGTTCCGGAGCCCTTCGGCTTCGAGCTGGTCACCGGCGACCTGCTGCCCTACTGATCTCGGGCGGCTCCCCTCGGGTCAGCTCGCCAGGCGGCCGGGCGAGCTGACCCGAGGGGGAGGTGGGCCGGTCGCGCGGGCGGCGTCGAGGCCGGCACGGCGCCGGGAGGGTTCAGTAGGAGCGGAACCAGCTGGCGTCGGTGCCCAGCACGGAGCCGTCCGCCGCGTAGTACGTGAACGTGCGGGCCTGGGCGCCCGGCTTCCTGGCGATCGCGTACCAGCGCGTCGGGGAGTCCCCGAGGGCGACCGGCGCCGACTCGCTGACGCCGCCGGTGTCCCAGGTGACCACGATCTTCGCGACCCGGGGCCGGACCCCGGCGATCACCACCGGTGAGGCGCCCAGCTCCCCGCCCTTGAGCCCGAGCATCGTCCCTCCTCCGGAGGTGGCCCGGTCGATGATCGCCCCGTCCGGCACCCCCGGGGCGGGGGTGTCGTGCATCGCGTCGTCGACCTGGCGCTGCCCGTCCACGGTGGCGTAGAGGTTCACCAGGTCCACGTCCGGGCGCCAGCTCCGGTCGATGTCCGCCCGGGTGGTCTCCGGCAGTTGCGGGATGGCCGCGTGCCGGTCCTCCCAGATCAGCCTGGCCTGTCGGAGGGCGTCCTCCTTGGTGGCGGCCGCCGGCCAGAACGCGGCCCACGCCTGCCACTGCCTGCCGTTCGTGGTGCCCTGGCCGACCACGACCCGGACCGGGGTGAACGGATCCCGCGCGGGAGCGGTCGGTGTCGCGGTGGTGCCTGCGGTGCCTGCGGTGCCCGCGGCGGCCCCGGCGGCCCCGGCCGCCTCCGCGGCGGTGACGGTCGAGGCGTCCGCCACCACCGCCCCCGCGTCGGCCGCGTTGCCCGGCCCCCGCCCCCGCCCGAGCCCGCCGAGCGCCGTCCCCCCGACGACGGCCGCCGCGACCAGCACCGCCACCGCCCCGCTGGTCAGCAGCCGCCGGCGCCGCAGTCGGCGCCGCCCCCCGGCGACCAGCCGGTCGTACGGGACGGCCCCGATCTCGACGCTTCCGGCCAGTTCGCCCAGGACGCGCGCCGCCGCGGCCTCGGCGCCGGCCGCGCCCCCGGCCCCCGCCCCGGCCGTGTCCTCGCCGCCCACACCGCCCACACCGCCCACGTTGCCCATGGCGCCCTCGCCGCCCACGTTGCCCTCGTTGCTCATCTTCCGCCTCCGATGCTCGCCAGCCCGTTGAGTGAGGAGGCCTCCCGCAGCTTGGCCAGGCCCCTGGCCGCCTGGCTCTTCACCGTCCCGACCGAGCAGCCCATCGCCGCGGCGGTCTGGGTCTCGGTGAGGTCCTCCCAGTACCGCAGCACGACGGCCTGCCGCTGCCGGGGCGGCAGCGTGCCGAGGGCCGTGAGCAGCGCCGCCCGTTCGTCCAGCCGCGCGTAGCCGTCGGGGCCCTCGGGTGCGGCCCGGTCGGGGACGGCGGTGACCAGTTCCTCGGCCGCTCGGCGGCGGAACCGCCGGGCGTGCTCGTTGATCAGGATCCGGCGCACGTAGGCATGCGGGTCGTCGGCCGCCCGGACCCGGCTCCAGGCGACGTACGCCCGCTCCAGGGCCTGCTGGACCAGGTCCTCGGCGGTGTGCCTGTCCCCCGCGAGCAGGTACGCCGTCCTGAGCAGCCGCGTCCACGCGCTGCCGGTGAACGCGCGGAACTCCTCGTCCCTCGCGGTCTTCTGGGCTCCCATGAGCACCTCCTCAACCCCCAGAGCCCGAAACCGCCGCGAACCGTTGCCTGGCCCGGCCCGGAGCCGCCCGGGCCGACGTCGCCGGCACCCGGACCCGCCGTTCGCGCTCGGCCGCCGGTGGCTGTGACACTGGAGAGGCTCGAAAACCGAGGTGCGCGCCGCCGTACCTCCTTGCGAACCTAGAGGGATGCCCGCAGTGAGTTCTCCCGCAGTCCAGTCCGCCCCCGCACCCGCCGAGGGTCCCGGTATCGGTGAGCTGGCCGCCCGCCTGCCCGAGCTGACCCTGCGCGACCAGGTGCGGATCGGGCGCCGACTGGAGGGGGCCCGTCGGGTCCGCAAGCCCGAGGCCCGGCAGAAGGTCGCCGCCCAGATCGCCGCCGACATCGACCGCGCCGAGCTGCTGGTCGAGCAGCGCCGCGGTGCCGTCCCACCGATCAGCTATCCCGCCGAGCTGCCGGTCAGCCAGAAGAAGGACGAGATCCTGGCGGCCATCCGGGACCACCAGGTGGTGATCGTCGCGGGTGAGACCGGCTCCGGCAAGACCACCCAGATCCCGAAGATCTGTCTGGAGCTGGGCCGCGGCGTGCGCGGTCTGGTCGGCCACACCCAGCCGCGCCGGATCGCCGCCCGTACGGTCGCCGAGCGGGTCGCGGAGGAGCTGCGCAGCCCGCTGGGCGAGGCGGTCGGCTGGAAGGTCCGGTTCACCGACCAGGTCGGCCAGGACACCCTGGTCAAGCTGATGACGGACGGCATCCTGCTCGCGGAGATCCAGACCGACCGCGAACTGCTCCAGTACGACACCCTGATCATCGACGAGGCGCACGAACGCAGCCTCAACATCGACTTCATCCTCGGCTACGTCAAGCAGCTGCTCCCGCGCCGACCGGACCTCAAGGTCGTGATCACCTCCGCGACCATCGACCCGCAGCGCTTCGCCCGGCACTTCAACGACGCCCCGATCGTCGAGGTCTCCGGCCGCACCTACCCGGTGGAGGTCCGGTACCGCCCGCTCGTCGACGACCTGGACGAGGACGACGACGCGACGGACGCCGACCGCGACCGGGACCAGATCCAGGCGATCTGCGAAGCGGCCCAGGAGCTCCAGGCCGAGGGCCCGGGCGACATCCTGGTCTTCCTCTCCGGCGAGCGCGAGATCCGCGACACCGCCGACGCCCTGGACAAGCTGAAACTCAAGTCCACCGAGGTCCTGCCGCTGTACGCCCGGCTGAGCTCGGCCGAGCAGCACCGGGTGTTCCAGCGCTCCGGCAGCCGCCGGATCGTCCTCGCCACCAACGTCGCCGAGACCAGCCTCACCGTCCCCGGCATCAAGTACGTGATCGACCCGGGCACCGCCCGGATCTCCCGCTACAGCCACCGCACCAAGGTGCAGCGGCTGCCGATCGAGGCGGTCAGCCAGGCCAGCGCCAACCAGCGCAAGGGCCGCTGCGGCCGCACCTCCGACGGCATCTGCATCCGGCTGTACTCGGAGGAGGACTTCCTCTCCCGCCCCGAGTTCACCGACGCCGAGATCCTGCGCACCAACCTGGCCTCGGTGATCCTGCAGATGACGGCGGCGGGCCTCGGCGACATCGCCGCCTTCCCGTTCCTGGACCCGCCGGACTCCCGCAACATCAAGGACGGCGTGCACCTGCTGCACGAGCTGGGCGCGCTGGACCCGGACGAGAAGGACCCGCGCAAGCGCCTCACCGCGCTCGGCCGCCAGCTGGCCCAGCTCCCGGTGGACCCGCGGATGGCCCGGATGGTGCTGGAGGCCGACAAGAACGGCTGCGTGCGCGACGTGATGGTGATCGCCGCCGCGCTGTCCATCCAGGACCCGCGCGAGCGCCCCGCCGAGAAGCGCCAGGCCGCCGACGAGCGGCACCGCCGGTTCAACTCGGAGACCTCCGACTTCCTGTCCTACCTGGCGATGTGGCGCTACGTCCGGGAGCAGCAGCGCGAGCTGTCCTCCTCGGCCTTCCGCCGGATGTGCAAGGCGGAGTTCCTCAACTACCTGCGGATACGGGAGTGGCAGGACATCTACACCCAGCTGCGCACGGTCGCCAAGCAGTTGGGCGTCACCATCGAGGAGCCGCACGAGGACGCCGAGCCGGACGCCGACCGGATCCACCAGTCGCTGCTGGCCGGCCTGCTCTCCCACATCGGCCTGTTCGACGTGGAGAAGCGCGAGTACGGCGGCGCGCGCGGCGCCCGGTTCGCGGTGTTCCCGGGCTCGGGCCTGTTCAAGAAGCCGCCGCGCTGGGTGATGTCGGCCGAGCTGGTGGAGACGTCCCGGCTGTGGGCGCGGATCAACGCCAAGATCGAGCCGGAGTGGGTGGAGCCGCTGGCCGGCCACCTGATCAAGCGGACGTACAGCGAGCCGCACTGGGAGAAGAAGGCCGGAGCCGTCCTGGCGTACGAGCGGGTGACGCTCTACGGGATGCCGGTCGTCGCCCAGCGCAAGGTCAACTACGGCCGGATCGACCCGGAGCTGTGCCGCGAGCTGTTCATCCGCAACGCGCTGGTCGAGGGCGACTGGGAGACCCACCACCGGTTCTTCGCCGAGAACCGCAAGCTGCTCGGCGAGGTCGAGGAGCTGGAGAACCGGGCCCGGCGCCGGGACATCCTGGTCGACGACCAGACCCTGTTCGAGTTCTACGACGCCCGGCTGCCGGAGGACGTGGTCTCCACCCGGCACTTCGACTCCTGGTGGAAGACGGCCCGGCACGAGCAGCCGGACCTGCTCAACTTCGAGAAGTCGATGCTGATCAACGACTCCGCGGACGGCGTCACGGAGGCCGACTACCCGGACCACTGGCAGCAGGGCAAGCTGCGCTTCCAGCTGACCTACCAGTTCGAACCGGGCAGCGACGCGGACGGCGTGACCGTCCACATCCCGCTGCCGGTGCTCAACCAGGTCACCGCGGAGGGCTTCGACTGGCAGATCCCGGGCCTGCGGACGGAGCTGGTCACCGCGTACATCAAGTCGCTGCCGAAGGCGATCCGGCGCAACTTCGTGCCGGCGCCGGACTTCGCGAAGGCGGCGCTGCGCGCGGTGAAGGACCGCCA
The DNA here is from genome assembly GCF_040687675.1 of Kitasatospora sp. NPDC056731. Taxonomy (NCBI): domain Bacteria; kingdom Bacillati; phylum Actinomycetota; class Actinomycetes; order Kitasatosporales; family Streptomycetaceae; genus Kitasatospora; species Kitasatospora sp. NPDC056731. The sequence continues at coordinate 68,712 of NZ_JBFBNR010000040.1, forward strand.
GGAGCCGTTGCTGCCGTCCCTGGAGCACGCCCTCAAGCGCCTGACGGCCATCACCGTGCCGCCGGAGGCCTGGGACGACGAGCGGGTGCCGGACCACCTCAAGGTGACCTTCCGGGTGGTGGACGGCCGCCGCAAGCTCGCCGAGTCCAAGGACCTGGAGGAGCTGCGGCTGCGGCTCAAGCCGAAGCTCAAGGAGACGCTGTCCTCGGCGGCCTCCGGCCAGGGCATCGAGCAGGGCGGGCTGACCGCCTGGCCGGGCGGCCTGCCCGTGCTCCAGCGCACCTTCGAGCAGCGCTCGCGCGGCCACTCGCTGCGCGCCTACCCGGCCCTGGTGGACGAGGGGGAGTCGGTCGGCGTGAAGCTGTTCGACACCCCGCAGGCACAGACGCAGTCGATGTGGGCGGGCACCCGCCGGCTGCTGATGCTGACCACCACCTCCCCGGCCAAGTCGATCCAGGGCCGGCTGGGCAACCAGGCGAAGCTGGCGCTCTCGCACAACCCGCACGGCTCGGTGAACGCCCTCTTCGAGGACGTGGTGGCCTGTGCGACGGACCGGCTGATGGCCCTGGCCGGCGGACCGGCCTGGGACGAGGCGGCCTTCGGCACGCTGCACGACAAGGTGCGGACGGACCTGTACGACCTGTCCGCGGACACCACGCTGAAGACGGCCACCGCGCTGATCGCCTTCCACAAGGCCTCGACCCGGCTGAAGTCGGTGAGCAGCCCGGTGCTGCTGAACGCGGTGAACGACATCCGGCTGCACCTGGCCTCCCTGGTGCACCCGGGCTTCGTCACGGGCACCGGCTGGCAGCGGCTGCCGGACCTCAAGCGCTACCTGCTGGCGGTGGACCGCCGGCTGGAGGCGCTGCCCAACCACCCGCAGCGGGACGCCCAGCAGCTGCTGAAGGTCCAGCAGGTGCAGCGGGAGTACGGGGAGCTGCTGGCGGCGGTGCCGGCCGGCCGGCAGCCGTCCGCGGAGGTGCTGGCGATCCGCTGGATGATCGAGGAGTTGCGGGTCAGCTTCTTCGCCCAGTCGCTGGGCACGCCGAGCCCGGTGTCGGAGAAGCGGATCACCAAGGCGATGGAGGCTGCCAGGGCCACGCTCTGAGCTGGGCGGCGGCCTCCTCGGGGGCCCTCAGGTGCCAGTTCGACCTGGGGGCCCACCATGGGCTACAGTCTGTCTTGTTCGCAGCGCGGCAAGCGAGTGAACGAGATCAGAAAACTCTGGTCCCGTGGAGCAGTTGGTTAGCTCGCCACCCTGTCAAGGTGGAGGTCGCGGGTTCAAGTCCCGTCGGGATCGCCGCAGTGCGAGAGGCCCGGAACCGTCAGGTTCTGAGTACGCATCTCGAAGTGCTCGCGCGAGTCCTTGTACTTGTGCGGCGAGCGGATGACGCAGTACACGTTCTTCTCAGTGGGCAGCGGCAC
>NZ_JBFBNR010000041.1:0-69747 GCF_040687675.1 Kitasatospora sp. NPDC056731
AACTCGGCCTGGACGGCGACGATCAGGTCGGCCAGCACCTCGCGGGCGTCGCCGACGATCGGCACGTCGGCGGGGCGGTTCTTGCCGATCTCGGCGGGGTCGATGTCCGCGTGGACGACCTTGGCGTGCGGGGCGAAGCCGTCCAGTTTGCCGGTGACGCGGTCGTCGAAGCGGGCGCCGAGGGTGAACAGCAGGTCGGCCTTCTGGAGCGCGGTGACGGCCGGGACGGAGCCGTGCATGCCGGGCATGCCCAGGTGCTGCGGGTGGCTGTCGGGGAAGGCTCCGAGGGCCATCAGGGTGGTGACCACGGGGGCGCCGGTCAGTTCGGCGAGGATCCGCAGCTCGGTGGTGGCCTGTGCCTTGATCACGCCGCCGCCGACGTACAGCACCGGGCGCTTGGCGCCCACCAGCATCTTCGCGGCCTCGCGGATCTGCTTGGCGTGCGGCTTGGTGACCGGGCGGTAGCCGGGCAGCGAGGGCTCGACCTGCCGATGCCTTGTCAGGCCCTGGAGGGCGTCCTTGGTGATGTCGACGAGGACGGGGCCGGGGCGGCCGGTGGCGGCGATGTGGAAGGCCTCGGCGATCACCCGGGGGATCTCGTCGGGGTCGGTGACCAGGTAGTTGTGCTTGGTGATCGGCATGGTGATGCCGCAGATGTCCGCCTCCTGGAAGGCGTCCCTTCCGATCAGGGTCGAGGGGACCTGGCCGGTGATCGCGACGATCGGCACGGAGTCCATGTAGGCGTCGGCGATCGGGGTCACCAGGTTGGTCGCGCCCGGGCCGGAGGTGGCCATGCAGACCCCGACCCGGCCGGTGGCCTGGGCGTATCCGGTGGCGGCGTGGCCGGCGCCCTGCTCGTGCCGGACCAGGATGTGGCGCACCTTGGCCGAGTCCATCAGCGGGTCGTACGCGGGAAGGATGGCCCCGCCCGGGATGCCGAAGACGGTGTCCACTCCGACCTCTTCGAGTGCACGGATCAGTGCCTGGGCGCCGGTCGTCCCGGACTCCGCGGGCGTGGTCCGTGCGTCGGGGGTGAACGGCGCGGGGGTCGGTTCGGTGGTCTCGGCGCTGTGGGTGGTCACGGGGGACTCGCTCAACTGGGTCATCTGGCAATCTCTCGGTTTCGTCGACGTGGTGGTCCCGCGGGGAGTGCGGGGTGGTGTCCGTGGCCGGGGCCGCTGCGGTGCGCGGCGCCGTTGGGCGGCCAGGGACGTGTCGGGGAAACCGGGGCAGCAGGGTCTGTCTCCGCGCCGGTCGTCGGTCGTCGCGTGCTGAGGGGTGTTTCAGCGCTCGGTGCGACGCCGCACCGTCAGGAAGCGGTGGCCGGAAGGGAGTTGACCGGCCCGCAGGAGGTGTCTCGCGCCTCAGCCTTTGTTCGTGGGCGAGTGGCGGGTGAAGAGCAGGAAGATCAGGGCGATGGCGGCGATGGCCGCGCCAAGGCCGTACACGGTCGCGGCGCCGGCGCCGAGGGTGGAGCCGCCGATGATGGTGCCGAGGCCGATGCCGAGGTAGATGGAGGAGGAGTTGAGGGAGACCACCAGTGGGGCCTCCTGGGGGGCGACCTCGATCAGGCGGTGCTGCTGCGGGGGTGTCTGGCACCAACTGCTGGCGCCCCAGAGGAGGACCAGCAGGCCGACGACGGGCTTGAGGTCGGAGTCGGAGGCGGCGAGCCAGGCGAGGGCCCCGAGGGCGACGACCATGGCGGTGTAGCCGATGATCAGGACCTTGGTGGAGCCCCAGCGGTCGGTGGTGTAGCCCGCGGCGAGGTTGCCGATGACGGCGCCGAGGCCGTACAGGAAGAGCATCCACAGGATGGAACTCTCGGGCACCTTGACGGCTTCCAGCATGGGCACGCTGTAGGCGTACGCGGTGTAGCTGGCGCCCATGCCGAGGATGGTGAGCGGCAGGACGGCGAGGACGGCCGGTCGGCGCAGGACGGCGAGGCGGGTGCGTAGCGGCACCCGGACGTTGCCGGGGAGCCACGGCATGATCAGGCGCAGTATCACGGCGACGAGCAGGCAGAGTCCGGCGACGAGGCCGAGGGCGGTGCGCCAGCCCAGCCAGTGGCTGGCGGCGTTGCCGAGCGGCACGCCGAGTGCGGTGGCGATGGTGAGGCCGCCGATGACCACGGCGAGGGCTCGGGCCCGCAGTTCGGGGCGGACGAGGGAGGCGCTGACAGCTCCGGCGTTGGGGGTGTAGGCGGCGGCGCCGGCGGCGGCGATGATGCGGCTGATGATCAGCACGGCCATGTTGGGGGCCAGTGCCGAGCCGAGGTTGGCGATGCCGAGCGTGAACAGTGCGGTGATCAGCAGGGTTCGGCGGGGGAGCCGGGCGAGGAGGGTGGCCAGGATGGGGGAGAGGACGGCGTAGGCGGCGGCGAAGACGGTGATCGACTGGCCGGCCGTGGCCGAGGAGACGTGCAGGTCCTTGGCCATGGAGGGGAGGAAGCCGGCCACGACGAAGGCGTCCGTGCCGACGGCGAATGTGCCTAAGGCGAGGACGAGGGTGGAGGACAGGCCGCCCTGGGGTGGTGAGCCGGGTTCGGCCGGAGCTTTCCGGTCGGCCGGAATCGAGACACTGGACATCCAGATTCTCCTTGCGGGTCGGTGCGCGTGCTGTGGTGTCGCCGCGCGGTGAGGCGGCCGGACCGTCGGGCGTGCGGTCAGCCGGTCATGCGGGCGTAGTGGCGTCGGGTGCGGTCGGCGGCCCCGCCCGGCGCGGAGGCCATGAGGTCGGCCACCGTCTGCCCGGCGAGTTCGCGGCGCCAGGCCAGTTCGGCCTTGCGCATCGCGGTGGCGATCCCGCACGGCTGTCGGAACTCCCGTGCGATGGCGCCACCGCCGTCCGCACGCTGGCGGATCTCGGTGCAGCGGAACACGTCGTCGGGGCCCTCGATGGCGGCGACCACGTCCATCAGAGTGATCTTCTCCGGCCGTCGGCCCAGCCGGAAGCCGCCCTTGGAACCCGGCGTCGAGCTCAGGATGCCGGCCCGGACCAGCGCCTGTAGGCGCTTGGTCAGGTAGGCCGGCGGCAGGTCGAACCAGGCCGCCAGCCGTGCCGTCGGAACCGGTTGGTCACTGTCGAGCCATGCCAGGGTGAGGCAGCAGTGCAGGCCCCACTCGACTCCTTCACCCATTCGCATAACCAGGACAATACACGTCCAGGTTCTGTGTCGCAGGCCGGACGTGCCGGAGGCCCGGAATATGTCAAGTCGCAACCCGACGAGGGCGTTGCGGCCCTGCCGGACCTCCGGTACAACGGTTAGCGGACGTCCGGTCAGGCCTGCGAATCGGGCCTGAGGACCACCCTTCTGCCGTGCAGCTCGCCGCGTTCCATTCGGCCGTGGACCTCGGCGGCGGCGCTCAGCGGAAGGGTCTCGACCGCCAGGGGGCGCAGCCGTCCGGCCGCGAGCAGGCGGTTGATGGCGACGGCGGCCTCGGCCAGTTCGGTGCTGGTCGCATGCGAGATCACGAAGCCGGCGATCGAGCAGTCCTTCATGTAGAGCGGCCCGACCGGGAGGATCGGCCGCGAGCGGGCGCCGGCCAGCAGGACGATCCGTCCGCGCGGGGCGAGCAGGTCGACGGCGGTGGCCAGGTCGTTCTCCCCGGACGTGTCGAGGTGGAGGTCGACGCCGCCGGGGCAGGCCTGGGCGAGCCGTTCGGCGAGGTCCGGATCGCGGTAGTCCAGGGCCTCGGCCGCACCCAGGGCGAGGCACTGCTCCAGGTCGCGGGCGGAGGCGGTGGCGACGACCCGGGCCCCGGCGTCGACGGCGAGGGTGACCAGCGCGGAGCCGACGTTCCCGGCCGCGCCGGCCACCAGGACGGTCTCACCGGCCCGCAGGCGGCCGTGCGTGAACAGGCCGAGGTAGGCGGTCGCGGCCGGATGGACGACGGCGACGGCCTCCTCGGGGAGGACGCCCTCAGGGAGGTGGTAGAGGCGGTCGGCGGGGACGACGACCTGCTCGGAGGCGGCGCCCTGGCGCCCGCCGTGGCCGAGGCTGTTGGTCCACACCCGGTCGCCGACGGCGAAGCCGGGGGCGGCCGGCCCGGCCGCGGCCACGGTGCCGACCAGGTCGCGGCCGATCACGAACGGGAACTCGACCGGGGTGCGGAAGAGGCCGGAGCGGACGAAGGTGTCCACCGGGTTGACGGTGGTGGCCGTGACGTCGACCAGGATGTCGGTCGGCCCGGGACGGAGGGAGGGAAGTTCGCCGTAGCGGATGTTCTCGGGCGGCCCGAGGGCCTCGATGAAGGCTGCTCGCATGCTCGGAGAGTCTTCCACCGGTCGGCGCCGGGGTACCGCACGGAAGTCGTTTGTTCGTCAACTCGCGCGCGGTCGGCCCGCCCCTGATGGCCCCGGCACACCCCGCCGGGCGGCTCCGGGGGCGATCGCGCCTGCTCGCGCGCTCCGTCCGGTGGTCCGGCCATAGGCCGCGCGTGCAGCCGTGTGTCCGGTGCACCTGGGCCCGGCCCGAGCCCTCTGCATACCGTCGACTCATCTGAAGATGCGTCTGCCATGTAGAGGTTGGGGATCTCGATGAGCGACTTCGCCCTGCACATCAGGGACACGCGAACGCCCGGGCGCAAGCCGGGCGTCGGCAGTTCCCACGACATCGTCCTCTCGGAGCTGTGCCCGGCGCTGTTCGCGTCGCTGCCCCGGGCGGACCAGCGCCGCAAGGGCGTGGAGTACCTGCGCGGACTGCTGGGCGCGGAGGGTCGCAAGTCGGTGCGCAACATCGCGCGGCTGATCGGCGGGCAGGCCACGGAGCAGAACCTGCACCACTTCATCAGCAGCTCCACCTGGGAGTGGGACCCGGTGCGCGCCGCGCTGGCGCACTACGTGACGTCCGTCGTGCCGCCGCAGGCCTGGGTGGTGCAGCAGACGGTCATCCCGAAGGCCGGGGAGCATTCGGTGGGCGTGGATCGCCGGTTCATCTCCTCGCTCGGCCAGGTGCTCAACGCGCAGCAGGCGGTGGGCGTCTGGGCGGCGTCCGAGGAGGTGAGCATGCCGGTGAACTGGCGGCTGCACCTGTCCCGGGCGTGGCTGGACGACGTGCCGCGGCGCAGCCAGGCGTCCATCCCGGCGAGTGTGGACACCCGGACGCTGGGCGACTGCTCGGTCGAGGCGGTGCTGGAGCTGACCTCGGACTGGCGGCTGCCCACGCTGCCGGTGGTGATGGACGTCCGGGAGCTGGACGGGATGAAGGCGCTGCGGCGGCTGCGCGCGGCGGGGGTGCCGTTCCTCGTGCGGATCAACAGCACGCTGCCGCTCCGCCCGGCCGAGGGGGCCGGGCACGGCGTGGAGGCGATGCCGGCCCACCGGATCATCGGGGCGTGCCGGGACCGCAGGCGGATGGTGACCTGGACCGACCACGGCCAGGACGCCGGGCTGTGCACCGCGCTGGTCGGTGCCGTCCGGGTGCGGACGGTGACCGGGGCGGCCCGCCCCCTGGGAGTGAACCGCAGGCCGGACGGCCCGGACCGCGACCTGCTGCTGCTCGGCGCGGGCAGCTCCGGCCGGCGCTGGCCGCAGGAGCTGTGGCTGGCCGACATCCCGGACGCCACGCCGGCCCAGCTGTTCCGGCTGAGCCTGCGGATCGGCCGGGTCGAGCGGGACTTCGACGAGATCGCGGACCGCACCGGCATCCGCGACTACACCGGCCGTTCCTTCAACGGCTGGCACCGCCATGTCACCCTCGCCTCGGCCGCACACGCGGTCGTGGCCCTCTCCCACACCGGCGGCCGCTCGCTCCGCCGCGTGAGCTAGGGTCCGTCGTCGAACTCGCGCCCGCGCCCTAGGTTCCTTGGTCGACTCCTGCCGACGGGCCGTCCTTGATGAGGAGGTCGCGGACGCGCGAGAGCCGTAGGGCGAGCTGGACTTCGAGGGCTTGGCCGGGGTCCTGCCAGTCGGGGCCGAGCAGTTCCGCGATGCGTTCCAGGCGGCGGGCGACGGTGTTCGGGTGGACGTGCAGCTTCTGGGCGGCCCGGGTGGGGCTGGCTCCGGTCTCGAAGTAGGCGTCCAGGGTGCGGCCGAGGTCGGTGAACCGCTGCCGGTCGTACTCGAGCACCGGACCGATGACCGAGTCGACGAAGGAGCGGACGTCCCGGTTGTCGGCGAGCAGGACACCGAGGAAGCCCAGCTCGCGGGGGGAGGCCGAGCGGCCGGTGGTGTCGAGGGCGATCATCGCCTCCAGGCAGCGCAGCGCCTCCTGGTGGCAGTGGAAGACCGAGGCGGCGTCCGCGACCGGCCCGGCCGCCGCCACCGTGACCGGGTCGCTGAGCAGCGGGGCGAGTTCGTTCAGGACGGCCCGGGCCGTCGCGCCGGCGTCGGTGCCGGGCAGCAGCAGCACGGCGTTGCCGCCGTGTCCGACCCGCAGCCCGTTCAGTCGCTGGGCCAGGCCCGTGGCCAGGGCGCAGGCCCGGCCGACCGCTCGGGCCTCGGGGCGGACGACCACCACCACGTGCGGCGTGGCCAGGTTGATGCCGAGCCGGCGGGCGCGCTCCTCCAACTGCTGCGGCGGGCGCTGGGCGCTGGTGAGCAGGTCCTCCAACAGCTCGCCGTGGGCGCGGCCCTGCACGACGGCGGTGTCGCCGGTGCGCAGCAGCTGCACCGCCACCGCCTGGGCGGCCAGGTGCAGCAGTTCGTCGATGCCGGCCGCGGGGAGGTCCTCGGGGCGGAACACCAGGGTGCCGAGTATCTCGCCTCCGGCGGTGACCGGGGCCGCCCAGAGGCCGTCCGCGGTGTGGACCGGGCGTTTGGCGGCGTGCACCTCCGCGGCGGCGGGGCCGGTCTCGGGCATCCGGCCGGTGGTGGTCAGGACGGTGCCGTCCGCGGCGTGGATCCGCAGCGCGCCACCCAGGTTCCGGCTCACGGCTTCGGCGAGGCCGTGCAGTTCGCAGTCGGTCAGCGCCCGTTCGATCAGCTCGTGATGGATGCGCCGGTGCTCGCTGAGCTCCCGCAGCGACTCGGTGGTGCGTCCGTGCTCCTCGCGCAGGGTCTGCACGGTGGCCTTGGCGTCGTCGAGGACGAGGGTGCGCTGGACGGCCAGGCCGGCGAGCTCGCCGAGCAGGTTCGCGGTGGAGATCTCCTCCGGGGTGTAGTGCCGCACATTGCGGTCGGCGACGTAGAGCGCGCCGAAGGGGTGCGGGCCGTAGCTCAGCGGGACGGCCATGATCGCGCGCAGCCCCTCGGTCCGGACCACCTCGTCGATGTCGGTGCTGTGCTGGATCCGGTTGTCGTCGAGGTAGTCCGGGGTCCAGACCGGCGCGAGGTTGGCGACGGCGGCGTGGCCGAGTCCGGAGCCGCCGGTCAGCTGGAGGCCGACGTTGAGGGTGGAGGTGTGGCCGTCCGACGCCCGGATGTAGGACAGGCCGTCCTCCGGCCCGGGGAAGCTGACGTACGCCATGTCCGCGCCGAGGAGCAGACGCGAGCGCCGGGTGACGGCCTTGAGCACCTCGTCGAGGGTGTCGGGGACGAGGAGGTCCCGGGCGGTGTCGAGCAGCGCGGACAGGCCCGCTTCGCGTTGCTGGCGCCCGCGGCGCTGGGCGCAGATGTCCAGTCCGAGCCGGACGGCCCGCTCCAGTGCGGCCGTCTCGGCCTCGGGGGCGCCGCCGCAGGCGGCCTCGGCGAGCAGTGACTCGATGCGCGCCGGTGGTGCCTCCGCCACCAGCAAGGTCAGTACGGTCAGCGCGTCAGGCCGCTTCCGGACCCCCTGTTGGGCCATCTCTTATCCCCCACCCGTACATACCAGCCGTTTTGCCTGGCACATGCCAGGTGCTACAACGTGTTTATCATGTCACTTTGGGTGGGGCTCGGATGATTCCACGGTGTGGACGGTGGAGAGGGCACCGCCGAGTGGTCCCCGATGTGTTGCCGGGTCACCTTCCCGCCGCCCGTGCCGGTTGAGGAGGATGAAGTGGTGGCCACCAGGGAGGTGGTCCGGGCGACAACGCCCAGTTGGCGCGGTGGGGGCACAGGCGGACGGCATGAACGCGCTACAGGACTACCGCCATTCGCTGGAACGAAGCAGGGCCGCGCTGGAGCACGCGCACCGGCCCGCGACCTTCCGGCTCTGCGGCCGTGAATGGGACCTGCTGCCAGGGATTTTCGCCCCGGTCTACTCACCCACCACCGAGATCTCCATGCGCCTGCTCGGCCTGGACGACCCGCGGGTCGCCGGGCGCTCCGGCTCGCTGCTGGAGATCGGCTGCGGCACCGGCGTCATCGCGGTGGCCGCAGCACTGGCCGGGCATGCCCGGGTGGTGGCCGGCGACATCAACGAGGCCGCCGTCCGCAACACCGAGATGAATGCCCACCGGCACGGCGTCGCCGACCGCGTCCACAGCGTGCACAGCGACCTGTTCGCCGCGCTCGCGCCCGAGGAGCGCTTCGACACCGTCTTCTGGCACTCCAACTACGTGCTCGCGCCGGAGGACTACCGCTACCGGACGATGCACGAGCGCGGTTACGTCGACCCGGGCTACGCCGCCCACCGCCGCTTCCTCGTCGAGGCTCCGGGCCGGCTGGCTCCGGGCGGCTCGGTGCTGCTGCACTTCAGCGAGCGCGGCGACCTGACGGCGCTGCGCCGGATCGCCGAGGAATGCGGGCGCACCCTGCGGGTGGTGCGCGGCGGCGTCTTCCCGGAGGGCGAGCAGGAGGTCGAGCACATGCTGATCGAGGTGACCGTGGCGCGCGGCCGGTCCGGCCGCGAGACGGCACCCGGTACCGGCTTCTGACGTCCGGGTCCGGCGACCCGACCTGCCACGCCGGCTTCGGCCTGTGCCACGAGGCGCCGGCGCACGGTGGTCCGCCCACCCCCGGGGTAGGCCTGGGCCACCAGGGTCCGGCCGTGCCGTACGGCGTCCGGGCGGGTCGCGCGCGCGAGCCGTTCCATGGCCGGATCTCGCCGGTCCGCCACCTCGGGACGGACCTCTTCGAGGGTCTGCCGTCACCGTTCTTCGCCGTGCCCGGGCGAGATCTGACGGAGTGTGCCGCCACCTGATGGAGTATCCGCCACCTGACGAAGTGCGGGGGCGGGCGTTGGCGACACCTGGCGGCACGCCACAAGATCTGGAAGAGCCTCAGCCGTTCGGCGGCCGGCGGACCGCTGCCGGACCGGGACCCGGGCCGCGGGCCCGCCGGTCCTCCCCGACCCGTGCCATCCACAGCCTCGCCACGACGCCCTTCCGTGCGCGCCGCCGAGCCGGCGCACCTTCGCCCTGGGAGACACCCATGGTCACCGCCCTGTCCGCGCTCCTGTCCCGGCCCGCACTCCATCAGCCCGACTGGGCCGACCACGAGCACCTTCCCGACATCAAGGACCGGCTGGCCGGCCTGCCGCCGCTGGTCGGCCCGGCCGACGTCCGGCGGCTGCGCTCCGTGCTCGCCGAGGTCGCGGCCGGGCGGGCCCAGGTCGTACAGATCGGCGACTGCGCCGAGGACCCGGCGGAGTGCACCGCGGGCGACGTCGCCCGCAAGACCGGACTGCTGGACGTCCTGGCCGGCATCGTCACGATGGCCACCCACCGGCCGGTGGTCCGGGTCGGCCGGATGGCCGGCCAGTTCGCCAAGCCCCGCTCCAAGCCGACCGAGTTCGTCGGCGGCCTGGAGATCCCGGTCTTCCGAGGCCACCTGGTCAACAGCCCCGAACCCGACCCGGAGCTGCGCCGCCCCGACCCGCGGCGGCTGCTCGACTGCTACTGGGCGGCGGCCGAGGCGATGACCCACCTCGGCTGGCCGGATCCGGACCGCCGCTCGCCGCTCAGCCCGCCGGTGTGGACCAGCCACGAGGCGCTGCTGCTCGACTACGAAGTCCCGATGATCCGTCAGATCAGTTACACCGAAAGCCTCCTGACGTCCACGCACTGGCCGTGGATCGGCGAGCGGACCCGCGACGTGGCCGGCGCCCACGTCGCGATGCTCGCGTCCGTGGCCAACCCGGTCGCGTGCAAGGTGGGCCCCGGCATGGCGCCCGAGGAACTGCTGGAGCTGTGCGCGCGGCTCGACCCGCGCCGCGAGCCCGGACGGCTGACCCTGATCGCCCGGATGGGCGCCGAGGTCGTCGCCGACCGGCTGCCCGCGCTGGTCAGGGCCGTCCGGGAGGCCGGCCACCCGGTCATCTGGCTCACCGACCCGATGCACGGCAATACCGTCACCACGCCCGGTGGGCTGAAGACCCGCTTCGTGGAGACCGTCGTCCGGGAGATCCAGCACTTCCAGTACGCCGTCCGCTCCGAGGGCGGCGTGGCCGGCGGCCTGCACCTGGAGACCACGCCCGACGACGTCACCGAGTGCGCCCACGACGCCTCCGGGATGGCGCACGTCGGCGACAAGTACACCAGCTTCTGCGATCCCCGGCTCAACCCCGGCCAGGCCATCACCGTGGTCTCCGCCTGGGAGGGCTGACCCGCCGCGCCCGGAACGGCGCCACACACCGCCACACCGAGAGAGCAACCGAGAAAGCGACGGGCCGGCCACGCGTCGGCCCCGAGGGAGGTCCGGCAGTGACGAACACGATCGCCCTGGTCACCGGGGCAGCAGGCGGCATCGGCGCGGCCGTGGTCCGCGCCCTGGCCGAACAGGGCACCGCGGTGGCCGCGGCGGACCGCGACGAGGAGGGCCTGCGCAAGACCGTGGCCGCCCTCGCCGAGGAGGGCCTGCGGGTCGAGGCCTACCCGGTGGACGTCAGCGACCACCGCGCCGTCGACCTGCTCGTCGACCAGGTGGAGCGCGAACTCGGGCCGGTGGACCAACTGGTCAACGCCGCCGGGGTGCTGCGCCTCGGCGAGGTCCGGGACTTCTCCGTCGAGGACTGGGCGGCCACCTTCGCGGTCAACGTCAACGGCGTCTTCCACGTTTCCCGCGCGGTGGTCGACCGGATGATCCCGCGCGGGCGCGGCGCCATCGTCACCGTCGCCTCCAACGCCGCCCGCACCCCGCGCACCGAGATGGCCGCCTACGCCGCCTCCAAGGCCGCCGCGACGATGTTCACCAAGAGCCTCGGCCTGGAGGTCGCCAGGTACGGCATCCGCTGCAACCTCGTCGCCCCCGGATCCACCGACACCCCGATGCTCACCTCGATGTGGCACGACGAGTCCGGCCCGCAGGGCACCCTGCACGGTCGCGCGGACGCCTTCCGGGTCGGCATCCCGCTCAACAAGCTGGCCAGCCCCGCCGACATCGCCGCCGCCGTGCTCTTCCTGCTCTCCGACGCGGCCGGCCACATCACCCTGCACGACCTCACCGTCGACGGCGGCGCCGGCCTCGGCGCCTGACCGGCTCGCCCAACTCACCACTCCCCCAGGAGAGTCCACCGCATGGCAGGCATTCCGACCATCGAGCCCTATCCGATGCCGACCGCGGGCGAGCTGCCCGACAACACCGTGTCGTGGACCGTCCGCCCGGACCGCGCGGTGCTGCTCGTGCACGACATGCAGCGCTACTTCCTGCGCCCCTTCCCGGCGGACGAGGCACCCGGCCGGGAGCTGCTGCACAACGCCGCCCTGCTGCGCCGCCAGGCCGCCGAGCTCGGCGTGCCGGTCGCCTACACCGCCCAGCCGGGCGGCATGACCACCGAACAGCGCGGGCTGCTGCTGGACTTCTGGGGCCCCGGGATGCGGATGGACCCGGTCGACCGCGAGGTCGTCGAGTCGCTCGCCCCGGCCCCCGGCGACTGGCTGCTCACCAAGTGGCGCTACAGCGCCTTCTTCCGCTCCGACCTGCTCCAGCGGATGCGCGAGGAGGGCCGCGACCAGCTGATCCTGTGCGGCGTGTACGCCCACGTGGGCGTACTGATGACGGCCGTCGACGCCTTCACCAACGACATCCGGCCGTTCCTGGTCGCCGACGCCGTCGCGGACTTCTCCGCCGCCCACCACCGGCTCGCCCTGGAGTACGCCGCCGCGCGCTGCGCGATGCTGATCACCGCCAAGGAGACCTTCGCATGACCGACCGGACGACGGACCGGGCAAGCGAGCGGACGACGGACCGGACGAGCGACCGGACGACGGACCGGACGACCGAGGAACTGCTGCGCCGGGTGCTCGCGGAGCGGCCGCCCGCCTTCGCCCTCCTGCACCGGCCCGAGACCACCGGCCCGGGCACGCTGGACGTCCTGTTCGGCGAGGTCGCCACCGCGCACACGCTGGACGGTGTCCCGCTGGGCCCCGAGCCCGGCCGCCCGGGCCCGGAGGTCCTGGTCCTGGTCCCGTACCGGCAGATCGCCGAGCGCGGCTTCGAGGCCCAGGACGACGGCGCCCCGCTGCTCGCCATGACGGTGACCGAGCACGCCACCGTCGACCTCGACGAAGCGCTGGCGCTGATCCCGGACCGGCCCACCGAGCTGACCGGCGCCCGCTTCGACCTCGGCGACGAGGAGTACGCCGACATCGTCCGCCGGGTGGTCGCCGAGGAGATCGGGCAGGGCGTCGGCGCCAACTTCGTCGTCCGCCGCACCTTCCTGGCCGAGATCAGCGACTACACCCTGCACGCCGCGCTGGCCTTCTTCCGCCGGCTGACCGAGCGCGAGGCGGGCGCCTACTGGATCTTCGTCGTGCACACCGGGGAGCGGACCTTCGTCGGCGCCAGCCCCGAGCGGCACATCAGCCTGGCCGACGGCGTCGCCGTGATGAACCCGATCAGCGGCACCTACCGCTACCCGGCCTCCGGCCCCACCCTGGCCGGCGTGATGGACTTCCTCGCCGACCGCAAGGAGGCCGACGAGCTCTACATGGTGGTCGACGAGGAGCTCAAGATGATGGCCCGGATCTGCGAGGGCGGCGGCCGGGTGGTCGGCCCGTACCTCAAGGAGATGGCCCGGCTCGCGCACACCGAGTACCTCATCGAGGGCCGGACCGACCGCGACCCGCGCGAGATCCTTCGCGAGACGATGTTCGCCCCGACCGTCACCGGCAGCCCGCTGGAGAGCGCCGCCCGGGTCATCCGCCGTTACGAGCCCGCCGGGCGCGGCTACTACAGCGGCGTGGCCGCGCTGATCGGCCGGGACGAGCACGGCGGGCGCACGATGGACTCCGCGATCCTGATCCGCACCGCCGACATCGACACCGCCGGCCGGATCCGGATCGGAGTCGGCGCCACCCTGGTGCGCCACTCCGACCCGGCCTCCGAGGTCGCCGAGACCAGGGCCAAGGCGGCCGGGCTGCTGGCCGCGCTGGAAGCCGGAGGCCCGCGCACCTTCGCCGGCCACCCCCGGGTACGGGCCGCGCTGGAGCGGCGCAACACCGGCATCGCGGACTTCTGGCTGGCCGAGGACGCGGACCGCGGCCGGCGGCTCGCCGAATTCGCCGGGCGCCGGGTGCTCGTGATCGACGCCGAGGACACCTTCACCGCCATGATCGGACACCAACTCACGTCACTGGGGCTTGAGGTGACGATCCGTCGATTCGACGAGCAGTACGCCTTCGACGGCTTCGACCTGGTCGTGATGGGCCCGGGGCCGGGCGACCCGCGGCAGGCCGACGAGCCCAAGATCGCCTGTCTGCGCGCCGCGGTGGCCGAGTTGCTCGCCCGGCGGCGCCCGTTCGTCGCGGTCTGCCTCAGTCACCAGGTGCTGTCCACCCTGCTCGGCCTGCCGCTGCGCCGCCGGGACGTCCCCAACCAGGGCGTCCAGCGCGAGATCGACCTGTTCGGCGCTCGCGAGCGGGTGGGCTTCTACAACACCTTCGCCGCCGTCAGCCCGCACAACACGGTCGACGTGGACGGCGTCGGCACCGTCGAGGCCGCTCGCGACCGGGAGACCGGCGAGGTGCACGCCCTGCGCGGCCCGCACTTCGCGTCCATGCAGTTCCACGCCGAGTCGGTGCTCACCCAGGACGGCCCCCGGATCGTCGGTGGCCTGATCGCCGAGGTCCTCCGTGCCGGGGCGATCCTTGCCGGGTAGTCTCCGGGAGACCGCACGGGAGAGGGGCCGACAGGATGGGCGATGACCGCGCCACCGGCGAATGGGGAGCGGAACTGCTCGACGTCGGGGCCTACCTGGCCCGCACCGGCGTCCCCGGCCCGCTGCCCCCCGAACCCGGGACGCTGCGCCGGCTGCACCGCGCCCACCTGCTGGCCCTCCCGTTCGAGAACCTCGACATCCCGCTCGGCCGCGGCGTCCCGCTCGACCTGGACCGCGTCCAGGCCAAGCTGGTCGCCGGCGGCCGCGGCGGCTACTGCTTCGAACAGAACCTGCTCTTCGCCGCAGTGCTGGAACGCCTGGGCTTCCAGGTCACCAGGCTCGCCGCCCGAGCCCTGCTGAACGCCGGCCGACCGCTGCCACGCACCCACCTGGTGCTGCTGGTGACGGTCGGCCAGACGCGTTTCCTCGCCGACGTCGGCTTCGGCGACAAGGGGCCGCTGGAGCCGCTGCCGCTGACCGACGGCGCCCTGGCCGAGCCCGACGGCTGGACTCACCGGCTCCGTCGGGTCGGCTCGGAGCCGGACTGCTGGGTGCTCGAACTCCTTCGCCCCGACGGGTGGTTGCCGCTCTACCGGTTCGAGACGGGCCTGCCGCTGCACCAGGTCGACTGCGTGGTGATGAACCACTACACCTCCACCCACGAGCGCTCCCCGTTCACCGGCCGGGCCTATCTGTCCAGGATCACGGCGCAGCGCCGGCTCTCCCTCGACGGCCGGCGGCTGGTCGTCGGCCGCGCCGACGGCACGGCGGAGGCTGCGGACCTCACCGACGAGCGGTACGCCGCCGTCCTCGCGGAGGACTTCGGTGTCCGGCTCGGGCCCGGGGACCTGCGGTCCGTCCTGCGGAGCCTGCCGGCCGTCGACCCCTCCTGACACCGTCGGCCCCTCCTGACACACGTCGGCCCCGGCGGGTCTCACGACACCGCCGGGGCCGACGCTTTCCTCGGCTCAGGCCTCCTCGGCCGTGGCCAGCTCCCTGGCCAGCTCCAGCCGCTTCACCTTGGTCGTGGCGGTGTGCGGCAGCTCGTCCAGCCGGCGCTGCACCGGCGGGGCCAGTGTGGGCAGGCCGGCCACCGCGCGGTTCCAGCGGGCGAGGTCGAGCGGCTGGTCGTCCCGGGTGCAGACCACGGGCACCGGGGCCTTGTCCCCGCCGGGCACGATGATCACCTCCAGCAGCTCGGGCAGCCGGGTGAACAGCTTGTCCTCCAGGTCCAGGGTGCTGTTGATCCCCGGGATCTCGTCGACCTCGCGGTCCAGCAGGTGCAGGCAGCCCCACCGGGTGCGGTAGCCGAGGTCGCCCATCCGCCACCAGCCGTCCCGCGAGAACTGGCCCTTGAAGCGCTCCCGCTCGCCGAAGTAGGTGACGATCTGCCCGCCGCTGCGCACCTCGATCTGGCCGGGGGAGTCCTTGGTCACCGGCCGGCCGTCCCGGCTGACCACCCGGACCTCGGTCATCCCGGGGAAGGTCCGCCCGACGCAGCGGCCGTCGGCGCCGCTGCGGCGGTGCCGGGTGTAGGTGCGGGCGGCGATGGCGCCGGTCTCGCTCTGCCCGTACGTCTGGGCGAAGAACGGCAGGCTGCGCTCGGACGCGCCCAGCAGGGTGTCGACCGTGCGCGGGTGGATGGCGTCGAAGGTGTTGCTGAAGCAGCGGACCTTGGCCAGCGGCTTCGCCGGGTGGTCCGCCAGGACCTCCCAGCTCAGCAGGGTGTTGGGGTGGGACTCGATCACCCCCGGGGGGATCCGGGCGAACAGCTTCGCGACGTGCTCCGGCTCGTCGTCCCGCAGGATGATCATGGGGTGGCCGCGCAGCGCGAACAGCGCGGCCCCGCTGATCATCCGCGAGTGGGCGAAGGAGACGTGTACGGCGATCGGCTCGTGCCGCCCGACCGGGGCGAGCAGCACCGACTGCGGGCGGCAGCGGGCCTGGATCGTGATGCCGGTCTGGACGGCGAGCTTGGGCAGGCCGGTGGTGCCCGAGGTGTGGGTGATCAGGGCCGGCTGGTCCTGCGGCATGGTCACGGGTTTCACCCGCTCGACCCCGGCCAGCCCGGCCAGCGCGGTCGCGCCCGGGAACTCCCCGGTGGCCACCAGCACCCGCTCGGTCAGGTCGAACACCTCGGGCGGGAGTTCCTGCTCCAGTTTCGCCGCGTCGGTGAGCAGCGTCGGCCGGGACAGCCGCCCCAGCAGACGGGCGACGGTGGTGCCGTCCAGCTTCGGGGACAGCAGCACCGGGACCCCGCCGACCCGGGCGACGCTGTAGGCGAGCAGGGAGATGTCGAAGCTGTCCGACTTGTGGATCACCACGTGCGAGCCGGGGCGGACCTGGGAAGCCCACAGTCGGGCGGCGAAGTCGTCGACCAGATCGGCGAGTTCGGTCAGGGTGACCCGCCGGCCCAGCTCCGGGGCGATGTCGAGGTCGTGGTCGAGGTAGACCGGGCTCGCCGGGTGACGGGCGGCCGCGCGGTCGAAGACCGTGCCCAGTCGGATGCCTCGGTTGCCGACGCGTTGCAGGAACATGCTCCTCTTCCCCTTCGGTTGGTCGCAGATCGCTCGGGAGTCCGGCGCCGGGCCGGCCTCACGGCTCGCGCAGGGCCCGGTCGACGAGGGGGCCGGCCGCCCCGGTGTACGAGGTCGGATCGCACAGCCGAGAGAGCTCGGCCCTGCCGAACATGCCGTCGAGAGCAGGCAGTTCGGCGAGCACCTGCTCCAGTGGCCGACCGTCGCGGTCGGCCTCGCCGGAGGCCTCGGTGAGCAGCTGCTTGGCCGTCGCCTTGCCGAGCCGGGGCGCCAGGACGGCGACGATCCGTTCCGAGACGATCTGACTACCCGTCAGTTCCAGGTTGGTGCGCATCCGTTCGGGCCGGACCTCCAGCCCCTCGGCGAGCTCCACCGCAGTGTGCGCGGCGCCCCCGGTCAGCCGCAGCGCCTCGCGCAGCAGCTGCCACTCGGCGTGCCAGGCGCCCCCCGAGCGCTCGTCCTCGGCCAGCAGGCACTGGGTGAGCCCGGTGGCGATCACCGGCACCTGCAGCGCGGCGCTGCGGATCAGGGTGGCCAGCACCGGGTTGCGCTTGTGCGGCATCGCGGAGGAGCTGCCGCGCCCGGCCGCGGTGGGCTCGGCCACCTCGCCGACCTCCGTCCTGGTCAGCGACTGCACGTCGATCGCGATCTTGCCGAGGGCGCCGGCGGTGAAGGCCAGCGCGCCCGCGAGGTCGGCGATCGGGGTGCGCAGCGCGTGCCAGGGCAGCACCGGGCGGGCCAGCCCGGTCTCGGCGGCGAAGGCGGTGAGCAGCCGGTCCAGGTAGTCGCCCGGGTCCGGCGCCGCCCCGTTCGCGGCCGCGCCGTCGATCCGGGCGTATTCCAGGTACCCGGCGAGGGTGCCGGCGGCGCCGCCGAGCGAGACCGGCAGACCGTGCTCGGCGACGTGCCCGAGCCGCTGCTCGGCGTCCAGGACGAGCCGGCGCCAGCCGGCCGCCTTGAGGCCGAAGGTGGTCGGTACGGCTTGCAGGGCGAGCGTGCGGCCGGGGAGGACGGTGTCCCGGTGCCGTTCGGCGAGGACGGCCAGGGCCCGCGCGGTGCGGGCGAGGTCGGCGCGGATGATCCGCAGGGCCTGGGCGGCCACCAGCATCGCGCCGGTGTCCAGGACGTCCTGGCTGGTGGAGCCGCGGTGGACGTACTCGGCGGCGGCCCGGTCCTCGGCCGCCACCACCGCGGTCAGTGCCCGGACCAGCCCGACCACCGGGTTGGCGGTCTCCCGGGACTCGACCGCGAGGGACCGCAGGTCCAGCAGCTCGGCGCGGGCCAGGCGGGTGATGGTGTCGGCGGCGGTCTTCGGCAGGGTGCCCAGCCCGGCCTGGGCCCGGGCCAGCGCCGCCTCGGCGTCCAGCATGGCCTGCAGCCAGGCCCGGTCGCAGACGGCGGCCTCGACCGGCGTCCCGGCGCGGACCGGCGAGAGCAGCCCGGCGTCGGTCAGGATGCCGGCCGCGTCGTGCAGGTCGTGCGCGTCGTGCGGGCCGCCGGGTTCGTGCGGGGCGGCCGCCTCGTCGGGGTCGGTCATATCAGCACTCCGGTCAGGTCCGTGACGGCCGCGTCCGGCCGGACGCCGAAGGGCAGCTGGGTGGTGGGCGGCAGGGCGAGCAGCGAGCGGGCTATCGCGTCCGAGTCGCCGAGCGTCACCGAGTCCACGCCGGGCCGGATTCCGGCCGCCGTCACCCAGTGCACCGACTCGGTCGGCACCCCGTAGGCGTAGCGCCGCGGGTGCGCGCGGCCCCGGGTGTCCAGCAGCCGGTACGGCCGTTTGGTGACGGCCAGGCCGCCGGTCTCGTAGTCGGTGCCGCCCGTGCCCGGGATCCGGTACGCGGTGGCCTGCTCGGTGCTCAGCAGGTGCTGCAGCAGCGGGTCGGTGGTGCGGCGCAGGTCGGGTTCGGGCAGCCGGGCCTCGATCAGGACGGTGGCGCGCACCGGCGGCTGGGGCACCGCCCGGGAGGTGAGTACGTAGGCGGCCGCCTCGGTGTCGATCCGGATCTCGGTGCCTGGGCCGGTGAGTTCGACCACCCCGGCCTCGATCAGGGCGATCAGCTCCTCGATCCGGGAGACCGGCGGGCCGATCGACAGGAAGGCGTTGAGCGGGGTGTACCAGCCCTCCAGGTCGTCCCGGTGCGAGTTCCCCTCCAGCCCGCCGTGGTCCACCGCGAGGCGGATCTCGTTGCGCAGGTCGCGCAGGATGTCCAGGGCGGCCTTGAGCGGGCCGCTGAGGTTGCCGGCGCGGGCCGCCTCGACGTCCTCGGCCAGGTACCCGAGCAGCCAGTCGCGGAAGTCCTCCGGCCCGGTGAACTCCCGGTCCCCGTAAGGGCGGAAGAGTCGCTCCCAGTCCCAGCGCTCCGATTCGGGGATGCCGTGCTCGTCGAGCAGGGCCGCGAAGCCGCCGCCGTGGGCGACCGTCAGGTACCGCTGGACGAAGGGCTCCCGCTCGGCGCCGCGGCCCTTCGCGTCGAGCAGCGTGCCGTAGTAGACGCTCTCCACCTCGCGCGCGATCAGCGGCCACAGGTCGGTGCGGAACTGCACCGGCTCGCCGGCCGCGGACTGCTCGCGCAGCCCGGCGATGTACTCGGCGGTCAGCAACCGGGGGAAGTAACGGCCGTACGCGCCCTTCTCGTTCTCGCCGCGGGCGTGGTACGGGATGCCGCGGCGCGAAGTGGCGAACAGTTTCGGCTCCCGGCCCGACGGCCGGTACACCAGCCGTCCGTCCGCGCGGACGAAGGCGCCGCCCCGGCCGACCGTGAACAGGGCCATGTGGTCGAAGAAGTTCAGCCCGAGGCCGCGCAACAGGACGTGCTGGCCCGGCAGGATGCCGCTCAGGTCGAGGTCCGCCGGGTTGGCCGGGGTGATGTAGGTGAGGTGGTGGATCCGGGACAGGCTCGCCGTCCGCTCCTCGTGCGGGGTCGGCCGGGCCGCGACGTGGCCCTGGGCGAGCACGATGGCGTCCAGGTGGTTGAGCCGGCTGCCGTTCTCCAGGCGGATGCCCTGCGGGCCGCCGGGGACACCGTGGGTGTCCGCCATCGCCACCGCCCGCGAGCGGTGCACCTGGACGGTGACGTGCGCGGGCGCGCCGTCCACCACCCGGCGGAAGCTCGCGTTCAGGTAGCGTCCGTAGAACGCCCGGGTGGGGTAGCTGTCGGCTTGCAGGGTGCGGGCCTCGGCCGCGCACTCCTCGTCCTGCCCGGAGGCGGCGCCGGCCTTGGCGACCTCCACCGCCCACTCCCACAGGCTCGGACCGGGTTCGATCGGGCCGTCGATCCGGGAGCTGTCGTCGGTGTACACGGTGATCTGCGAGGCGACGGTGTTCATCAGCAGGTGCCGTGACTGGTCCTGGCGCCAGACGGCGCCGGCGCCGGGCGCGGCCGGGTCGACCATGTGCACCGTGATGGAGCCGTGCGAGGGCGCTGCGCGCTCGTTGGCGCAGAGCCGTTCCAGAACGGACAGGCCGCGCGGGCCGGCCCCGATGACGCAGACCTCCAGTGCCGCCTTGCTGCCCACTGTGCTCATGCGCCCGCCTCGCTTCGCTCGGCAGGGGCATGCGCCCACGCGCACCTCTCGATGACGAGCTCGGTTCGCTCACTCACGGCTTCACGTCCTCCACGTCTTCCACGTCCACCCGGGTGCCCTGCGGGGCTTCGGCGAGCAGCAGGCGGGCGAGCTCCAGGCGCTTGATCTTGGTGGTGGCGGTCCTCGGCAGCTCCTCCAGCCGCCGGTGGACCGGCTCGGCCATTGGCGGCAGCGACGCCGCGGCGCGCCGCCAGGCCGCCAGGTCCAGTGGTTCGTCGTCCTTGGTGCACACCACCGGCACGGCCCTGCCGTCCGGGCCGGGGATGATGATGACCTCGGCGAGGCCGGGCAGCTGGCCGAACAGGGTGTCCTCGGCCGCGAGGGTGCTGCCGAAGCCCTCGATCAGGTCGACCTCGCGGTCCAGCAGGTGCACGCAGCCCCACTTGGTGCGGTAGCCGACGTCGCCCATCCGCCACCAGCCGTCCGCCGACACCTGGGCGTCGTAGCGGTCCTGCTCGCCGAGATAGGTGACGATGCGCCCGTCGCTGCGCACCTCGATGAAGCCCGGGTTCCGCTCGGACGGCGGGTTGCCGTCCCGGCTGACGACCCGGACGTCGGTCATCCCGGGGAACGGCATGCCGACGCAGCGGCCGTCGTCGTCCAGGGTGCGGCGCCGGGTGAAGCCGCGGACGATGGCCGGGCCGACCTCGCTCTGCCCGTACAGCTGGCCGAAGAGCGGCGAGCGGCGCCGGGTGGCGCGCAGCAACCGGTGCACGGTCCGCGGGTGGATCGCGTCGAAGGTGCTGCTGAACAGCTTGACGTTGGACAGCGGGCCGCGCGGGTCCTGCGCCAACTCCTCCCACTCCATGAAGGAGTTGGGGTGCGCCTCCAGGATGCCCGGCTTCAGCCGCGCGAACAGGTCGCCGACGTGCTTCGGGTCCGACTCGCGCAGCACGACCAGCGGGAAGCCGCGGTAGAGCGAGATCGCCAGCGCGGTGATCAGCCGCGAGTGGACGAAGGAGACGTGGATGGCGATGGTCTCCCGGCCCGGGATCAGCGGGGCGATGACGGAGGCCTGCGGGCGGTAGCGGGACTGCAGGCTGAACCCGGTGTGCACGGCCAGCTTGGGCGTCCCGGTGGTGCCCGAGGTGTGGGTGATCAGCGTCGGGTGGTCGGCCGGCATGATGACGGGTTTGACCCTCTCCACCCCGGCCAGCGCCCGCAGTTCGACGGCGTCACGGTACGAGCCGGAGGTCAGCACCACCCGGTCGGCGAGGTCGAAGACCGTCTCGGGCAGCACGTTCTCCAGCTTCTCCTGGTCGGTCACCAGGAACGGCCGGTCGGTGCGGCGGACCAGCTCGGCGACCGTCGCGCCGTCCAGAGCCGGCGACAGCAGGACCGGGACCGCCCCGATCCGCGCCGCCGCGCACGCGAGCAGCGTGATGTCGAAGCCGTCGGCCTTGTACACCACCACCCGCCGGCTCGGCCGCACGCCCGCCGCCCAGAGCCGGGACGCCAGGTCGTCCACCAGGTCCGCCACCTCGGCGACAGTCGCCCTGCGGCCCAACTCCGGTGCCGCGTCGAGGTCGTGGTCGAGGATGAGGACGTTCGCGCCGTGTCTGGCCGCGGCGCGTTCGAAGAGCATCCCGAGCTGAATTCCCCGGTTTCCGATACGTTGAAGAAGCACCTGTACGCCTCCCGGGCCGCGGCTGTGCGCCGTCGGCGCCTGACGTGAATGGAATGGACACCACCCGCGGTGAAAGGGACACCGTCCGAGGTGAATTGGCGTGCCCGGGCGTCCGAATGGCCGCGTGCCCGGGTACGAGCCCGGGAATTCCGGGCGAATCGCGGAAAGGCCGGATACCGCCCGGCGTCACGCCTCTTCGATGACGGCCTTGATGCGCTGCAGGGAGGCGGCCAGATCGCCGGAGATCTTGTCGCCCCACTCCGCGAAGAAGCGCTGCTTCTCGGCCGCGTCCATCTCCGCGGTGATGCCCTTGATGCCCTGGGTGGCCGAGTCCATGCGGAAGTGGTGGGTCAGCAGGCTGCCGCCGCCCTCGGCGGCTTCGATGTCGAAGCCCCAGATGCTCTCCTGCTTCTGGCCGTCCGAGTTGTGTATCGCCCACCGGAAGGTCCGGCCCGGCTCCGCGGTGACCACCTCGGACTGGGTCGTCCACCGGCCGCGGACCACCGGCGCCCAGGCGACGATGTCGTCGCTGCGGAGGTTGTCGCCGCGGAACACGGACCCGACGGCGGCCGGCTCGCCGACCGTCCATTCACCGCCCAGGCATTCCGGGCTCCATTCGCCGCTGCGCGGCAGGTCGCTGATCACCGCGTAGACCTCGATCGGTGTCGCGGAAATGCGAATGTCGGCGTCGGCGGAGAATATCGGCTGCTTCTCGTTGATGGTTTCGCCCATGCCGGGGATCGTCCCAGCCCGGCCCCGGAGGGGGTCAAGGGCAGGCCGGCGGGTCCGTCAACTCCGTGATTCCGTGTCAACTCCGGCCCGGTGCCGCGGCGAACGGCCGCGAACCGGCCGGCACCGCGGGCCGCGAACCGGCCGTCCCCTCGAACCGTTACGAACCGCCCCGGATCTCGCGGGCGAAGTGCATGGCGACGATCGACATCCGGACCGTGTGATAAAAGCGGTGCGCGCCGTGGTTGGTCACCCCCGAGTCGAGCTCGATCCGGGCGCACCCCGCCCGCCGGGCCCGCTCCTCCAGCTCCGCCATCAGCCGCCCGCCGACCCCCGCCGACCGCACCGCGCGGTCGGTCACCAGGTCGTCGACGAACAGCAGCCGGCCGCGGCTGGTCGCCAGCACCCGGTGGGTCGCCACCCCGACGCACCGCCCGCGACCGTCGTACGCGGCGGTGAAGACCAGCCCCTGCGCGTGCGCCTCGGCGGCGAAGGCGGCGAACCCCTCGGCGGTCAGGGTCGACCGCAACTGCCGTATCAGCGGCCCGACATCGGTCGCCATGGCGGCGTTCCCCGGTATGACGTCAACCATCGTCAGTTCCATCCCCCGATCTTCGCAGGGAATCCCGGTCCTCGGTCCGGGCGGGACTGCGAGTCCTGGCCCGTGGTCAGCCCGCGCAGGTCGGGCAGAGGCCGCGGTAGGTGACGGCGGCGTCGGTGACGGTGAAGCCGAAGCGCTGGTCGGCGGGGAGGGCGGTGAGGGGGTCGTCGGTGGGGTGGACGTCGCGGATGGTGCCGCAGTGGGTGCAGACGAGGTGCTGGTGCGGGTGGTGGGCGTTGGGGTCGTAGCGCTTGGCCCGGCCGTCGGTGGAGACCTCGGTGACCTCGCCGAGGGTGACCAGTTCGCCGAGGGTGTTGTAGACGGTGGCCCGGGAGATCTCGGGCAGGCGTTCGGCGGCTCGGGCGTGGACCTCGTCGGCGGTGAGGTGAACGTGCTCGCCGTCCAGGACCTCCGCCACGACACGCCGCTGGGAGGTGAGGCGCCAGCCGCGTCCGCGCAGTCGCTCCAGCAGGTCACTCATATCGGTTCACCTATTCAGGTCAATGGGAGGTCAGGATTTTACCAAGTGATTTCGGCTTCGTTCCGGTTCCCGATCGGATATGCCTTTGGTGTCGTTCTTGACGTGGATCGTGTCCATCGTAGGATCGGCTCCGGCGATAGCCTGGGTAGCAGGAAGTAGCAGTCAAGACACCGTGATCCGCCTTGTAGGGAAGGATTTCCATGTCTGAGAACCACGATCCCATCGTTACCGAACCCGAGCCGCAGGCGGAGGGCACGGGGGGCTGCCCGGTGGCCCACGGGCGCGCGCCGCACCCCACCCAGGGCGGCGGAAACCGCCAGTGGTGGCCGGAGCGGCTCAATCTGAAGATCCTCGCGAAGAATCCGGCCGTGGCGAATCCGCTCGGCGCGGACTTCGACTACGCCGCGGCGTTCGGATCCCTCGACCTTCCGACCGTGAAGCGGGACATCGAGACGGCCCTCACCACCTCGCACGCGTGGTGGCCGGCCGACTACGGGCACTACGGCCCCTTCATCATCCGGATGGCGTGGCACAGCGCGGGCACCTACCGGATCAGCGACGGCCGCGGCGGCGCCGGCGCCGGGCAGCAGCGCTTCGCCCCGCTGAACAGCTGGCCCGACAATGCCAGCCTGGACAAGGCCCGCCGCCTGCTGTGGCCGGTGAAGAAGAAGTACGGCCGCAACCTCTCCTGGGCCGACCTGATGATCCTGGCCGGGAACGTCGCCCTGGAGTCGATGGGCTTCGAGACCTTCGGCTTCGGCGGCGGCCGCGTGGACGAGTGGGAGCCGGACGAGGACGTCTACTGGGGCCCGGAGACCACCTGGCTCGGCGACGAGCGCTACACCGGCGACCGCCAGCTGGAGCGCCCGCTCGCAGCCGTCCAGATGGGCCTGATCTACGTCAACCCCGAGGGCCCCAACGGCACCCCGGACCCGCTCGCCGCCGCCCGCGACATCCGCGAGACCTTCTACCGGATGGCGATGAACGACGAGGAGACCGTCGCGCTGATCGCCGGCGGCCACACCTTCGGCAAGACCCACGGCGCGGGCCCGGCGGACAACGTCGGCCCCGACCCCGAGGACGCCCCGATCGAGCAGCAGGGCCTCGGCTGGAAGAGCACCTTCCGCACCGGCAAGGGCGGGGACGCGATCACCAGCGGCCTGGAGGGCGCCTGGACGGCCACCCCGGTGACCTGGGACAACAGCTTCTTCGAGACGCTGTTCGGCTACGAGTGGGAGCTGGCCAAGAGCCCGGCCGGCGCCTTCCAGTGGAAGCCGAAGGGCGGCGCCGGAGCGGACACCGTCCCGGACGCCCACGACCCGTCCAAGCGGCACGCCCCGACGATGCTGACCACCGACCTGTCGCTGCGCCTGGACCCGGTCTACGAGCCGATCTCCCGGCGCTTCCTGGAGCACCCCGAGGAGCTCGCGGACGCCTTCGCCCGCGCCTGGTTCAAGCTGACCCACCGCGACATGGGCCCGCTCGCCCGCTACGTCGGCGCGGAGGTCCCGAGCGAGCAACTGGTGTGGCAGGACCCGCTGCCCGCGGTCGACTACCAGCAGATCGACGCCGCGGACGTCGCCGTCCTGCGGGAGCGGATCGCCGCCTCCGGACTGTCGGTGTCCGAGCTGGTGTCCACCGCGTGGGCGGCGGCCTCCTCGTTCCGCGGCAGCGACAAGCGCGGCGGCGCCAACGGCGGCCGGATCCGGCTCCAGCCGCAGATCGGCTGGGAGGTCAACGAGCCGGACCGGCTCGCCTCGGTGCTGCGCACCCTGGAGGGCGTGCAGCAGGAGTTCAACGCCCGGTCCGGCGCCAAGCAGGTCTCGCTGGCGGACGTGGTGGTGCTGGCCGGCGGCGTCGGCGTGGAGAAGGCCGCCCGGGCGGCCGGCCGCGACGTGGTGGTGCCGTTCACGCCCGGCCGGGCGGACGCGACGCAGGAGCTCACCGACGTCGACTCCTTCGCGGCGATGGAGCCGACCTCGGACGGCTTCCGCAACTACGTGGGCAAGGGCAGCCGGCTGGCCGCCGAGTACCTGCTGCTCGACAAGGCGAACCTGCTGACCCTGAGCGCGCCCGAACTGACCGTCCTGGTCGGCGGCCTGCGCGTGCTGGGCGCCAACTACCAGCAGTCCCCGCACGGCGTCCTCACCGGGACCCCCGAGGCCCTGACGAACGACTTCTTCGTCAACCTGCTCGACCTGGGTACGGAGTGGAAGGCCACCTCGGAGGACGGGCACACCTTCGAGGGCAGGGACGCGGCCACCGGCGCGCTCAAGTGGACCGGCACCCGGGCCGACCTGGTCTTCGGCTCCAACTCCGAACTGCGCGCCGTCGCCGAGGTCTACGCGAGCGACGACGCGAAGGAGAAGTTCGTGGCGGACTTCGTCGCGGCCTGGGTCAAGGTGATGAACCTGGACCGGTTCGACGTCGCCTGACCCCGCGCTCGCCTGAGCCCGCGACCGCCTGGTCCCGCGATCGTCCGGTCCCGGGTTCCCGGGCGGCCGACGGGGGTTGGCGTCAGCCCGCCATCGGCCCGGAGGTGCACGCCTCCGGGCCGATGGCGGACCGCTACCGGGGTTGCGCCGCAGTGCCGACGCTGACCAGCCCGGTCTCGTAGGCGGCGACCACCGCCTGGGCCCGGTCCCGCAGGTTCAGCTTGCCGAGGATCCGGGCCACGTGCGTCTTGACGGTCGCCTCGGAGAGCTGGAGCCGGGCGGCGAGTTCGGCGTTGCTGAGGCCGCGGGCGAGCAGGCCCATCACCTCCCGCTCGCGCGGGGTGAGCGCGGCCAGTTCGCGGTGCGGGGCGGCGGCGGGGGCGTCCGGGCGGGCGAAGCGTTCGACCAGGCGGCGGGTGATCGCCGGGGCCAGCAGCGCATCGCCGGTGCGGACCAGCCGGACGGCGGCGGCCAGGTGCTCCGGGGTGACGTCCTTGAGCAGGAAGCCGCTCGCCCCGGCCGCCATCGCGGCGTAGACGTACTGGTCGAGGTCGAAGGTGGTCAGCATGATCACCCGCGGCGGGTGGTCCGCCGGGCCGGTGTCGGCGAGGATCCGGCGGGTGGCCTCCAGCCCGTCCAGGCCGGGCATCCGGATGTCCATCAGGACGACGTCCGGGCGGGTGCGGCGGACGGCGGCGACGGCCTGCTCGCCGCCCTCGGCCTCGGCGACCACCTCGATCCCCTCCGATTCGAGGATCAGCCGGAACCCGGTGCGGACCAGGGCCTGGTCGTCGGCCACCACCACGCGCAGCGCCTGCTCGCTCATGAACTCTCCAGGGGGATCAGGGCCTTGACGCGGTAGCCGCCGCGCGGCCGGGGGCCGGTGTGCAGGGTGCCGCCGTAGACGGCGAGGCGTTCGCGCAGGCCGATCAGGCCGCGGCCGTTGCCGGTGGCGGCGGCGCCGGTGGTCCGGCCGCCGGTGTCGGTGACCTCCACCCGCAGGTGGCCGGGGGCGTACTCGACGGTCACCGCGGCATCCGCGCCGCCCGCGTGCTTGACGGTGTTGGTGAGCGCCTCCTGGACCACGCGGTAGGCGGCGAGTTCGACCCCGGGCGGGACGGCCCGGCGCTCCCCGGTGACGGTCAGCTCGACCGGCAGCCCGGCCCGCCGGACGCCGTCGACCAGCGCGTCCAGTCGGCCCAGGCCCGGCTGCGGGCTGAGGTCGGCGGTCGCGGCCGGGTCGTCGCCGGTCTCCGAGTCGATCGTCAACAGGCCCATGACCTGGCGCAGTTCGGTCATCGCGGCGCGTCCGCCGGCCTCCACCGCGGCCATCGCCTCGCGGGCCTTGTCCGGGGCGGTGTCCAGGATCTTGCGGGCGGCCCCGGCCTGGATCGTCATCATGCTCACGTTGTGCGTCACCACGTCGTGCAACTCCCGGGCGATCCGCGCCCGTTCGAGCTCCACGGCGTGCTCCGCCGCGTGCTCCAGCGCGGCCAGCCGCCCGCGCTCCAGGGCGGACAGCCGTTCGCGCTCCTCGTCCACCCGGCGGCGCCACATCCGCAGTTCGTAGGCGACCGCGAACACCGGCACCAGGACCAGCAGCGCGATCACCGCGTTGGGGAAGTGCGGCAGCTTGGCGTCGTCGAAGAGCACCACCAGCGTCGCGGCGGCCGCCGGCAGGCTCGGCAGCAGCGCCGCAGGGCGGCGCCCGTACGCGGCGGCGCTGTAGGCGGCGACGATGACGGCCACGCCGGCCGCGTACGCGATGTCCTCCGACTGGTGGCGCACCAGCAGCGCGGCCGGCAGCACCGCCCACAGCACCGTCAGCGGGAGGCGGCGGCGCAGCACCAGCGGCAGCGGCACGAGCGGCACCAGCAGCATCGGCCCGTACCAGCCGGTGCCGTGACCCCTGCTCGCGGTGGTGGCGTAGCGGGCGCAGGCGAAGGCGAGGAACAGGGCCAGGGCCAGGTCGAAGGCCTGGCCGCGCCGGGTCGGCCGGGGCGGCGGCGCGGCGCCCGGGGGTTCGGCCAGGCGGGCCGATGCGCGCAGCCGCGCCGCTGTCGGGAGGTTGATCACCGGGACATTGTGGGGGCCGGGGGCCGTCGGGGACAGCCCCTCGGGTGGCGGTGGCCGCTACACCCGGCGACTACCTCGCAAGGATGACGCCGTGCCGGGTCGCCCGGACGGGGTAGCGAAGTTGCCCCGGGCGACGGACGCGGGTGCGCGCCGCCCGTCCGTACCTTCGTGTCGTCCACCAGGCGGGAACGTACGAGGAGCGGGAAATGAGCAGCGATCCGGTGATCGAACTGAGCGGTGTGAGCCGCCACTACGAGGGCGCGCGGGCGGCGCTGGACGAGGTCACGCTGAGCGTGCGGGCGGGGGAGTCGGTGGCGGTGCTCGGCCCGTCCGGCAGCGGGAAGTCCACCCTGCTCAACCTGGTGGCCGGGCTGGACCGGCCGAGCGCCGGGACGGTCACCGTGGCCGGGGTCCGGGTCGACCGGCTGGGCGAGGCGGGCTCGGCCCGCTACCGGCGCGGCACGATCGGCATGGTGTTCCAGTTCTTCAACCTGCTGGACGACCTCACCGTGGCCGACAACGTGGTGCTCGCCGGCGAACTCGCGGGCGTCCCGCGTGCCGAGGCCCGGCGCCGGGCCTCGGCGCTGCTGGAGTCGCTCGGCATCGACCGGCACGCCCGCGCCCACCCGGCCCGGCTCTCCGGTGGTGAGCGCCAACGCGTCGCGGTGGCAAGGGCGTTGATGAACAGGCCGACGCTGCTGCTGGCCGACGAGCCGACCGGCGCGCTGGACTCGGCCTCCGGCGAGGACGTCAAGGAGCTGTTCCGGGAGCTGCACGAGGACGGCCAGACCATCCTGATCGTCACCCACGACCTGACCCTCGCCGAGGACTGCGCCACCCGCAGGGTCCGGATGCGGGACGGCCGGATCGCCTCGGACTCGGCGGTGGCGGCATGACCGCGCTGGGCAGGGTGGTGCGCGCGGGTGTCCGCCGGCGCCGCACGCAGTCCGTCGCGATCGGGCTGGCCGCCCTGGTGGCCACCACCTGCTCCGTCCTCGGCGGCTCGCTGCTGGTCGCCTCGCAGCAGCCCTTCGACCAGGCCTTCGGCGGCCAGCACGGCGCCCACCTCACCGCGCGCTTCGACGGCGCCCGGGCCACCGCCGCCCAACTCGCCGACACCGCGCACGCCCCCGGGGTGACGGCCGCCGCCGGGCCGTTCCGCACCGTCACCGTCGATCCCGAACCGGGCCCAGGCGCGACCGGCGCGGGCGGTGCGACCGGCATGACCGGCGTGGATGGCGCGACCGGCGCGGACGGGGAGCGGATGGAGCCGATGACCGTCGCGGGCCGCGTCGACGCCGCCAGCGGTGTGGACAACATCGAGCTACTGAAAGGAAGTTGGTCCAAGAAGCCGGGGGAGGTGGTGCTCGACGCGAGCTACGGCAGCCCCGTCCGGGAGGTCGGCGGCACACTGCGCCTGCCCGGCCTGCCGGGCGCGCCGACCCTCACCGTCGTCGGCTTCGGCCGGTCCGTCAGCCGCACCGCCGACGCCTGGGTGACGCCGGACGGCCTCGCCGCGCTCACCGCGCCCGGCAGCACCCCCGGCTACGAGATGCTCTACCGCTTCACGCAGGCGGCCACCGCCGAGGCGCTCGCCGCCGACCGGGCCGCCGTCGCCGCCGCCGCACCCGCCGGTGCGCTGACCGGCGCCCAGTCCTGGCTCACCGCCAAGCAGGGCTCCGACCGCAACACCGCGATGTTCCTGCCGTTCATGGTCGCCTTCGGCCTGCTCGGCATGGCGATGTCGGTCCTGGTGGCGGGGAACGTGGTGGCCGGAGCCGTCGGCACCGCCACCCGGCGGATCGGCGTGCTCAAGGCGCTCGGCTGCACGCCCGCCCAGGTGGTCCGCGCGTACGTCGCCCAGGCACTGATCCCGGCCACCGTCGGCACGCTGCTCGGGGTGGTCGCGGGCAACCTGCTGACCCTCCCGGTGCTCGCCACCACCGGGCGGATCTACGGCACCAGCACCTCCGGCATCGCCCCCTGGGTGGACGTCGCGGTGGCCGGCGGCACCCTGGCGGCCGTCGCCCTGGTCGCCTGGGCCGCCGCCGCCCGCGCCGGACGGCTGCGCACGGTGGACGCGCTCGCCGTCGGCCGTACGGCGGGCGGCACCCGGCGGGACCGGGCGGCGGCCCGCGCCGCCGAGCTGGCCGCCCGGCTGCCGCTGCCCCGGCCGCTGAGCCTCGGCCTCGCCCAGCCCTTCGCCCGCCCGGCCCGGGCCGCAGGGATGCTCGCGGCCGTGCTGTTCGGCACGGCCGCCGCGGTCTTCGCGGTGGGCATGGGCGGGACGATGACCTGGGTGCAGGCGGCGAAGGACCATGACACCGCGGACGTCGTCGTGCACCCGCAGCGGCCCGCCGGCCCGCCCGGGGCGACACCTCCCGCCAGGCCGGCCGCCGCCGACCCGGCCGCCGTCACCGCCGCCCTGGACGCCCAGCCGGGCACGGCCGCCTACTTCGGCGACGGCACCGAGGACGTGACGGTCCCCGGCGTCGCGGGGAGCACCAGGGTGACCGCGTTCGACGGCGACGCGACCGGGGCCGGCTACCGGATGGTCTCCGGGCGCTGGTTCCGGGGCCCAGGCGAGGCCGTCGCCCCGGCCACCTTCCTCACCGAGGCCTCGGTGGCGCTCGGCGACCAGGTCACCTTCACCTCCCACGGCAGGGCGGTCACCGTCCGGATCGTCGGCGAGGTCTTCGACCCGCACATGCAGACCAACGAACTGTTCACCGACGCCGCCGGCTACCCGCCCGGCGCCGCCCCGCACCCGGACTCCTGGTCCGTCGCGCTGAAGCCCGGCACCGACCGCGCCGCCTACGCCACCGCCCTCGGCGCCGCCCTCGCCCCGGTGCGGATGACGGCCGAGGCAGGCGGGTCGCACGGCTCCAGCGGCTCCATCGCCGCCCTGAACTCCCTCACCGCCACGCTCACCGCGCTGCTCGTCGTGGTCGCCGGGCTCGGGGTGTTCAACACCGTCGTCCTGGAGATCCGGGAGCGGAAGCGGGACACGGGCGTCGCCAAGGCGCTCGGCATGACCCCGGCGCAGACCGTGGGCGGGGCGCTCGCCCCGGTCGTCCTGGTCGGCGCGCTCGGCGGCGCGATCGGCCTCCCGGCCGGGCTGCTGCTGCACCGGCTGACGGTGCCCGCCATGGGGCACAGCGCCGGGCTCCGCTTCCCCGCCTCGGCCCTCGACGTGTTCGGCACGCCGGTGCTGGCGCTGCTCGGGCTCGGCGGCGTGCTGATCGCAGTGCTCGGGGCGCTGCTGCCCGCCGTCCGGGCGGCCCGGGCGCGGACGGTCGAGGCGCTGCGGGCCGAGTGAGGCCGAGTGAGGGACGGGCGGCGGGTCAGGCGCCCTTGTCGGGCCGGTGACCCTCCGCCTTGGGCTCCTCCGCCGTGTCCCGCTCGGCCGGATCCTGTTCTGCCGCGTTCTGCTCCGCCGCGTTCTGCTCCGCCGCGTTCTGCTCCGCCGCGTTCTGCGCCGCGGTGTCCTGCTCCGCCTTGTGCTCGGCGGCCCGGACCTGCTCGGCGAAGGCCTGCGCGTCGATCCGCTCGACCGTGGCCCCGTGCCGGGAGGCCAGGTCGTCGGCCCGGTCGGGAGAGGACTCCCGGAGCTCCAGGACGAGCAGCGCGCCGCCGTCCGGGACGCGGGGCGAGAGCATGATCAGCCCGGCGCCGCCCTCCGTCGCCCGGCCCTCCTCGGCGGCGTTGCCGAGCGCCGCACCCGCCGCGAAGCCGAGCAGGACGCCGATCGGCCCGCCGACCAGGCCCACCAGGCCGCCGAGGACGCCGGAGCTGACGGTGGTCACGCCCGCGCCCCGGGTGAAGGTGTCCTGGATCTCCAACAGGCCGTCGGCGCTGCGCTCCAGGGCCGCCAGCTGCCGTAGGCCCGGCAGGTGCTGTGCCTCGTCGAAGGCCGCCCGCCACGCGGTGGCGTCCGGGAAGGTCAGCAGGACGACGTTGTGCTGCTCGCTCATCGCGCTCCGATCGGGCCGGGGGCGGGGGTTGCCGGATTCCATCGTGACCTTCGGTGCCCGGCCCGGCCACAGGAGCGACGGGCGGCACGGACTGCCCGGCGCCCGGCCGTTCAAACGTGGGTCCTGGTTCGGGCCCCCGTCGTGGTCTGGATTCCGGACAGGTGTAGGGCGACGGGAGGTCCGACGGGCGAGCCGGGGCACGGGCGCGGCCTGCGGGAGCGGGATGGGCGGGGGAGGCCTCGTCCCTATTTCGACCATGGCCGAAATTGCGCCTGGTGCGCGGCACACCCCTGGTGCGGCGGGTGGGGCGGTGCCAGGATCCCGACCCGGCACGACCGTGCCAGACCCGAATGTCTGAAGGAGGCACCATGCAGCCCACGGCAGAGCAGGTCCGCGCGCTCAAGGACGAGGACTTCCGGCTCACCCTCGGCCAGGGCCACCAGGTCCACCCGGCCGGCGACCTGTCGGACGAGGTCTACGTGACCGCCGCGGTGCAGGCCAGCACCTGTGGTGGCTGGAGCAGCTGCGCCCACGTCTGCAGCTTCTGAGTCCGCCGTCCGCGATGCGGACCCCGGCCGCACCGCCGGAGCCCGCGTCGCGGACGCACGACCCGGCCGGGGCGCGTACGTCCGGTGCCGCAACCGTCGGGCACCGAGCACCGCAACCGTCGAGCACGAAGCACCGCAACCGTCGCGCACGAACCGAGCATGGAGAGACCGCCCGTGGCTGACGCGTCCGAAATCCGGCGGGCCGCCGCCCGAGCCGTCCCGCTCGCCGCCCGCGGTCCGCTGCCCGACCCGGACGCCCAACGCGCCGAACAGACTGAACGGGCCGACCGTGCCGGACGGATCCTCGACCGCTGGCGCGCCCAGCCGCCCTTCGACCGGGACGACTGGTTCGAGCGCCGCCTCGCCGCCGACCGCCTCGACCCGGACGGGCTGCGCGCCCTGCTCGCCGAACACCCGGCCGACCTCGCGGACCGCCTCGGCACCCCCGCCTGGGCCGAGCGCCTCGCCGCCGCCTTCGAGGCCGGGCACACCCTCGACCTCCCCGAGGACCACGCCTTCGCCCGGCTCGTCGCCCCACTGCTCGCCGACGCCCGCGACCGCCTGCGCACCGGCCTCGCCGAACTCGGCCCCGCCACCGCGGACGCTGCCACCCCCGGCCCCGCCACCCTCGGCACCCCCGACCAGCTCGCCGCCCTCGTGCTGCCCGCACTCACCGCGACCGCGCACACCACGGCCGTCCGCACCGTCATCACCGAACTCCACGTCGCCCGTCTCTCCGGCGAGTTGACCGGAGACACCCCCGAGCAGCGGTACCGGAACTTCCTCGACCGGCTCACCGAACCCGGCCGCGCCGTCCGACTCCTCGCCGAATACCCGGTGCTGGCGTACCGGCTGGCCACCGCCGCCGATCAGTGGACCGCCACCTGCCTCACCCTGTACCGCCGCCTCGCCGCCGACCTCCCCGCCCTCGCCCGCACCTTCGCCGACGGCCGCCCGCTCGGCCGCCTCACCGAACTCGCCACCGGCCTCGGCGACCCGCACCGGGGCGGCGCCACTGTCAGCGCCCTGCGCTTCGAGCACGGCACCC
Source organism: Kitasatospora sp. NPDC056731 (assembly GCF_040687675.1). Classification (NCBI taxonomy): domain Bacteria; kingdom Bacillati; phylum Actinomycetota; class Actinomycetes; order Kitasatosporales; family Streptomycetaceae; genus Kitasatospora; species Kitasatospora sp. NPDC056731. The sequence goes on from NZ_JBFBNR010000041.1 coordinate 33,539, forward strand.
GGATCGTCTACAAGCCGCGCCCGCTCGGCGCCGAGACGCACTTCCAGCACCTCCTGCGCTGGCTCAACCCCCGACTCCGGCTGCCGCTGCACGACCTCGCCCACCTGGCCCGCGACGGCTACGGCTGGGTCGCCCACGTCACCGCCGAACCAGCCCGCGACGAAGCCGAGTTGAGCGACTTCTACCACCGCGCCGGCACCCTCGCCGCGCTGCTCCACACCCTCGACGCGGTCGACTGCCACGCCCAGAACCTGATCGCCGTCCGCGACCAGCCGGTCCTGATCGACCTGGAAGCGCTGTTCCACCCCGACCTGCCCGAACCCGCCAAGGACCTCTCCGAGTCCGAACGGCTCGCCCGACACGAGGCCCGGCACTCGGTGCTGCGCTCCGGCCTGCTGCCCGAGCGCATGTGGGACGAGGGCAACGGCGGCACCGACCTCTCCGCCCTCGGCTGGGATCCGGGCAGCCTCCCGCCGCGCCCCGCCCCCGTCCTGGTCGACCAGGGCACCGACCGGCTCCGCCTGGAGTACCACCGGATGCCCGTCGCGGCGCCCGGCAGCCGGCCCGTCCCGCCCGGGCGGCCGCTGCGCCTGGCCGACCACGTCGGCGAACTCGAAGCCGGCTTCACCGAGGCCTACCGGCTGCTCGCCGCCCGCAAGGGCGAACTCCGGGAGCTCATCCGGGCGTTCGCCGCCGACGAGACCAGGATGCTCCGCCGCGACACCTTCGAGTACCGCAGCCTGCTCGCCACCGCCTGCCACCCCGACCTGCTCCGCGACGGCCTCGACCAGGACCGCCACTTCGACCGGCTCTGGGCGCTCCCCGCCTGGGAGGAACACGCGCTCGCCTACGTCGACCACGAACGCGCCGACCTCTGGCGCGGGGACGTCCCGGTCTTCACCATCCGCCCCGACAGCGTCGACGCCCGCTCCTCCACCGGCGCCCTGATCCCCGGCGTCACCGACCGGCCCGCACTCGACCTCGCCCTCGCCAAGGCGGACGCCCTCGGCGAACCGGACCTGGCCCGCCAACTCCAGCTGCTGCGGCTGTCGGTGACCACCGCGGACGGTGCCCGCGAGCCGCGCCGACACCCGGTCACGTCCCCTCCCGCGCAACCCGGGAAGCCCGCCGAAGGCCTGGACCTGGCCTCCCGCGCCCTCGCCAAGGCCGTCGACGCCGGCGAACAGCTCCTCCGCGAGGCCTACCGGGGGAGCGCGGACCTCGCCTGGGCCGGCCCCAACTGGGCCCCGCCCGGCCGCTGGGCACCCGCCGAACTGGGCCCCGACCTCTACAGCGGGACGGCCGGCGTCGCCCTCTTCCTGCACCAGCTCGCCACCGTCACCGGCGATCGCGAGCACCGAAACACCGCCCGGGCCGCAGAACTGACGCTACGTCACCAAATTCGGCGACGCGCCGACCGCCTCGGCGGCGGCCTCTCCGGCGCCGGCGGTGTCCTCTACGCCCTCGCCCACCTTGCCGCCCACCACCCCGACGCCGAACTCCACGCCCTGGCCGCCCAGGTGGTGCGCCGCAGCGCCGCCACCGCCGCCGACGACGCCCAGCACGACCTCCTCGCCGGCAACGCGGGCACCATCGGCGGACTGCTCGCCTGGGCGGCCGTCCGCCCCGGCCCCGCCGTCACCGACGCCCTCGCCGCCTGCGCCGAACGCCTCGTCCGGGCCGCCACCCCGCACCCCGAAGGCGGCGCCGGCTGGCTGCCCGCCTCCCTCGCCGGCGCCGTCAAGCGCCCGCTGGCCGGCTTCGCGCACGGCGGCTCCGGCATCGCCTGGGCTCTCGCCCGCGCAGGCCGGCACCTCGGTGACCCCCGGCTGCCCCAACTCGCCCTCGCCGCCGTCGCGTACGAACACACCCTGTTCGACCCGGCCGCCGCCAACTGGCGCGACGTCCGCGAGGACGACGGCCCCGACGCGCCCTCCTACCCGTCCCTCTGGTGCCACGGTGCCTCGGGCATCGCGCTCGCCCGCACCGAACTCGCCGAACTCCTCCCCGAAGCCCGCGAGTTGCTCCTCGCCGAACGCGACACCGCCCTGACCACCGTCCTCCGCGAGGGCTTCGGCCACAACTTCTCGCTCTGCCACGGCGACTTCGGCAACCTCGAACCCCTCCTCCTCGCCGGCGACCGCTGGCGCACCGCCGCCCTGCGGCAGGCCCACGCCACCCTCGACGACCTCGACACCCGCGGCTGGATCTGCGGCCTCCCGCACGGTGTCCACAGCCCCTCCCTGATGGTCGGCCTCGCCGGCATCGGCCACGGCCTGCTCCGCCTCGCCGCCCCCACCACCCCCTCCCTCCTCGCGCTCCACCCGCCGACCCGCTGAGACGGTCGGCGAGGTCGGGCCGCGCGGGCTCGACCGGAACGTTCATGTGATCGTCGGACCGCACGTCCGGAGTGCACCGCAACCGACCCCTGAATCGAACATCGCGGACCCTCCCGGTGATCGATTGCCACCAACTCGCCGCCGCCGACACGGAATCGCCCGGATCGAGTGAGGCCGGCCGGGACACGCCGGACGGCCCGGCGGACCGCTGCCAGGATCGGGGTCCGCACCGCAGCCAGCCCCTCGCAGAGTGCCCTCCGGCACCGCTGCCGACCCCACACGCCCACTCGGCGGTGAGGGCTGCCCGCGCGCGGATCCGCTGCGGCCACCGGCCGCCGTACCAGGGAGCAGGGAGCACTGTGTCCGAGCAGATCGTGAAACCCGAGAAGCCCCACACCCCGCCCGACCACACCCCGCCCGACCGCACCCCGCCCGACCACGACCAGGACCAGCACGACCAGGATCAGGATCGGCACGACGAGGAACTGCGCCTGCGCTTCCCCGGCGACCGCCGCGCCGAGGCCGGCGCGTCGATGTCGGCGAACGCGATGCTGCGCCGCCTCCCGCACCTGGTGCGCCGCGCGCTGGCGCTGGCGTGGGCGGCGGACCGGACGTCCACCGTGCTGCTGCTGGTGTGCCAGGCGCTGGCGGGCGTGTTTGGGGCGTTGGCGCTGTACGCGACGACCGGCGCCCTGGGCGCGCTGCTGGTGGCGGGCCCGGTGGGGGAGCACCTGCGGACCGCCGCGCCGTCGCTGCTCCTGCTGACCGTCTCGGCCGCGCTGCGCGCGGTGCTGGGGATCGCGGTGGTGGGGCTGTCCGGCCGGGTGTCGCCGAGGGTCACCCGGGAGGCGGAGCTGGCGCTGATCGCCGCCGGGTGCGCGGCCGAGCTGCGGGCGTACGACGAGCCCGCGTACAACGAGCAGTGGGAGGCGGCCGATCGGGGTGCCTCGACCACGCCGGACCTGCTCTCCAACGCCCAGGACGTGATCGCCTCGACGGTCTCGCTGGCGGCTGCGGCGGGTGTCCTGGCGACGCTCCACCCGTGGCTGGTGCCGCTGCTGCTGCTGGGTTCGGTCCCGACCGGGGTGGCGGCCGTCCGGACGGCCCGGATCCACTACCTGGCGGCGGTGGCCACCAACGAGGACCGTGGCGCGCTGCGCGTCTACCGCTGGTTCCTGATCGACAAGACCCGCGCGGACCAGGTCCGTTCGGACCAGGTCACGCCGTTCCTGATGGCCAAGTACCGCCGCGCCGAGGAGAAGATCGTCGAGGCGACGGACCGGGCGACCAGGGAGGCGGCGAAGGTCTCCCTGCTGGCCTCGCTGGGCACGGGGGCGGGCAGCGCGCTGGTCTGGGGCACGCTGCTGTACCTGGTGGCGAGCGGCCGGATCGACCTGGCGGCGGCGGGTACGGCGACGTTCGCGCTGCGGACGGCCTCGTCCGGGTTGCAGGGCCTGGTCGGCAACGGCGCCCGGCTGTACCGGATGGGCCTGTACCTGGACGACTACTTCACCTTCCTGGACGAGGCCGGCGGCCACCGGATCCGGCGCGGCGGGATCGTGCCGGACGCGCCGCAACTGGTGGAGGTCGCGGACCTCGGGCACGCCTACCCCGGCGAGCAGCAGGAGCCGGCGCTGTGCGGGGTCAGCATGACGCTGCGGGCCGGGGAGGTGGTGGCGGTGATCGGGCAGAACGGCAGCGGCAAGTCGACGCTGCTGAAGCTGCTGTCCGGCCTCTACCTGCCGCAGTCCGGCCGGATCTGCTGGGACGGCGTGCCGGTGGAGGAACTGGACGCGGACGGTATGTGGTCGCGGGTGGCCCGGGTGCCGCAGGAGTTCGCGCGCTGGCCGCTGGGGGCGGCCGAGAACGTCCACCTGGGGCACCTCACCGAGCAGGTGATGGCGGACGTGGAGCGGGCGGCCGCGCGGACGGGCTTCGACGAGATCGTGGCCCGGCTGCGGTCGGGCTGGCGCACGCTGCTGGCCCAGGGCTGGTGGGGCGGCGCCGAGTTGTCGGGCGGCGGCTGGCAGCGGGCGGCGGTGGCCCGGGCGCTGTACCGGACGGTGCGCAGCCCGGGGCTGCTGATCCTGGACGAGCCGACCTCGGACCTGGACCCGCGCGCCGAGCACCGCATCCTGCACGCGCTGCGCGCCCTCGCCCCGGGGCGGATCACGCTGCTGGTGACGCACAACATCGCCAACGCGGCGGTGGCGGACCGGGTGATCGTGATGGACCGGGGCCGGATCGTGCAGACCGGCACCTGGGCGGAGCTGGCGGCGCGCCCGGACGGGCTGTTCCGTGAGCTGCTGGACCTCCAGCGTGACCGGACGGTCCCGGCGCAGCGGGTCTGACGTCTTCGGCCGTCGAGGGCCGGTGCTGACCGTCCTCCGTACCGTCGTCGTCACGGCGGTACGGAGGACGGGCGGCGCCCGCCGGACGCGGTGTGTGTCTTTGACGGCCCTGCGCCGGTGGGCCAGCGCGTCGGTGCGTCAGTGCGCGGTGCGTGCCGCGTCGCGCAGCCTGCGCCAGGTGCGGCTGACGGACGCCAGCCCGGCCCGCCCGGCGGCGGTCCCGCCGCCTTCCCAGGTCCGGGCCGCCTCGGCGAACGTCTCCGCGCGCTCCGCGTTCTCCGCCGCCGTCTCCGCCCGTGCCGCCCGTGCCTGCGCGGCCCGGGCGGCGAGCCGCAGGTCCTCCGGTTCGATCGTGTCGAGCCTCGTCCGGACGTGGTCGAGCAGCGCGGCGCAGGAGTCGTCGATCGCGGCCTCGCCCAGCGGGCGCGCCGGGAGGTCCAGCCCGTCCGTCAACCGCTGCTCCAGGGCGGCCCGCAGGTCCGGCACGGAGACGTCGCGGATCGTCAGGGAGAGGTGGGCGGAGAGGCCGGCGGCGCCGACCGCGCGGTGCGCGAAGCCGCGCGGGACGTAGAGCACGCTGCCGGGTTCGAGGACGCTGTGCAGGAGCCGCGGGGAGTGCTCGTCGTCGGGGAGTTCTCCCGGCGTCCAATCCGCCGCGGTCGGCGCGTCGTGGACGTACCAGGTCTTGTGTCCGGCTGCCTGGAGGACAAACACGTCGGCGTCGTCACGGTGCACCGCGAGACCCTGGCCGCCGGCGGGCGTGACGAAGAAGAACGCCTCCACGCGCCGGTCGAGCTCTTCGGACAGTCGCGCCACGAGCTCGCCCGTCGGGCGGTGCCACTGGTCGACGCAGCGCAGCAGCAGCGTCGCCCCGACGCCCAGGAGCGCGAGGACCTTCGCGCGGTCGGCGAAGCCGTGGTACGTGATGCCGTTGACCGTGCGTGACGTGGTGTAGGCCTCGGGCGGGACGGTCACCTTGGTGGAGCGGACCATCTCCAGGTAGGGGGTGCGCAGCAGCCCGGTGTCGAAGGCGGCGTCCAACGCGTCCAGGTCGAACGGCGAGGCGAGTTTCTCCGGCGTGAAGACGGCGGGCTTGCGTTGCCACTGGTGGCCGGTGAAGCTGCGGACGTCGCCGACCCAGTCGGCCAGCGTGGGCGATTCCATGGTGTGTCCCGTGGTGTCAGGGTGTCCGGGGCTCGCGGGTCAGACCCTGGCCGCGGCGTCGAACCGTACGGAGAGCAGGGAACGCAGGGGGACGTGCGTCTCCTGCTGCGGGCCGCGAATGGCGAGCCGGTGGTCGAAGGCGACGTTCAGCAGGCGTTCGGCCAGGGGTACGACCAGGTGCTTGGCCCAGCAGCGGGCCCCGTCGAAGCCGAACGGCATGAACCCGGGCGTCTTCTCCGGGTCCGCCACCCCGGCCCACCGTTCGGGCCGGAACTCCAGCGGGTCGGGCCAGTGCTCCGGGTGGCGGTGCATCAGGAGCGGGAAGAGCGCGACGCGGTCCTCGGGGCGGATCTCGGGGTGCAGTCCGGTGTAGGCGTGGCCGTCGTTGCGGAACAGCATCCACGCGGGCGGGAGCAGCCGCAGGGTCTCCCACAGGACCTCGGTGAGATCGGCGCGGGCGTCCTCCCGCTCCCGGTCCGGCCCCATCAGCCACAGGGCGTTGCCGGCCAGTGCGGCCACCCCGTCGCAGAGGGTGGCCGTCGACCGCCGGTACAGCGCGATGGCCTGCCTCCGCTCCCGGGTGTCGGAGGAGTCGCGGATCTGCCCGGCCAGCGCGGTGCTCCTACCCTCGGCGGCGGATCCCGGCCAGACGGTGACGGCGCGGTCGACGATCCGGGAGAGCCGGTCGGAGCGGGTGACGCCGCGTTTGGACAGGAGGGAGACCGGCAGCGGGTCGGACGCGAAGAGCCATCGGCGCAGGTAGGAGGTGGCCGCGTAGGGCCAGGCGCCGGACAGCCCGCGTGCCGGGGGCGGCGGGGCCTTGATGCCCGCCATGACGTCCTGACCCAGTGCGCGGATCGTCCGGGTCGCGTTGTCGTGGTGGATGTCCGCTCCCGCGGCGGGCTTGTAGACCGAGCGCTCCGCCGACCGCACGGGGCGCGCCGCGACGATTTCGGCCATCAGCTCGCTGTCGGAGACGCCGACCGTGCGGGCGTCGATCCGGAATACCTTTTCTTCCCTGGTCAGCAGGTCCTGGATCTTCGGGGCGTAAACAATGGAATGGCTGCGCCCGGCTGTCGGCGCCATTTCTTCCATGAGAATCCCGCCTCCAATGAAATGGCGATGGAATGGATTCCCCCGGCGGGCGGAGAACTCCGGGCAGGCGGGAGAACTCCGGGCAGGTGAAAGGGTGGGGCGCTCTGCAGCGCCGGCGGGGGCCGCGGCCCGGCCGTGGCTCGGCCACGGCCCCCGTTGGTGACAATACGTCAGATGACGTGCGCGATCCACGAGTGGTCGGCGAGGTCCTCGTCACGCTTGAACTTCTTCACGATAGCCTTGATCATCTTCATGGGTACTCTCCATTCCCGGGATGGCAGGCACGGTGGAGCAAGGATGCCCGCGGATTGGCGGAAATTCGGTATTCCGATCGGAACCCCGAACCGACTTTCATCTAACTCCGGACCTTAACCGAAAGCTAGGGCTCCTGACACTCTTTTGACAAAGGATGACCTCCTCGCCGGTCCGGATTGTGCGGCGCATTAGATGGCCGATCGTTATAACTTCCCGAGGCGTGCGGTGGGGGACCATATCGGTATGGAGCTGAGGATTGAGGCCACCGACCTGCCGGGGCGTGAGTGTGCCGCCGCGCCGGGTTTCCCGGGCTACCGGGACCTGTACGTCGCCGTCCAACGCCGGGGCCGCCCGGCCGAGTTGCTCGGCCCGGTCCCGGGTGACGCGCCGCGCGCCCGCTGGTCGCTGGAGTGCGAGGCGAGGCCGGCACCCGGAGGTGCGGACCTCACCGGCGGAGTGGACCTCACCGGCCGGTACGTGCAGGGCGGTCCCGGCGCCCGGTTCGTCTACCTGAACTGGGTGACCAGGAACGGTGACGGCTGGGCGCTGTTCCGCCGGGCCAAGCTGCTGCTGGCGGCGGTCGACCGGGAGGTCGTCGAGGCGGCGGTGGAGCGCGGCGTCCTGGTGGCCCGGCTGCGCCTGACGGATGCCAAGGGCCGTCCGCTGTGCGCCGCCGTCCGCCCGCCCGTGGTGAGCTGGTCGGCGGAGGGCTGAGTGCGAGGGGCCCGAACGCGCGAGGAGGGCCCCGCCGCACGCGGGGCCCTCCTCGATGTTCGGTATGCGCAGGTCAGTTGTACGTCGTGGTGACGCTCACGCCGCCGAAGCCCTGCTGGGCGTAGAGGCTGAAGTACACCCAGCCGGACGGCGGGTTGGTGATGGTGAGGGTCTCGCCGTTGCCGGCGTTGGTGGACTTGGCCAGGTTCGACCCGGTGGTGGCCCACGCACCCCCGTTGTAGTAGAGGTCGGCGTTGCCGGTGCCGCCGCTGGTGGTGATGGTCAGCTGCTTCACGCCGGCGGGCAGGTTGAGGAAGTTGTAGCTGTAGTTGCCGGTGGTGGCGGCGACGCCGTCGCGGCGGCAGTTCTTGTCGTACTGCCGGGTGTCGCCGGCGGCGCAGAGCGGGGCCTGGCTGGTGGGCAGGCTGCCGCAGTTGTCGGCGCCGCAGGCCTTGAGCCAGGTGGCGAAGTCGGCGTCGTAGCGGGTGCCGATGGTGGTCTTGAGCAGGGTGCGGGCGCCGTTCCAGTCGCCGACGCGGTACTTGGCGAGGAGCGCGTCGACGTCCTGCGGGTGCGACTGGAGCATGTAGCGCACGGCCAGGTAGCCCCAGTTGTAGACCTTGGTGGAGTCGGAGTTGTCGTAGGTGTTGTCGAAGAGGGTGCTCAGCGCGTAGGTGCCCTTGCCGGCCTGGGCGACGGCGGCGTCGTAGTGGACGCCCCGGTAGCTGTACGAGATGTACTCGGCGAGGCCCTCGACCCACCAGACGGTCGGGGTGGTCATGCCGGCGTTGAAGTCGCCGTAGAAGTCGTAGCGGCCGTCGAGGTAGTGGGTGTACTCGTGGTTGAGGTTCCAGATCTGGAAGGCGGGGCGCAGCCAGTCGGCCTCGTGCGCGATGAAGCGGGCCTGGTTGCCGGCCTTGGCCGGGTCGCCCTCCTCGTACATGCCGCCGTTGTCGACGGCGATGTCGTACATCTTCCAGGCGTAGAGGCTGTAGTCGTAGTAGTCGTCGAAGACGACGACCTCAAGGCTGGTGTTGTTGTCGTTGGCGACCGGGCCGTTGTCCTTGACCACCTGGTGGAAGAACTGGTCCTCGTTGATCAGGCTGGTGCAGGTGTCGGCGAGCTGCTGCGCGGTCATGTCCTGGGCGCGGATGCGCAGGTTGGCGTTGCAGGTGTGGTCGACGGTGAGCACGAGCGGGACGAGCCGGGCGGCCAGGTCGCAGGTGCCGTAGTAGGCGCAGTTGCCGGTGTCCTTCTTCTCCGCGAACCAGACCAGGTTCATGGTGAGCGGGGCGGTGGCGCCGACCAGCGGGTAGCGGTTGACCAGGTCCTTGACGATCGGCCGGCCCTGGGCCCTGGTGGCGTCGTTGGCGACCAGGTTGCCGATCTGGATGCCGATCGAGGTGACCACGTCGGAGCCGTTCAGCTGGGAGCTGTTGCGGGTGACGAAGGACGCCATGGTGGTGGCGAAGGAGGGGTCGGCCTGGAGGGCCACGGTGAAGGCGGGGAGGTCGAAGCCGCGCTCGATGACGGTCTTGGTGTTGGCGACGGCGGTGGCCATCGAGCCGGTCCAGGCGCCGGTGTAGTCGGCGAGCAGGCGCTTGACGACGCCGGTGTAGCGGGCGTTCTCCTGGGCGCTGTCGATCAGGGTGACGGCCTCGGCGAGGGTCGCGCCGTTGGCCTCGGTGACGTCCTTGCTGTGTGGGGCGGCGAAGAGGCCGTCGAGGGCGCCGCGGATGGCGGTCTGCAGGGTGGCGCCGTACGGGCCGACCACGTCCGGGTTGTACCACTGCACGTAGTAGCCGGCGCGCAGGAACAGGACGAGCTGGCCGGCGGAGGTGGAGTCGTCGCCGGGGTAGGTGGCGGAGGCGTCCCGCAGGGCGTTGGCGACGGTGGCCATCTGGGCCTCGTTGAACGCGGCCTTGGCGTCGTTGCCGGTCAGGGTGAACAGCGTGTTGACGCAGTCGAGGCCGGCGGCCTTGACCCGCTGGACGAGCGCGGCCCCGGTGTTGCCGGTGAAGGCGGAGACGTCGCAGGCGGGGGCGGCCGCGAGCTGCTTGGTGGCCTTGTCGGCCTTGGCGTCGACGCCGGCCCCGGTGGTGCTGGCCGCCGTCGGGGCGGTCGCCTTGGCCTGCTCGTCGGCGGCCAGCGGGCGGGCGTCCTTCGGGGTGTCGGGGGACTTGGGCACGGGCACGGAGTGCGGTGCGGCCGCCTTGCCGGTGGGGGTGGTCGAGGCGTGGGCCGCAGGGGCGTCGGCGGCGTGGGCCTGGGGTGCGAAGAGACCGAGTGCGAGGAAGAAGGCGACGCCGAGCGCAGGGACTCTGCGCGCGCCGGCCTTCGCTATCCGGGAGGGACGCATCTGTGGGGGCCTCCGGGGCCGTTGAGGGTTGCCGTGTGATTGGGGGCACACGGTTCCTGATGTGTGACATGTAAAATGTCACACCTGTTGCGGCCGGGGGAAGGCTTGGGAACGGATTCGCGTCGGGCGAGATCGAACCGTTGTCAGGTCGGCGCGCCGCGTCGGGCCGGCGCACCCCGTCAGGTCGGCCCGACGGCGGATCAACCCGCCGTCAGGCCACGGCAGTCCGTGCCAACGGCGTCAACGCCGCGAACTCCAGCGGCGCCGACGGATCCACCGACAGCTCCGCCGGAGCCGGCTCGGCGCCGGAGCGGACCAGCAGATCGCCGATCGCCGCCACCATCGCCCCGTTGTCCGTACAGAGCCTCAGCGGCGGCACCCGCAGCGCGATCCCGGCCGCCGCGCAGCGCTCCTCGGCCAGCGACCGCACCCGGGAGTTCGCCGCGACCCCGCCGACCACCACCAGGGTGCCGATCCCGTGATCGGTGCAGGCCCGCACCGCCTTGCGGGTCAGCACGTCGGCGATCGCCTCCTGCAACCCGGCCGCCGCGTCCGGGACGTACGGGTCCGAGCCGCCCGAGCGCTGCGCCTCCACCCAGCGGGCGGCGGCCGTCTTGAGCCCGGAGAACGAGAACGCGTACGGGTCGTCCCGCGGTCCGGTCAGCGGCCGCGGCAGGCGGACGGCCGTCGGGTCGCCGTCCCGGGCCGCCCGGTCGATCGCCGGCCCGCCGGGGTAGGGGAGGCCGAGGATCCGGGCGACCTTGTCGAAGCACTCGCCGGCCGCGTCGTCCAGGGTGTCGCCGAGGTGGACGATCGGATCGCGGGCGAGGTCGCGCACCAGCAGCAGCGAGGTGTGCCCGCCCGAGACGATCAGCACCACGCAGGGGTTCGGCAGCGGCCCGCCGTCCAGCGTCGCGGCGGCGACGTGCCCGGCCAGGTGGTGCACCCCGTACAGCGGGACGCCGAGCGAGAACGCGTAGCCCTTGGCCGCGGCGACCCCGACCTGGAGCGCCCCGGCCAGCCCCGGACCGGTCGTCACCGCGACGGCGCCGATGTCAGCGAGCGTCAGCCCGGCCCGCGCCAGCGCCTCGCCGACCACCGGCGCCATCGCGTGGACGTGCGCCCGGGCGGCGATCTCCGGCACCACCCCGCCGAAGCGGGCGTGCTCGTCCATCGACGACGCCACCGCCTGCCCGAGCAGTACGCCGTCCCGGACCAGACCCGCGCCGGTCTCGTCGCAGGAGGACTCGATCCCCAGCACCACCGGTGACCCTGTCACAGTCACTCACCCTCATCACTCATTACATGCACTCGCGACCATTGTGCCCGACGAGACGTGAGGAATAAGCAGGAGCCCATGCTTCGTTCCTGCAACTCATACGCAATAGTGTTGTCCCGGCACGATCATCACTGTTCATCGAAAGGGGCTGTGTCCCAGCATGGGCACCTACTCGCTTCCCGACCTGCCGTACGACTACTCCGCGCTTGAGCGGGCGATGTCCCCCGAGATCCTCGAACTGCACCACTCCAAGCACCACGCCGCCTACGTCAAGGGTGCGAACGACACCCTGGACCAGCTGGCCGAGGCGCGCGACAAGGAGCAGTTCGGCGGCCTGGTCGGCCTGCAGAAGACCTTCGCCTTCCACCTGTCCGGCCACGTGCTGCACTCGCTGTTCTGGGAGAACCTCTCCCCGGAGGGCGGCGACCGCCCCGAGGGCGAGCTGGCCGACGCCATCACCGAGCACTTCGGCAGCTTCGAGGCCTTCCGCAAGCAGCTCACCACCGCCACCACCGGCGTGCAGGGCTCCGGCTGGGGCATCCTCTCCTGGGAGCCCCTCGGCAAGCGCCTGATCGTCGAGCAGGTCTACGACCACCACGGCAACGTCGGCCAGGGCACCACCCCGCTGCTCGCCTTCGACGCCTGGGAGCACGCGTACTACCTGCAGTACCGCAACGTCCGCCCCGACTACGTCGAGAAGCTCTGGGACGTCGTCAACTGGCAGGACGTCTCGTCCCGCTTCGCGGCCGCCAAGACCGTCTGACGCGCTAGGTGAACGGCCCCGGACCGGTCGGGCGGTCCGGGGCCTTCCTTGTGTCAGGAGAGCTGCAACAACGCCTTCCGGTGCCGCCAGGCGAGCCGCAGGAGCGCCGCGCCGGCGGGCTGCATCGGCTCCGCACCGGTGAGGCGATCGACCTGCTCGGCCGTGAACGGGATGCCCGCCGAGCGTCCGGTGGCGTCCTCCAGCCCGACGCGATGGCCCTCGTCGTTGGTCGAGACGATGCGTCGGAACGTCTCGTCGAACAGGTCGGCGTCGAACACGGCCACGGTCAGCATGTCGGTGACGAAGGTCAGCGGATCCATCCCGAGGCCCAGCCAGAACACCCGCAGGCGGCCGTCCGCGCGCGCCGCGGTGAGCGACTGGTCGAGCGGCCAGGCGGCGTAGTCGATCGGCGCCCTGTCGCTCCCGTAGTCCTCGGTGCCGCCGAGCAACTCCTCGCTCAGCTCCCGCAGGATCGCCCGCCAGAGGTCGAAGTCGTTCCCCTCGTTCCACGGCGCGTCGTGCGAGGCCTGGAACATCCCGACCGGCATCACCTGGAAGAGACCCCCGCCGCTGGCGACCTTCTCGGGATCACGCCAGTGCAGCACGAACTCCGCTTCGCCGGTCCTGCGATCGTGCCGGACGGTCAGCGTGCTGATGGCCGCCATGACCGGCCGGCGTGTGAGATCGGTCGGATCGCCGATGGCAGCGCGGAAGGGCGTGGCGGCCGAGCCCGCCAGGACCGCCGCCGCGTACTCGTGCGCGACGGCCTCACAGATGTTGATCACGTCGAAGTACCGGCCACGGCCGAAGGTCAGCGCCGGATCGCCCGCAGACGTCTCGACATCAAGCAGGCGATAGCAACTTCGGTCCTCGAACAGCTTGGGCTTGGCGAGATCCCGCACCGCGTCGGCGTAGCGACGGTAGGTCGTTCCGTCCTGTTGGCACGGGCGGATGCGGTCGAGCTCCGGCTCACCGCCGTCCAACTCGGCCTCCGGCGCGTCCGGCACCCACCGCAGCCGGACGCGCTCCAGCGGCACCGGCTGCTCCGGAATCCAGTGCCGTCGAGCCAGCAACGGAGCCCCCGGGACCAGCCGTTCGGGATCGCTCCCGGCAAGGAGCCGATTGGTCAACTCGAAGCGGTGGTCGTTGAGGAAGCTCCGCACCCATCGCCAGTGCTCCCGACTGTCGGACGGGCCCGGTTGGTCGTCTGCCACGGTTCACCCTAACGTCGCAGCTCGTTCGTCGAGCGGACGGCGAGATGGCGGGCATGGCCGCCACCGAGCTCAGCGGCCGCGTCGCCCAGCGACTTCGTCATCTGGCGGATCGCTGCGACCTCGCCCCGGCCGACCTTCACCTTCGCATCAGTCTTCAGCCGTGTCCGCCGCAGGATGGCGTCTGGATCAGGCAGGCCCAACGCCGCAAGCGCGTACGCGCTGGAGGCGGCCACGAATCCCCGGCGATCCACCACGTCCCTCCGGCTCAGCTCGACAGCTGATCCACGGTAACGCCAATTCCACTCTCTACATGCCCAGTTGTCCGGTTGTTGACCACCTGGAACATCTGATCGGATTCAGGCAAGCAGCCCCGGACCGGCGATCCGGGGCCGTGCCGAATGCGACGGGCGATCCATTCCCCTACGGCAGGGGCCACGCATTCGTCGGGTCGTCCAGCCAGGCCTGATGGCCGCCGGGGCCGATGGTGAGACCGAGGCGGCTCGGACCGGGGCGGTCGTTGTCCAGCCACCAGCGGTGGGCGGTCTCGACTTCGTCCCACAGACGGCGCGGGCCGTGCTGCCACACCGTGTACCGCTCGGTGTTCTCGGTGCCGTCCCAGTCGACGGCGGCCCAGGAGCCGCCGTCGGTCGTGGCCACCCAGAGACGGGTCTCGACGTCGTCGAGAGCGGGGTCGTGGTGCCAGGCGTACCAGAGGTCTCCGAGGCGGTGCCCGAGGGCGAACTGGGTCTCGAACTCCGAGTCGGCGACGGCCCAGGGGTCGAGCGTGGTCGTGGACTCGTCCGGAACGTGCTCGTCCATGACGACGTCCCGGAAGAGGCGGAGATCGCGGCGCTGGTTGCGCATCAGCATGAAGGCGCTGTCGGCGGTGTAGCGGCCGGTGGCAGTTCCGTCGTCGCCCACGGTGAGGCGGAGCAGGCCGCCGTGGCTCCAGTCGTCGCACCAGGGGGTGAGGATGACGCCGCCGGGATTGGTCTGTTCGATCCAGGCGTACGGAACCCGTCTCACCGAACAGGTGGCCACCACGCGGTCGAACGGCGCTTCGCCGCTCCAGCCGAGGCTTCCGTCGCCACAGACGACGGCGGGTGCGTAGCCGTTGGCCTTGAGGTTGGACCGGGCGAGTTCGGCCACGGTGGGGTCGATGTCGATCGTGGTCACGTTGGTGTCGCCCAGCCGGTGGGAGAGGAGTGCGGCGTTGAACCCGGTGCCCGCGCCGATCTCCAGGACCCGCATTCCCGTTGCGAGGCCGAGGAGTTCGAGCATCTGGAAGACGATCGACGGAGCGGAGGCCGAGGACGATGGCGAGGCGTCGGTCAGATCGTCCGGCTCCTGCCCGTCGTTGATCTGCGTCACCACAGGTTCGTCCGCGTACGCGGCGGCGAACCAGCGATCGGGCTCGTGCCCGCGATCGCAGGGCACGAGAACATCGTCGGCGCCGCTCAGCCAGACGCGGTCGGGGAGGAAACGGTGGCGCGGCGTCGCTTCGGCGGCCTCGCGCCAGTCGGGGGCCAGATCGCGGCCGAGGTGCCGGGAGACGGCTTGGAGCAGGCCGCGCACGCCGGCCCGCTCCAAGTCCTGCTGGTGAGTTGTCACTTGCTCTTGTCGCCGTCCTTGCCGTGCTTGCCGCCAGCCTTTCGCGACTGGTGATCCTGATTCTGCGGGGCCGTGTTGAAGTCCTTGTCGCCCGCGTGCTTGCCCTGCCCGCCGTCGTTGCCCCCGCTGCCGCCCCCGGAGCTTCCGTCCTTGCCGGTTCCCCATCCCATGGGTGCCTCCTACCCGTCCTGTTCGCGATGATTATCGTGTGGAGCGCTTGCCCAGGTGCACGGACGTGACAGCGACCAACTGACGTGCCCCGGGCCGATAGGCTCCTTGATGAGAGCGGGACCGCCGTCGCAGGGAGCGAGACCCGCCGACGGGTCTCCGACCGCTCTCGGTCGGGGACGCCTACGACGTTAGGGTCCCGGAGTCGGAACCTGAAGTGACCACGAGTACAGGTACGTTGGCACGAACTCCCGAAGTGGGGGGCTCTCATGCAGTCAAGCCCGCATCAGTCCCTGACTGTCAGTCAGGGAAGGCCTCGGCGCCCACGCGTGGGCATCATCTCCGGGTACGTCTTTCGGGTGATACGAGAACAGTGCGGGGCCACCCAGGACGATTTCGCCGAGCGGTTGGCCGTGTCGACCGACACGATCGCCGGATGGGAGAGTGGTCGGCGCCCGCTCACGGCCGTACCCGTCGGGCAGATGCTCACCTACCGCCATCGGCTGATGCAGATGGGCACAGCGCCCGCACTCCTCCAAACACTGGAGCGATGCTTCGAGGCGGACATCCTGCTCGCCGGCATCGTTGAGGAGAAGTCGCCGGCTGTCGGGAGCCCCTCGGGGCGATGGTGATACGGCGCGACCTCGTGGAGATTCTCATGTGGCCGCTCAGCGGTGCAGCGCCGAAGGCCGTTCGCGACCTCCCGGCGCCGCCGCGTCCACGAAAGGGCCCAGCGCCGGCCGGACCGGAACTCCTCGCCCCCGACCGCACCCGGTTCTACACGCACCTGCGGCGCGCGGCCGAGGAAGCGCGTGGAACGGACCAGTTCCTCGCCCGCCGCCAAGCGCTGTACCTGGCCGGATACGACGAACAGGGTGACACGCGGGAGTGGCTCGCCCACCAGCAGCGATCCGAGCGGCCGAACGACTGGCTGAGCCACTGGCTCAACTCCCGTTCCGTCGCCATGGTCTCCGCCCGCCACGGTGACCGGGATCGGATGAGCCACTTCATCGAAACGGCCCTCGCCGATGAGGCGGGCGCGATGGCGAACCTCAACTACTGGGCGTATTGGGTCGGCGAGGCCCCGTACCTCGAACTCTCCGACGACTTCATCGCTGCCCGGTCGCCGGGCCCGTGGCCCGGCGACAAGCTCCTCGCGCACCTCGTTCAGGGTCTCGGCCCGCAGTGCGGGTACGCCGAGTTGAACATCCACAGTGTGTGGTCACTGCTCCAGGTCCGGCCGGATCTGCTGCGCTCCGGAACTGCGGCCCGCGCCCTGCGAGAACGGCTCCCGGTGCTGTTGGATGGTCGGGAGCTGTCGCGGCGCGGGCGACGCGAACTCGACAGCATCCGCTACGCGATCCGCCTTGTCGAGGCGTGAGAGGAGCCAGACAGTGACAGACGACCTGACGCCGGTGGCCAGGTTCCTGTTCGAAGCCGGGACGCTCAAGCAGACCAAGCGCACGGGCTGGTGGATGGCCGGCGTCCGCGATCCCGAGTCGGTCGCCGAACACTCCTGGCGAACCGCGTTGATCGCTTCGATCATTGCCAAGCTCGAAGGCGCGGACCCGGCGCAGGCCGCCTTCCTCGCGGTCTGGCACGACTCCCAGGAGACGCGCACCGGGGACGTCAACCATCTGGGGAAGAAGTACGCGCCCGGCGCCGACCCGGCGGCGGTGACGGCCGACCAGGTCGGCGGCATGCCGGAGATTCTCGCCTCGACCATCCGGGATCTCGTCGCGGAGTACGAAGCGAAGGACTCTCCGGAGGCGGTCTGTGCGCGGGATGCCGACAAGCTGGAGTGCCTGATCCAGGGCGTCGAGTACAAGGCGCAGGGCTATGCGAACGTTCAGCGCTGGATCGACAACAGCCGCGGCCGTCTCACCACGACGACCGCCAACGCACTCGCCGACGCCGTCCTGGCAACCGACTCCCTCGACTGGCTCCGTGCTGCCCTCGGGGAACTCGGGGAGAAGCCGAGCTGACGCGGGTCGTGGATCGTGCCTTCAAGGCGGGACCTCGATGTGATGGTGGACGGCGCCGAGCGCGTGATCTGACGGAGGGGCG
Source organism: Kitasatospora sp. NPDC056731 (assembly GCF_040687675.1). Classification (NCBI taxonomy): domain Bacteria; kingdom Bacillati; phylum Actinomycetota; class Actinomycetes; order Kitasatosporales; family Streptomycetaceae; genus Kitasatospora; species Kitasatospora sp. NPDC056731. The sequence goes on from NZ_JBFBNR010000041.1 coordinate 50,918, forward strand.
AGGATGGCGATCGAAGCGGAGCTCAAGGCGGTCGTGCGTGACCCGGAAGGCGTGCGCGAGCAACTGGAGGCCCGGCACGGTGCCGGCCGCGCCGAGGTCTACCGCGACACGTACTACGACGCGCCGGACGGCAGCCTGATGGGCGCCGATCGCGAGTTGCGGATCCGCACCGTGCACGGCCCGGACGACATGCGCACGGTGCTCACGTACAAGGGGGCCCGGGTGGACGAGGCGTCCGGGTCGAAGCCGGAGTCCGAGACGAAGGTCGAGGACGCCGATGCCGCGCACGAGATCATCCGGGGCCGTCCGGCCCGTCCGCGATGCAGGACACGATCGTGAGCCCATTCGGGTCCTCGCCCGCGAGAGCGTTTTCGAGCAGCCGTCGAACCTGCTCCTCCACCCCGGCCGCCAGCCCCCGGTGCCCCGTGATTCCGATTCGCAGACCGCTCCGGTCGGCCTTCACGGCGTAGTGCCCTTGCCGGAGGTCTCATCCAGGAACGTCACCTCGAACGATTCGAGGTGCTGCGCGCGTTCGGCCAGGAATCGGCGGACGTGAGGTTGCCGTTCGTGTTCCTCGAAGGCCGCACGGTCCGCGTACAACTCATAGAAGACCCGGACGTGTGGCTCGCCCGGCACGGTGTGAATGACGTAGAGGAGTGTGCCGGGTTCCTTGGCGCGGATCTCTTCGAGGGCCGCAGCTGCCAGCTGGTCGAAGGCGCGGGCTGCTGTGGCGTCGTGGGTGATGAAGCGGACGACCAGACCGAATCCCACGGGTCACGCGGCCTTCTGGCCGGCGACCTCGCGGGTGCGCTGGTGGAGCTGGCGGACCGTACGGTTGGTGGCTCGTGCCGGGAGGCCCTTGCCCAGAGCCTGGAAGTGCTCGTCGCCACGGACGGAGCTGATCGTGACGTAGTCGTCCAGGAACGCGTTCCAGGTGGCGCAGGCGGCCTCGACGTGCCCGATTTCCATCTGGCGGCGGGCCAGCAGGCCGTTGCCGTGTACGCGGCCCTGTTTCTCGTTGGCGGGGCGGGTTCGGTTGGAGAGTTGAAGTTCCTTGATCGCCCCTGGGAGGTCGCCGAGTTCGTACAGCACGTGCGAGACGTGGAAGTGGTAGGCGGCCTGGTCGTAGCCGCCGACGGAGTCGTTGCGGCCCTCGGCCTGGGTCAGCGCGGTTTCGGTCTCGGCGAGGCGCGCGAATGCCTGCCGCTGGTCCTTCACCATGGCGGCGCCGTGCGCCTGTTGGCCGGCGAGGAAGGCCCGCAGTCGCGGGCCGGAGGCCGGAGCCGCTTCGGCGGCCGAGTCGGCGAGTTCCAGCGCCTTCGGGCCATATCCGAGATTGGACGCCTGGAGCGCCATGCCCCGTAGGGTGCGGCAGTACGTCACGTGGTCCTGGGCCTCGCGTGCGAGCTTGAGGGCCTGGACGTAGTACTTCTGGCCGAGACCGTGGGCGGTCTCGTACATCGCCATCCACCCGGTGAGGTAGGTGAGATCGGCGGCGGCCGACAGCAGGCCGGCCTTCACTTCCGTGGTGCCGGATGCCTGGAGCCAGGGGCCGACCGAGTTGACCAGGAAGGCCGCCGCCATCGGGCGGGCGTGGGCGGCGCCGAGCTCGTCGAGGATATCGGCGATCCGGTCCGTCATCCTCCGAACGGTCTCGACCTCGCCCTGGCCGACCCGCACGGTACGGCCCGCCGCGGCATGGTTCATCCGGTCAGCGGTGTCGTCGAAGACCGGCAGCGTCAGGGCGAGCGAGTAGAGCCCGGAGGCGAGTACACCACGGCGTGAGGGATCCATGTCGGCTTTGCCGATCGACATCAGATCGGACAGGACCCCCTGGCTGCCCGCCTGCTCGGCGCCGCGCCCGAAGCCCGTCTCCTCGGGTGTCACCGGTCGTCCGAGCCGACGTGAGAACGTCTCGCGGACAATCTCCTGTACGTCTGCCCGGGGCTGAGTGCCCGAGAGCCAGTGCGAGATCGCCGACTTGTCATAGGTCAGCTGGTGCCCCGCCTCGCCTCCGACGCGATTCACGGCTCGGGCGAGCTGGCCGTTGCCCCACCCCGCCTGCTGCATGAGCGTCGCGAGCGCGGTGTTGGGTGTGCGCGGTCGGTGGGTCATCGCGATCCCGTCCTCTGTTCAACCGGTTCAACGCCTGGACCAGCTTCGCCTGTTCTCCCTTCTTGTGTACCCGCGTTGACTTGACGTCAGCCATTTGGACGGTGGGTGTGGACCCGAACGATCCGGCATGGCTGCCGAGTTGTCGATATGTGACCGAATGGATTCCCAGTGATCGTCAGTCCGCTCACCACCGCTCGATTCCCGGTTCCGCTGGAGTGGGGCGTGCCGCCCGGGGTCGACGCGGTGCCGGCGGCGCGGCGGTTGGTGGGGGCGATCGTGCGGGAGTGGGGTGTGCCGCTGTCGGCGGACGGGCTTCAGGAGGTGGAGCTGTGTGCCAGTGAGGTGATCGCCAATGCGCTCGTGCACACCAAGGAGCGCTGTGCCGTGACCGTCCGGTGGTGTGCCGGGCGGCTGCGGGTGGAAGTCGCCGATCGGTGCCCGGAACTCCCGAAGCGCGAGCGTGACGCCGGATCGACCAGCGGGCGTGGCCTCCTGCTCGTCGAAGCGCTGGCGCACACGTGGGGCTGGCGCCCGGCGGGGGTGGGCAAGGTGGTCTGGTTCGAGTACCTGGAAGTCGCCGAAGTGCCGTGCCCCACGCATGGATTGGGCACGGCGCAGGACCTGCACGCTCTGCGAGAGGTGGCGTAGTGGCGACCGTCGGGCGCCTCGTGACTGTGACGGATTGTTGACTGATGGTAAGGAATTGGCTTGTGCGTCGGTGTCTCGGCTGCTGCCGAGACTGAGCCAGGACACGTTGGCTGGAACTTGGTCACGGTTGTTGGAACCGGAGTGCCCCAGCGCCGGAATCGCTCTTGGGGCTACTACTCCAGCTGTAGTTCGTGAGGCGTGTGTGACTGAAGGCATGAAATGGGTTGATCATTCCCAGCCGTGCTCGGCGTAGGTCCGGTTGTCCCACTCCGGGTGCTCTGTGGTGTAGGTGCCCCAGCCCATGCGCTGGTAGTACAGCGTCATCGCGTCGAAGTAGCTCGCGGCCTCAACGGTCCACACGAGCCGGGCACCTTCGGACAAGAGCGCACGAGCCCCGTCTCCGCGCGGTCCGGCCAGGCAGAACATCTTTCCCTCCTCGCCTTCGTCCCACAGCTCGTGAAGCATTGGCTCAGGATAGGTCCCAAGCGGCGCGGTGTGACTACAACGGCTGAACCGCTGTCGTCCCCGCCGCTCCAGTTGTCCTGCGTACGCGCTCGCTCGGTTCCAAGCCCTCAGCGGAGCGGCCGCGGACGCCGCGAGCCCGGGTAGTTCGGAACTGGTTCCAACATGAATGGCAATCCACCGCAGGTTGCAAGAAGGATGGCCAGATGGTTCCAACAAACGTGTCCCACCGGGTCAAAACGGCCAGGTCACCACACCGCGTCAGTTCCACCTATCGTGTCCCGGCTCAGAGACACCGACGTCAGGCCCTGTGCTGGCAGTTGTGCCCGACTGGCTCAGAGGGTGTCGGTGGTGGTCAGGCCACTGAGTAATGCGTCGGGGTGGGGTGAGCCGCCCGAGCATCCTCGGCAAGTGATTTTGATCGGTTGTCAGGTGATGCCGGTGGATCGAGTGGCGGTCCCGGGGGTCGTGCCCGTGTGGGTGCGTCAAATGTGGTGGCGGCCCGGTGCCGGGGGTGGTCATTCTGGGCGGATGGGTGATCGTGCGAATTTTGTCGTTGTCCGCGAGAGCGGTGAGTTCGAGCTGTACCTGTCGCGGTTCGGGGCGATAGGAATCGACCTCGACCTCCTGGCCGGGCCGGCGGAGGCTCTCTCGATGGTCCGGCGCCTGAAGGCGGTCGACTGGTGGCTGGACGATGTGCACTGCCAGGGTGCGGCACTGATCGACCTCGGCCGGAGGGTGCTGATGCTGTTCGCCTGGGAAGGGCCGAGTGCCGAGATGCGCCACAGGGCGGCCACTCTGGAGCTGTTGCAGGAGGCGTGGGTGGGGTGGGACGTCCGGTGGATGTACGACGGCCCTGCCGAGCTGCGGACGTACCTGGGGCTGGACCCCGAACACGTCCGCGCTCGTGGGCGCGGGCATGCGGTGGGGCCGCTGCTCGAACCGGGCGACGAGGAGCTGGCTGACCCCGAGCCGATGGTTGCGGTGGTGACGGTCGGGGCGGAGCACTGCTACGTGCTGGCGAACGTCAACGACCATCCGGTCCGGGAGGGGGCTGCGCTGCTCGACCGGCTGGCGGGCGGCCCCGAGCACGGGGTCTGCGAGGCGTCGGCCGATGCCGGCATCCACGTCGATCCGCTGCGTCGGCGGGTGGGCTGGTGGGTGCTCGGGGCGTCGGCAGAGGCGTACGAGATGCCGCAGCGATGGCCCGGTTGGACGGTGGAGTTCTGGCAGGACCGCTGGGAGGAGCACGTACTGGCGGCGCCCGGACGCTTCTCGCCCCCGCCGGTCGACCGCGCGAGGGCGCTGGCGGACGTACGGGCAGCGGCCGAACGCTGTCGAGAGGCATGAACCCGCCCGGCGCCCGCCGGGTCGGTCGGGCCGGCCCCACCCCTCTTACCGTGCCGTCAGGCACCGACGTGCATACTTGCCGGACGATCAGCAGGACGTAGAGGTGATGACGCGGTGAAACTGGCTGAAGCGCTCGCGCAGCGCGCGGCTGCGGTGCGGCAGGTGGAGCAGTTGCGGGCGCGCGTCGTCGGCAGTGCCCGCTACCAGGAGGGCGAGGAGCCGGCTGAGAGCGCGGCGGAGGTCCTGGCCCAGGCCGGAGAGGTGCTGGACGAGTTGGAGCGGCTGATCCGTCAGATCAACCGGACCAACTCCACCGCGCTCATCGAGGGCGGCGGCACGCTGACCGACGCCCTCGCCCGCCGGGACGTCCTGCGGCTGCGCCACTCGGTGATCACCGCGGCCGCCGATGCCGCCTCCGGGCGCGACCAGCGCGGAGCCGTACGGCAGTTGCGGTCCGAACTCAGGATCCTCGCCGCTCTGCCGGTCGCCGAGCTCCGCGCCGAGGCGGACGCCCTGGCGAAGGAGATCCGCGAGGTGGACACCCTGATCCAGCGCACCAACTGGGAGATCGACCTGATCGAGGACTGACCCCACCAGCTGGGTGTGGGAAGCAGGTAGTCGCCACGGAGGCGTGCACACACCGCGGGCCGGCGGTTTATCCGGCCCTTGGCGCGTGAAGAGCAGCGCAGGGGGTTCGATTCCTCATCAAACAATGCAGCTCAGCATCGCGTACAGGTGACAGAGCACACCGCACAGCTCACCACCACGTGCAGATCCGGGCGACGAGGGCGGGAACGGGGCGCCCCACACCCGGTGCGAGGGCCGTGCACACCAGCACGGCCCTCGCACCTGTTCCACCCCGGGGCCGCTCAAGAAGCGCCTCCCGTCAGGGCGCACCGAAGAAGGCGTCCAGGATCTGCTGCGCGGCCAGCCCCGCCGGCGTGGTGCCGGCGCGCACCTGGGCCTCCAACTCGACGGAAAGCCGCCGCACTTCGGGGTGTTCGTGCAGCCGCGCGTAGAGCTGGTCGTGGACCATCGTCCAGGTCCATTCGACCTGCTGTTCCCGCCGCTTCGCGGCCAGTGCGCCGGTGGCGTCGAGGACCTTGCGGTGTTGCTGCAGCCGCTCCCACAGCACGTCGAGTCCGGCGCCGTCGCGGCCGCTGCAGGTCAGTACCGGCGGCGTCCACGCCGCGTCGGGGGCCTGCAACAGCCTTAGGGCGCCGGCGAGTTCGCGGGCGGCGGCGCGGGCGTCGGGTTCGTGCGGGCCGTCGGCCTTGTTGACGGCGATGACGTCGGCCAGCTCCAGGACGCCCTTCTTGATGCCCTGCAACTGGTCGCCGGTCCTGGCCAGGCTGAGCAGCAGGAAGGTGTCGACCATCCCGGCGACGGCCGTCTCGGACTGGCCGACTCCTACCGTCTCGATCAGGACCACGTCGTAGCCGGCGGCCTCCATCACCACCATGGACTCCCGGGTGGCCTTGGCGACGCCGCCCAGCGTCCCTGAAGTGGGCGAGGGGCGGACGAAGGCGTGCGGGTCGACGGCGAGGCGTTCCATCCGGGTCTTGTCGCCGAGGATGGAGCCGCCGGTGCGGCTGGACGTGGGGTCGACGGCGAGTACGGCGACCCGGTGTCCGAGCCCCGTGAGCATGGTGCCGAAGGAGTCGATGAAGGTCGACTTGCCGACACCGGGCACGCCGGTGATGCCCACCCGGACCGCGCCGCCCGCGTGCGGCAGCAGCCGCTGGAGCAACTGCTGCGCGAGCGCGCGGTGGTCGGGCCGGGTGGACTCGACGAGGGTGACGGCGCGCGCGATCCAGGCGCGCGAGCCGTCGAGGACACCCGTCACATAGCTGTCGAGGTCGATCGTCCGCGGAGGCATGCGATCAAAATCTCACAGCTCGTGGCCGAGGTCGGCCGCCAGTGAGGTGAGCAGGTCGTAGGCGGCGTCCGGGATGACGGTGCCCGGCGGGAAGACCGCCGCCGCTCCCGCCTCGTACAGTGCGTCGAAGTCCTGCGGGGGGATCACCCCGCCGACCACGATGGTGATGTCCTCCCGGCCGGCCTCGGCGAGTGCGGTGCGCAGCGCGGGGACCAGGGTGAGGTGCCCGGCGGCGAGCGAGGAGACGCCGACGATGTGCACGTCCGCCTCGACGGCCTGGCGGGCGACCTCGTCGGGGGTCTGGAAGAGCGGGCCGACGTCCACGGTGAAGCCGAGGTCGGCGAAGGCGGTGGCGATCACCTTCTGGCCGCGGTCGTGGCCGTCCTGGCCCATCTTGGCGACCAGGATGCGCGGGCGCCGGCCTTCGGCCCGCTCGAACCGCTCGACCAGGTCGCGGGTGCGCTGGAGGGAGGCCGAGGGGCCCGCTTCGTCTCGGTACACACCGGAGATGGTACGGATCTGGCCGCTGTGCCGGCCGTACACCTTCTCCAGGGCGTCCGAGATCTCGCCGACGGTGGCCTTCGCCCGGGCCGCGTTGACGGCCAGGTGCAGCAGGTTGCCGTCGAGCGAGCCGCCGCGCTGCGGGCCGGCCTCGGCGGCCCGGGTGAGCGCGTTCAGCGCGTCCTGGCAGGCCGCCTCGTCGCGCTCCTCCCGGAGCCGGCGCAGCTTTTCGAGCTGGCGGGCGCGCACCGAGGAGTTGTCGACCTTGAGCACGTCGATCTGCTCGTCGCTGTCCACCCGGTACTTGTTGACGCCGATGACCGGCTGGCGGCCGGAGTCGATCCGGGCCTGGGTGCGGGCGGCGGCCTCCTCGACGCGCATCTTCGGGATGCCCGCGTCGATGGCCTTGGCCATGCCGCCGGCCGCCTCGACCTCCTGGATGTGCTGCCAGGCGCGGCGTGCCAGGTCGTGGGTGAGCTTCTCGACGTAGGCGGAGCCGCCCCACGGGTCGATGACCCGGCAGGTGCCGGACTCCTGCTGGAGCAGCAGCTGGGTGTTGCGGGCGATCCGGGCGGAGAAGTCGGTGGGCAGGGCCAGCGCCTCGTCGAGCGCGTTGGTGTGCAGCGACTGGGTGTGGCCCTGGGTGGCGGCCATCGCCTCCACGCAGGTGCGGGTCACGTTGTTGAACACGTCCTGGGCGGTGAGTGACCAGCCGGAGGTCTGCGAATGGGTGCGCAGCGACAGCGACTTGGCGTTCTTCGGGTCGAACTGCTTGACCAGCTTCGCCCACAGCAGCCGGGCCGCGCGCAGCTTGGCGACCTCCATGAAGAAGTTCATGCCGATCGCCCAGAAGAACGACAGCCGCGGCGCGAAGGCGTCCACGTCCAGGCCCACGTCCAGGCCCGCGCGCAGGTACTCCACCCCGTCGGCCAGGGTGTAGGCCAGCTCCAGGTCGGCGGTGGCCCCGGCCTCCTGGATGTGGTAGCCGGAGATGGAGATGGAGTTGTACCGGGGCATCTTCTGCGAGGTGTACGCGAAGATGTCCGAGATGATCCGCATCGACGGCTGCGGCGGGTAGATGTAGGTGTTGCGGACCATGAACTCCTTGAGGATGTCGTTCTGGATGGTCCCCGCCAGCTTCTCGGGCGCCACCCCCTGCTCCTCGGCGGCCACGATGTACAGGGCCAGGACGGGCAGGACGGCGCCGTTCATGGTCATCGACACCGACATCTTGTCCAGCGGGATGCCGTCGAAGAGTTGGCGCATGTCGTAGATCGAGTCGATCGCCACGCCCGCCATGCCGACGTCGCCGGTGACGCGCGGGTGGTCGCTGTCGTAGCCGCGGTGGGTCGGCAGGTCGAAGGCGACCGAGAGGCCCTTCTGGCCGGCCGCCAGGTTGCGGCGGTAGAAGGCGTTGGACTCCTCGGCGGTGGAGAAGCCCGCGTACTGGCGGACGGTCCACGGCTGGTTGACGTACATGGTCGGGTACGGCCCGCGCAGGTACGGGGCGATGCCCGGGTAGGTCTCCAGGAAGTCCAGGCCGGCCAGGTCCGCCGTGGTGTACAGCGGCTTGACGCCGATGCCCTCGGGGGTGTCCCAGACCAGCTCGTCGACGTCCTTGCCGGTGGACTGCCGCCAGGCGGCCCGCCACTGGCCGTCGGTGACGTCCCCGGAGGGATCCCCGTTCAGCCCGATTCCGGTGAAGTCGGGGATCATCGTGCCACTCCGATCTGGTCGAGCAGGGAGGTGAGGACGGCGATGGCGTCCCCGCCCGCGTGGATGAACTCGTCTACTCCTGCCGGGACTTCGCCGAGTCGACCGGCCAGCAGCACCCGTCGGGCGCCGGCTGCCTTCAGCGCGCCGGCGACGGCCTCGGCGTGCTCGCCGTACTGCGCGTCGCTGGAGCACAGGCAGGCGGCGGTGGCGCCGGAGGCGGTGAAGGCCTCGGCGAAGGCGGCCGGGTCGACGGACTCCAGCGAGGTCGTCGCGATGCCGCCGGCCTGGAACAGGTTGGCGGCGAAGGTGGTGCGCGCGGTGTGCGCGGAGGCGGTGCCGATCGAGGCCAGGAACAGCTTCGGCCGCTCGCCGGTGGTCGCGAGCTGCGCGTCCGAGCGGTCGCGCAGCGCCTCGTACGCCTCGGCGCGGCGCACCTGCGGCAGCCCGCCGCCCGGTGCGGCCGGGGCCGGTTCGCGGACCAGCGGCCGCTCCTCCAGGTGCGGGAACTCGCTGACGCCGGTGACGGGTTCGCGCCGCTTGGCGAGCTTGACGGAACGCTCCGCCCAGGTCGCGGCGATCCGCTCGCGGACCGTCCCGTCGGTGAGCGCCGCCTGCTGGCCGCCGGCCCGCTCGATCTCCTGGAACCAGGCCCAGGCGGCCGCCGCCAGCTCCTCGCCCAGCTGCTCGACGTACCAGGAGCCGCCGGCCGGGTCGATCACCCGGGCGAGGTGGGACTCCTCCAGCAGGATCGACTGGGTGTTGCGGGCGATCCGGCGGGCGAAGGCGTCCGGCAGACCGAGGGCGCTGTCGAAGGGCAGCACGGTGACGGCGTCGGCGCCGCCCACGCCGGCGGCGAGGCAGGCGACGGTGGTGCGCAGCATGTTCACCCACGGGTCGCGGGCGGTCATCATCACCCGGGAGGTGACGGCGTGCTGGCGCTGTGCCGAGGCCGCCGCGGAGGCCCCCGACACCTCGGCGACGCGGGACCAGAGGCGGCGCGCGGCACGGAACTTGGCGATGGTGAGGAACTGGTCGGCGTCGGCCGCGTAGCGGAATTCCAGCTGGCCGAGCGCGGCGTCCACCGACAGCCCGGCGGCGGTGAGCGCCCGCAGGTAGGCGACGCCGGTGGCGAGCGAGCAGCCCAGCTCCTGGGCGGGCGAGGCGCCGGCCTCGTGGTAGGGCAGGGCGTCCACGGTCAGCGCCCGGACGCCGGGGTACTCGGCGGCGCAGCGGGCGGCCAGCGCGGTGGCCTCGGCGAGCAGCGCGGTGGTGCGTCCGGTCTCGCCGGTGCGGGCTTGGAGGCCCAGCGGGTCGGCGCCGAGGTTGCCGGCGGCGGCGCCGGGGGAGACCTCGCGCTCCTCGTACAGGGCGAACAACTGCTCGGCGGCGGCGGTGAATTCGGGTCCGGCGTCGAGTGCCACGGCGGCCAGGTCGAGGTACACGCCGGTCAGCGTCTCGGGCAGGGCCGTGACGGGCAGGCCCGCGCCGCCGAGCTCCAGCCAGAGCGAGCCGACGCCGTTCTCCAGGTCGGCCAGGACCGCCTCGTTGGTGCGCCGGCGGTCCGGGTCGGCGTGCCGCTGGCGGACGTCCCAGCCGGCGACGGCCGCGCCCTGCGGCCGGCCGCCGCGGACGAACGGGGGGAAGCCGGGGTAGCCGGCTTCGGCCGGGGCGTCCTCGGCGGTGTACAGCGGGCGGGCGCGCAGCCCGTCCGGGAGTTCGGTGGTGAGCGCCCGCTCGGCGGCGGCGCCGTCCGCGGGCTGCGCGCCGGACTTGCGCAGCACGCCCTCGACGAGCTGCTGCCACTGCTCGCGGTGTGCGGCCGGGAATTCGGCGGCGAGGGGGAGCCCTTCGGGCAGGACGTTCATGACCGCAGGTTAGCGCTCGTTCGCAGGCCCGCAGGAGGGGCGGCCCGTGTGACCTTTCCCTCGATTTGGCACGTTCTCAGCACTCCGGGCGGCGAGGAGTGCCGCAGGCGGTGGCACCCGAGGTCAACGCCGGTGCCGGGGGCCACGATCGATCGCCCGGAACGGCCCGGAACAGGGGGATTGCGGAACCCCTCCACTCATCTATTAAGTTACTTCGAAGAAGGTGGGTGGGGACCGAACCCCCGTAGGTCCTCGCCCGCCTTCGCCGTCCCCTGCCGTCCCCCGAAGGAGAGCCCCCCGCCATGGGAAAGCGTCGCAAGCCCAGCCCCCCGAGCCGGGCCCGCATGGCGGTCCTCACCACGGCCATGGCCGGCGGCGCCGTCCTCGCCTCCGGCACCGCCCACGCCGAGCCCGCCCCCAACCTGGCCTCCGTCAAGGAGCAGGTGGACAAGCTCAACGAGGAGGCCGAGCAGGCCGTCGAGCAGTTCAACGGCTTCCAGGAGAAGCAGCAGAAGCTCCAGGGCGACGCCAGCAAGATCCAGGAGAAGGTCGCCCGCGGGCAGGAGGCGATGAACGAGCTGCGCTCCCAGCTCGGCGCGGTGGCCGCCGACCAGTACCGCACCAACGGCATCGACCCGTCCTTCCAGCTGATGCTCGACTCCGACCCGGCCGCCTACCTGGAGCGCGCCTCGGTCCAGAACCACCTCGCCGACTCCCAGATATCCCTGCTCAAGCAGGCCCAGAACGAGCAGCGCAAGCTCGACCAGGACCGCGCCGAGGCCACCGCCACCCTGGCCCAGCTCGACTCCGTCGGCACCGAGCTGGGGGAGAAGAAGAAGCAGATCCAGGCCAAGCTGGCCCAGGCCCAGGGCATGCTCAACAAGCTGAGCGCCGAGGACCGCGCCAAGATCAACGCCCAGCAGAACGCCGAGAAGGCCAAGGCCGAGGCCCAGGCGGCGGCCTCCGCCGACCGGGCCTCCCGCTCCGCCGAGCGCCAGAACATGAACACCCCGGCGCCGCCCGCCAGCGGTCGCGCCGCGGCCGTCCTCCAGTTCGCCTACGCCCAGCTCGGCAAGCCCTACGGCTGGGGCGCGACCGGCCCCAACAGCTTCGACTGCTCCGGCCTCACCGGCGGCGCCTACCGCGCGGGCAACGTCAAGCTGCCCCGGATGTCCCAGGACCAGTGGAACAGCGGCTCCCGCGTCCAGCGCGCCGACCTCCAGCCCGGCGACCTGGTCTTCTTCTACCCCGACATCCACCACGTGGGCATCTACATCGGCGACGGCAAGATGATCCACGCCCCGCGCACCGGCAAGAACGTCGAGGTCCTCCCGATCAGCGCCATGCCGTACGTGGGCGCCGTCCGGCCGTAGCTGTAGCCGTAGGCCGTGTCAACGTCCCGGGCGGGCTGCTCACCATCGGCGACGGCCACGCGCGCCAGGGGGAGGGGGAGGTGTGCGGGACGGCGGTGGAGGCGGCCATGCGCACCACCGTGATCGTCGACCTGGTCAAGGGCGGCGGACCGGCCTGGCCCCGACTGGAGGACGACCGCTTCCTGATCAGCACCGGCTCCGCCCGCCCCCTGGAGGACGCGTTCCGGATCAGCCAGCACGACCTGGTCGGCTGGACCGGGCACCTGCTCGGCCTGGACCAGCTCGACGCCTACCAACTGGTCAGCCAGGCCGGGCTGGCGCCGGCCGCCAACGTCTGCGACACCAACTACACGATGGTCGCCAAGCTGCCGAAGAGCCTGCTCGGGCGGGTCCGCGCCTACGACGGCCTGCACGACCGCCTGCGCGAAACCGCCGAGGCGTACCTGCGGCACCGGTAGGGTCGGTCCGGCATCGTGAGCGGGGGGCAGCGGACGCCCTACGGGTGCGGCGCGCAGGCCAGCAGGTACGGCAGCAGCGGGAGCGCCGACACCACCAGCCAGAAGGCAAGTTGGCGCCCGCGCCGACCGTGCCCCGGGCGGGCCAGCCGGCGGACCCGCGCCAGCACCCCGGTGGCGGCCACCGCCAGCGCCCCGCCCGACGCGGGGCCCAGCGCCCCGCCCGGCACGATGCCGTGCGCGGCGCCCGTAGGGGCCCCGGACGTCGCCAGGGCGCAGAGCGCGGAGGCCAGTTCGCTGCGCGACACCCGCGCCAGCGCGGCGTCGTCGGCCGCCATCTCCAGCAGCAGCCCCACCTCCGCCCGCCCGCGCCGGGCCAGCGGCAGCGGGCCGAACAGCAGGGCGAAGGTGTCCGCGGGCAGCCGGAACAGGTGGTGGCGGCCGCGGATGTGTCCGTGCTCGTGCGCCACCGCCGCGGCCAACTGCCGTTCGTCCAGCAGCCGCAGCGCCCCGCGTGACAGGACCACCCGGGAGCTGCGGCCGGGCAGGCAGTAGACGGTCGGGTGGGCGTGCTCCAGGATCAGGGCGCCCCAGCGACCGTCCCGGACGGCGACCATGTCCAGCATTGCCCGGTGCCGCCGGCGCGCCCGTCCGGCCCGGACGCCGACGGCCGTCACCACCGTGGCGATCGCGGCCCCGGCGGCGGCCAGCAGCCACCAGTCGTGGGTGTGCGGGGCGACGGGCCCGACCGGCTCCGGGTGCGGGAACAGCCCGACCAGCCCGGCCGGCTCGTGGGCGAACGGCTCCACCGCGTGGTGCGCCGCCAGCAGCAGTGCGACCAGGAAGGAAGCCATCAGGGCCAGCCAGAGCGCGGCGCCCGCCGCTGGGCGCGCCTGCAACCGGGTCGAGCCGGCCAGCCGGCGCGGCAGCAGGACCCCGGTCACGGCCAGGTGGAGGCCGAGCAGCGCGAGGGTCACTCGGTGTCCCGGGCCTTCACCTGCTCCAGCGCCGCCAGCAGCGCGGACGCCTCGTCGCTGCTCATCCCGTCGACGAAGTGCAGCAGCGCACCCGCCCGGTCCGGCGTGGTCTCCAGCGCCTGGCGCATCAGCTGCGCGGTGTACGCCTCCCGGGTGCAGGTCGGCTCGTACGCCCAGGCCCGGCCCACCTTGTCCCGGCGCAGCCAGCCCTTGGTGTGCAGGATGTCGGCCACCGTGGTGACGGTGGTGTACGCGACCGGCCGCTGACGCTGGAGGTCGTCCACCACCTCGCGTACGGTGGCGGGCCGGTCCCAGGACCACAGTCGGTCCATGATCTCGGCCTCCAGGTCGCCGAACCCGCGCAGCACCGCCGTTCTCTCCCTCGCCGACCGCCGGCGCCCTTCGCCCGCTAGAACCCGCCCATGGTACGGCTCTCTCGCGCGTGGGTCGCCCGCGCACGCCGAAGCCCGCCCTCCGAAATGGGGGGCGGGCACCGGCGTGCGGCAGGGATCAGGACAGCCGCCGCCCCATCGGGATGCGGGAGCGGGTCAGCAGGGCGGCGAGCAGACCCGCCAGCACCGGGAGCACCAGGACGACCAGCAGCAGCTGGCCCCAGGGGGCGGTGATCAGGGCCGGGTGGCTGCCGAACCCGCTCGCCCGGGACTTCAGCAGGCCCACCGCGGGGACGAAGCCGTTGACCGCCCCGAGCAGCGCCCCGAGCAGGGCGATCATCGCGCACTGCAGTCCCGCCATGGTGCGGCGGATCCGCGGTGGTGCGCCGACGGCGGCCAGGGTGGCCTGGTCCTGGCGGGAGTCGGCGGCGGCCAGGCCGGTGGCGATGCCGGCGGCGCCGAGGACGACCAGTCCGGCGAAGCCGCTGAGCGCCAGGGTGAGGGCGTCGCCGCGAGGCTGGAAGCCGCGCTCGACCTCCAGCTGGGCGGCCCGGTCGAGCCGGACGACGGCGGCCTCGGCACGCTGCTGGGCCTTGCGGTCGGGCGGGGTGGCGGGCACCCAGATCGCGCCGGTGGGCCTCGCGGTGAGCCCGGGCAGGAGCTTGGGCAGCGCCGAGGGCAGGATCAGGCCCTGGGCGAAGCGGGCGGCGTTCGGGTTCTCGACCAGGACGGCGTCGGCCGGGATTTCCTGGAGGTCGGGCTTGGGGACCTCGCCGGGCTGGAGCGGCGCGCCGGAGCTGCCGCGCAGCTGGAGCACCGCCCGGCCGTCGCCGGCCAGGAAGGCGCGGTCGAAGACCAGGATCTTCCCGGCGGCCAGGGCCTGTTCGGCGGCCGGGTCGTGGATGCCGAACTGGGTGCGGAGCATGGCGGCGTCCCCGGAGGCCAGGTGCGGCGGGCCGGACGCGGTGCGCCAGTTCACGGTGCCCTTGAGCTGGACGGTGCTGGAGCAGTTGGCGCAGAACTGGTACACCGCCTCGCCGAGGTCGGCGCGCGGCCCCAGGTCGGTCAGCTGCTTGCCCACCTCGGCGCGCAGGCCGTCGAGTTGCGGTCCGTCGGCGGTGGAGAGGAGTTGCACGGCGCCGTACGGGGCCTGCGGCCGGTAGTCGCGGCGGTTCTCTGCGTCGGTGCTGGTGCTGTAGACGCCGATGGCGACGGCCCCGGCCACGGCGGCCATCACGGCGGCGACGGCCGGCGCGGTGCGCGAGCGGTGCCGGGCGGAGTCGCGCAGGGCGAGTCGGGGGCCGAGCGGCAGCCGCTTGGCGAGCCGGCCGAGCAGGGCGACGAGTGCGGGGGTGCAGGCGAGCAGGCCGAGTTCGGCGATGACGGAGCCACCGAGCACGGTCAGCGTGCGGGTGTCGTAGGTGCTGACGACGGGCACGCCGCCGTGTTGCACCGCGCTCGCGCCGTACAGGGCCAGGGCGGCGCCGGCGGCGAGCAGCAGCACACCGAGCACGGTGACCCAGCGGTTCGGGGCCTGGACGGTGTCCCGGCCGGTGAGTCCGGCGGTGACGCTGCTGCGGGCGGCCTGCCGGGCGGGCAGCGCGGCCGCGAGGAGCGCCGTGAGCAGGCCGATCCCGCCGATCGCGAGCAGGTCCAGTGGCGGCAGGGCGAAGTGCCCGAAGCGGGCGCCGCCGGCCCGTTCGATCCACGGGCGCAGCCCGGCGACGAGGCCGCCGCCGAGGACCACGCCGACCACGGCCCCGGCCGTGCCGAGGACGAGGGCGCCGCCGAGCACCACCGCGCCGACGTGCGTCCGCCGGCCGCCGGCGGCGCCGAGCAGCGCGAGCTGGCGGCGGGAGCGGCGGGCGCCGACCGCGAAGGCGGGGCCGGCGAGCAGGGCGACCTCCAGCAGGCCCATGCCGGTGACGGTGGCCACCACGACCTTGGTGTTGTCGTCGGCGGAGGGGCCGAAGGAGCGGTAGGCGTCCCGGTAGTAGGGGACGGCGGCGCGCGGCGGCGGGGCGAGCGCGACCGAGCGTGCGGTGAGGGTGTAGCCGTGGGCGTTGAACTCCTGGACCTTGGCCCAGTCGAGGGTGGCCCCGGCGGGGAGCCGGACCAGCCAGGCGCCGCGTTCGGGCTCCGGCGCTGCCGCGGCCGGGCTGCCGGGAGGCGTGGCGGCGGCGAGCTGGCTCAGCAACGCGCCCGACTGGGCGACGAGTTCGACCCGGCGGAGGTCGTCCGGGTGCTCGACGACGCCGGTGATGGTGAAGGTGGTCCGCTCCAGGCCGGGAAAGGTGGTGGTGCCGCCGACGGCCAGCCCGGAGTTGTCGAGGAAGGCCCGGGTGGCGGCCAGTTCGCGCGGGCCGCCCGGGGCGTGGCCGTCGACCAGGTCGAGCCGGCCGTGCCAGAGCGGGTCGGTGAGGTCGGCCTCGGTGGTGAGGGTGCGGACCAGGCCTTCGGGGGAGGTGGCGCCGGTCTCCGGGCCCTGCCGGGCGGAGGTGAGCACGCTGCCGGGCGGCAGCAGTCCGGTGACCAGGGCGACGGGGTCGGTGCCGGCGCCCTTCTGCTGCTCGGCCGTGGGCGGCTGCCCGGGGCGGGGCTGGACCGCGAAGGCGCCGTCCTCGGCGACCGGGGCCTGCTCGACGGTCCGGCCGGGGGCGAGTGACGTGACCAGGGCGTCCGCCCCGCCCAGCACCCGTTCGACCCGTTCGGCCGGGGTGAGCTGCCCGCTGCGGTGGACGACGTCGGCGCCGGTGACGCCGAGGACGGGCAGCGCGATCATGGCGACGATCAGGGCGCTGCGGCCCTTGGCGCGCAGCGCGTCGCGGCGGGCGATGCGCAGGGCGACCTTCCAGGCGCCGAGTCTCATCGGGCCACCTCGCCGAAGCCGTCGCCCGCGTGGCCGAAGCCGGACGTGTGGCCGTAGTCGCCGGACGTGTGCCCGGCCCCGTCGGCCGCGTGGCCGTAGCCGTCGGCCGGGGCGCTGAGCGGCTCGCCGGTCAGTCGGCGCTTGCCGGTGCGCCGCCCGTGGCTCTCGGAGTCGACCGCGCCGTCCTTCAGGTGGACCACCCGGTCCGCCCAACTGGCGTGCGCGGCCTCGTGGGTGACCATCATCGCGGCGGCCCCGGCGTCGCAGCGGGCGCGCAGCACGGCGAGCACGGCCTCGCCGGTGGCGGAGTCGAGGGCGCCGGTCGGTTCGTCGGCGAGGACGAGCCGGCGCTCGCCGATCAGGGCGCGGGCGATGGCGACGCGCTGCTGCTGGCCGCCGGACATGTCGTCGGGGAAGCGGTCGGCGAGTTCCCCGATGCCGAGTTCCTCCAGGGCGGCGAGCGCCTCGCGGCGGGCGGCGCGTCCGGAGACTCCGTCGAGTTCGCGGGGCAGCGAGATGTTCTCGGCGGCGGTGAGGGCGGGGATCAGGTTGTAGTCCTGGAAGACGTACCCGATGGAGCGCCGCCGAAGGTCGGCGAGCCGGCCGCGGCTGAGGCCGCCGAGGGCCACGCCCTCGACCAGGATCTCGCCCTCGCTGGGCGCGTCGAGTCCGCCGGCCAGGGTCAGCAGGGTGGACTTCCCGGAGCCGGACGGGCCCATGACGGCGACGAACTCGCCGGGGTGGACGGCCAGTTCGACGCCGCGCAGGGCGTGTACCTCGGCGGCGCCCCGCCCGTGCACCCGGGTGACGTTGGCCAGGTGCAGGACGGGTGCGGATCGGGTCGGATCGCTGTGGGACACACTTCCCCCTCGTGAGCTGTTGAGCTGCATATGTCGGTGAACTATATATGCCGGATGGGGGTGCACGTCGAGGGGTGGGTTTGGTCAAGCTTCTACAAAGCTGTCGAAGTTCGGCCGAGACGCCGCTATCCGGGTGAAAGGGAGGGTCTATGCTTGACGAGGTTTGAAGAAGGCACCTCGTTCGGTGAGGCTTCTTCACGGACACAGGCCACTGATCCGACGACGTCGAGAGACGCCCAGGGTTAGGACAGATCTTCCCGACCTAAGGGTTGATCCGAAGTGGCTTCCGGCCCGACCGGGCTGGACACGCCGTGGAGTGCCAAAGCTCTGACGAGTTGGGGTGTGCCGGTCCCGTAGGGCTGGTCCGCTCCTTGCCGTGTCGCGATGCGGTGCACAGACGGTGCACCCCCGACCGGGAGGAGGCGAGAGACATGGACTGCGATAGTCCGGGCCATAGTCGCCCCTACCCCCGCATGCTCTCGATCACCTCTGGCACGCGGTAACAACCTTCCCTGCGCGTTCACCTGACGCTGCGTCATGCGCTCAACCGCGCCCCGACGCGCGACGTCTGACGCTCCGTCATGCCTTCACGGCCGCCGCCGCTCAGCGCCGCCGTGCGGTCCGACGCCGTGCGCTCGCAGGGAGGATCGCTGCTGCGTGCCCCCTGTCGCCCCCTCAAGGAAGGGGGCAGGGAGGCCCTGCCATGACCAACGTGATGCTGGACCCGAAGGTCCCCACCACCACCACCACCCGCACCGCCGTGCTCGACGACGCCCACGTCGGCGACATCAGGGGTGCGCTCGGCACCATCCGGCTCGATGACACCACGCCGCGCCACGGCCTGTCCGCGCGGCTCAAGACCCTGCTGGCGATCGTGGGCCCCGGCCTGATCGTGATGGTCGGCGACAACGACGCGGGCGCCTTCTCGACGTACGGGCAGGCGGGGCAGAACTACGGCACGCAGTTGCTGTGGACGCTGCTGATGCTGGTCCCGGTGCTGTACGTGAACCAGGAGATGGTGCTGCGCTTGGGCGCCGTCACCGGTGTCGGGCACGCCCGGCTGATCCTGGAGCGCTTCGGGAAGTTCTGGGGCGCGTTCAGCGTCATCGACCTGTTCCTGCTGAACGCGCTGACGCTGGTCACGGAGTTCATCGGCGTCACCCTGGCGGCCGGGTACCTGGGGCTGCCGAAGGTGGCCGCGGTGGTGCTGGCGGCGGTGGTGATCATCGCCTCGGCGTTCACCGGCTCGTTCCGGCGTTTCGAGCGCGTCGCGGTCACGCTGTGCGTGGGTTCGCTGCTGCTGGTGCCGATCTACTTCATGGTCCACCCGAAGACCTCGCAGATGGCGCACGACTTCACGGTGCCCAG